>JABIGQ010000032.1 GCA_018650085.1 Candidatus Magasanikiibacteriota bacterium | reverse complement strand
TTTTTTTATATTGTTTTTTAAGAAATAATTTCTTTCAAATATTTCCCAGTCAAACTTGCTTTATTTTTTACCACATCTTGTGGGTTTCCTTCTGCTACTATTTCTCCACCTTTTGTACCACCTTCTGGTCCTAAATCTATAATCCAGTCTGCACTTTTTATTATATCAAGGTTATGTTCTATCGTTAAAACAGTATTTCCCTTCTCTACTAATTTTTGTAATACATGAAGCAGGCGAGTAATATCCTCGAAATGCAATCCTGTAGTAGGTTCGTCTAATATATAGAGTGTTTTTCCTGTAGATCGTCTAGATAGCTCTGTGGATAGCTTTATACGTTGTGCCTCACCACCAGAGAGCGTGGTTGCTGATTGCCCCAGATGTACATAGCCCAGCCCCACTTCTCGAAGAAGGCGGAGTTTATCTGCGATATTTGGTACATCGTTGAAAAATTTATATGCACTATCTACTGTCATATCTAGCACATCTGCTATATCATGACCACGATAATGAATTTCTAGTGCTTCTTTGTTATATCTTTTTCCTTCACATTCCCCACATTCTACAAACACATCAGGTAAAAATTGCATAGGAATGCGTCTGTATCCTTCTCCTGCACACGCTTCACATCTTCCACCACCACGTACATTGAAACTAAACATACCAGCATCATATCCTCTAATTTTTGCCTCTGGTTGTTTTGCAAATATATCTCGTATTAAAGTAAATAAGCCTGTATATGTAGCAGGGTTACTTCTAGGTGTCCGCCCAATAGGCGCTTGGTTGATAGAAATAACTTTATCTATATGTTCAATTCCTTTTATTTCTTTATGAAGTGCTGGTTCTGCCTTTGCTCTATAAAATTTCTTTGCAAGTGCACGTGCCAGCGTATCTATAATCAACGTAGATTTTCCAGAACCAGAAACGCCAGTAACAGAAATAAAGGTTCCAAGTGGAAAAGAAACATCTATGTTTTGTAAATTATTTCCAGTTGCGCCTATAATTTCTAGATGTTGCCCACTTCCTTTTCTATATTTTTTTGGTGGGTCAATAATCTTTTTTCCAGACAAATATTGTCCTGTTATAGATTTTTTTTGTTTTATAATTTCTTCAGGGGTTCCTGTAGCAATTATTTTTCCACCCTTTGCCCCGGCACCGGGACCTACATCTATAATCATGTCTGCAGCCATCATAGTTTCTGCATCATGCTCTACTACTATGACCGTATTGCCTAGATCTCGCAGGTGTTTGAGTGTTTCAATCAATTTGTTATTATCTTTTGGATGCAATCCTATAGATGGCTCATCTAAAATATATATCACATCTGTAAGTCCAGTAGATAATTGAGATGATAAACGGATACGCTGTGCTTCTCCGCCAGACAGAGTAGTCACAGATCTGTCTAATGTGAGATATGGTAAACCAACCGCATGCAGATTATACAGGCGTTCATAAATTTCTTTCATCACTGGAAGTGCCACTGGTTTTTCTTTTATAGATATATGAGAAAGAAATATATTTGTCTTTCCTTTTTTTATAGTAAAGAAGTTCAATGCTTCTTCTATACTTAAGTTTGCAATATCTGAAATACTATACTCTCCAATACGGACAAATAATGATTCTTTTTTTAATCTCTTTCCTTCACATACTGGACAAATACGTTCACGCATATATTGTTCTATCTCTTTTCTCACATATTCTGATTCAGTAGTCGCATGACGGTGAATCAAATTTGGGACAACTCCTAAAAAAGGAGTTTCTTTTTCATCCACAATATATGTGTGTTTCTCTGTCCCATAGTAAATAATATCCATTATTTTTTTAGATAATTCTGCGACAGGAGTATCTACAGAAAATCCATGTACTTCAGCCACTGCTTTTAGTAATTTTTTATACTGTTGTTGATTACCTACTATACGTGTCCATGGCTGAATAGCGCCTTCTGCTAGTGTCAATCGTGGGTTTGGTATAATGAGTTCTTTTACTACATCTAGCGTATATCCTAGCCCTGTACAGCGAGTACATGCTCCATATGGG
>JABIGQ010000031.1 GCA_018650085.1 Candidatus Magasanikiibacteriota bacterium | reverse complement strand
AATATATGGTATCCCTTTGGCAGTAGATACTTTGGCACTTTATTATAATAAAGATTTGCTAGATCGTGCTGGAATTGCAGTTCCTCCTACTACATGGGATGAATTTATGGAAGCAGTTATACAAACTACAAAGAAAGATAGTGATGGTGCTGTTTTACAATCTGGTGTAGCACTAGGAACTGCAGATAATATAGATAATGCTACAGATATTTTGGCATTACTTATGCTCCAAAATGGTGTGAATGTAACCCAACCAGGGTATGTTACATTTGCAGGAAATATAAACAAGCTTCGTGATACACATCCCACATTGCAGTCTCTTCGTTTTTTTACAGATTTTTCTAAACAATCAAAAGAAGTATATACATGGAATAATACATTTGATACAGCACTAGAAGCATTTACAAATCAACAAAGTGTCTTCTACTTTGGGTTTGCTTATGATAAAACACGAATAAAGGCACGTGCCCCACAAATGAATGTGTCAATTGTTCCTATTCCACAATTGCGTGATGGTAATCCAGTAAATGTAGCAAGTTATTGGGTAGAGTCTGTGGTAGATAAATCTAAAAATAAAGATACTGCTTGGGATTTTATTCGCTTTATTTCTACCCCAAATAATATAAAAGCATATACAGAAGCCACAGATTTACCATCTCCAGTAAGGTCACATCTCTCAGAGCAGGCAGAGGATCCACTTATGGCTCCTTTTATTTCTCAGATTCTTACTGCCACAAATTGGTATTATGGTAGAGACATAGATACTGCAGATACCGCATTGCGTGAGATGATAGAAACATATCGCACTCCATATCCATCTGATATAGACCAGACAAAAAGAGATGCAGAGCTTATAAACAGTGCAGCTGCACGTATTTATAGAACATTGTAATATGAAAAAAATATTTACACGAAATATAATTATTTTAGCAGTAGTGCTATTTGGTTTTAGTTTGCCGGGTGTTGTTTTTGCCGCATGTCCAGCCCCAACGAGTGGAAAAATGCTGGACTGTGCTTTAGTGAGAGATGGCAGTGGAACGGAAGAGAGTAGGACAAGCAAAAAATGTAAGGAAGTATCTATTAGTACTTATAAAATAGAATTAGATGAAATACTTAGTGAAAATTTTTGGGGGAGAAATACGACTGTTTATTTAAAAGATACTAGCGGTGAATATAGAGAAGTGAATAGGAATTATAAAATTAGTTTTGTCAACGCTAAGGGTAGGGGGGTAAGGATTGGAGAAAAGTATACTGATCCTGTGGGAGGAACGCAGGAAAGATTTACAGACCATGTGTTAAATTGTACTACTACAAATGCTCCAGCTGCTGTGGATGCTGAAAAAGAAAAATATGATCAGTGTATTAAATTAGTAGGAGAAAGACATACGCAGTGTCCTCCAGTTTGGGATAAAAAGAAGGATGGGATAGCACTATCTACAGATGAGGAAACAATATTATTGAATTGTAATCAGATCCATAAAAGCTGTATGGGGCCAGGGGGGCAAGAGGCATTTAGTCAGCGCGGAGATATCTCTAGAGATGATTTTGAAAAACCAGAAGGATATACCGGTATATTACCAGACTGTGCATTTACCTATGATGGATGTAGAGATATTAATGAGGTAGTATTACTAGGTATAAACATAGGAAAAATGATTTTTTCTCTTATAGGAACAGTGGCATTTGTCATGTTTATGTATGGTGGAATTACTATGATTACCTCATTTGGGAATGCAGAAAAATTCAAACAAGGACAAGGTATTCTTGTAGCAGCAGTGGTGGGTATTATTATTTCTCTTGGGGCGTATTTACTCGTAGATACCATACTCGATGCACTGGGAGTAGCAAAAGATTTTCGGGTGATTGGGTAAATGCTTGTAACTTATTTTTAACGTCATTGCGAGTTGCCGATAGGACAACGCGGCAATCCCAGACTTTGGTGTTCTGAACTCTGGGATTGCTTCGCTAACGCTCGCAATGACGTAGTTATTGAAAATATAAATAAAATATATGAAGAAATATAAATATATAGGAGTTCTGGCATTCGTTTTGTGTTGTTTTTTTCCAGTGTTGGGACAGGCTACGACTACTACACCTGCAACAGCAGCCAAAGCAAATGTGGTAGCACCTAAAACAACGGGAGCAACAGTAGCAAATGTATGTGAGTGTGAGGTTGAAAATACGCGAACTAATCAGAAGTCTAGTTTTACTTTTTATTTAGCTTTAGAAAAAAACTTGTTGGTTGAGTTAAGAAATAAAAATTTTGCTACATCTTCAACTACAGAATCTTTTTTAAATAAAAAAATAACAAAAGATAGTTGTAAATCATTTAGTGGAAAAACATATAATGTAGAGTATAAAATAGGGCTAAACATTCCTTTTTTAGGTATAAAGCAAACTGTTATAACTTCTCCTTACAAGCTTACCTGTGATTTAAAGGCAACCACAGCAGCAAGTAATAGCACCTACGATGGCCCAAAGACAGTAAAGCTGGATAATCCTCTGGCTACAGACTGCCCAGAGGGAAAGGTATGTAAAGACTTGTCAATTCCAGAATTAACTGGTAAAATAGTTCGTTACCTACTTGGGATTATAGGGGCAGTGGTGTTTGTAGTGTTTTTCATAGGAGGATTTTTCTGGATGACTTCTGCGGGGAATCCAGAAAAAGTAAAAAAAGGAAGCAGTACAATGCTGTATGCAGTGATAGGGCTCTTTGTTATTT
>JABIGQ010000030.1 GCA_018650085.1 Candidatus Magasanikiibacteriota bacterium | reverse complement strand
CGTAAATTTCCTATGTGTGCATAATTATATACAGTAGGCCCACAAGTATAGAGGCTTACTTCATCTGGATTTATTGGGGTAAACGCTTCTTTTTGTTTTGAAAGTGAGTTGTATAGAGTGATAGCCATAGGAAGTATTGTTAAGTATTTTTTTGTGATTTAATATGCATATCGTCTGCACATATTTCTTTTTGTGTGCGGTAAACTACTATACATAATCCTAAAAATGAAAGGAGAAGTACATAGGGGAGTGACCATGCCATATATGTTTTTCCAAATGTAATAATCAGCGTATTTATAATAATAAATAATAGACGAATTTCTGTAGGTCCAATTCCCATATAACTAATTTTGAATCGGTTCGTTGCTGCAAATGCTAAAAAAGAATTGACCATAAATGCTGTAAGTATAGCAAGGACAAAAAGAAGCAGATATTTTTGATTATCTGGGAGTAAAAATCCGTAGCCAATTAAAATTGAGCACAAAAAAACATAGTCTAAAAAATGATCCATATAATAGCCCCATTTGATAAGACCTTCTTTACGATATTTTCCCAGTGATCCATCTAGTGAATCTGTGACGTATTGCATGAAAATCATGACAGAAACCAACCAGAGCCAATTAATATTCCAATGTTCCGCTGCTAGACTTCCAAATACAATAATAAGACTCCAAATAACAGTTGACATGACAAGATGTACAGAAGTCATCCATGCGGGAAGTTTTGGTACAATCCAATTAATAGCCTTTCTTTCGATTGGGCCAAGAATAGATGGAGGGCCATGTTTTTTATCACCTGCAAATGCTTCTCCCATAGTATAAGATTTATTATAATCTCTCTACCCAATGTCTATCTACCTCTACTTCTAATTCTAAAAATATTTTTTTATTCAATGCTTGTTCTAACTCTTTTCTCGCCATTTGTCCTATTTCTTTAATTCTAGCTCCTTTACTTCCAATGATAATTCTTTTATATCTATCTTCATCTGTAAGGATACGTGCAGAGATAGAAAATATTTCTTTTTTATTTGCAGTAACTTTATCTTCTGCGCTATCTACTTCTACTGCAATAGAATAGGGGACTTCTTTATCCATGACAGAAAAGATTTTTTCTCGAATAATTTCACCAATCCAGAAAAGATTATCAATATTTGTTAATTGTTCTTCTCCATAGAGTGGAGGGCCTTCTGGGAGTAAGTCCATTACTTTTTCTTTTAGTGGAGTAATGTGGCTGGCTCTCAGTGCTGAAAGTGGTAATACCGCATCAAAATCATCTGCCCACTCCAGATATGTATCTTGGTACATTCGTTCTTCTGGCGAAAGTTCACTTTTATTTATAACTAAAATCTTTGGGGTATTCGTATGACGGATCATTCCATATACTGCTCGTTCTTCCACTCCAATTTCTCTCGTAGGGTCTACTACATAGATAATAAGGTCAATTCCGTGGAGGGCTTGGGTCACTTTTCCTGTTAATTTAGAAGTTAAAGCACTTTTTTTATCTTTAAATACTCCGGGAGTATCTACAAATACGGCCTGTCCCCCTACGTGTTCTTCGTTTCCCGGCATGTTTAATACACCGTGGATAATATTACGGGTGAGTTGGGCACGAAAACTTGTCGCAGCTATTTTTGTTCCTACTAGTGTATTTAGTAGTGTAGATTTTCCTACATTTGATCTTCCAACGAGTACAACGATTCCTGATTTCATAAGTGTAAGTATTAAATAGACAGCTTCTTAGTCTATTGATTGAATTACTCGTATTTTAGCAGAATTTTGCCAAAATTTCAAGTGGGTGGTATATTGGGATTATATTACCCTTATATTATTAATATATAACCAATAATCATATGAAAGTCATATTTCTGCAAGATGTAAAGGGAAAAGGAAAAAAAGGTGAAATAAAAGAAGTCTCAGACGGATATGCTATGAATTTTCTTATAGCAAAAGGGCTTGCAAAAGCAGCAACGCATGGAACCGTAGCAAAAGTAAAAGCACAAACAAATAAAAAAGAAAAAGAGAAATCACGAGTAAAACAGGAAGCAAAAGCACTTATAAAAAAATTAAATAATACGAAAATCACTATAAAAAAGAAGGCAAACGAACAAGGGAAATTGTATGCAGCAATAGGTGAAAAAGAATTAGGAGAAGTAATAAAAAAACAGCTGGGTATAGCTGTAGATCCAGGTGATATGAAGATTTCAAGTCCTATAAAAGCACATGGTACATATACTGTTTCTGTATTATTGCGTGGATATAGTGCAAAAGTAACGGTGTTTGTGGAGTAAAAATTTCTAAATTTTCCACACAAGCAAACATGTGATATAATGTCGGTGAGTGTTTATTATTATTAGTACGATATGGAAATAAAAAAGAAGCAACCGAAATTTATTTTCGTTGTGGGGGGAGTTATGAGTAGCGTAGGAAAGGGAGTTACTGCTGCATCTATCTCTGCAATTTTAAAATCTTCTGGGCATAATGTCACAAATGTAAAATGTGACATGTATATAAATATAGATGCTGGGACCATACGTCCTACAGAACATGGAGAAGTATTTGTAGGAGAAGATGGAATAGAAGCAGATCAAGATTTGGGGAATTATGAAAGATTCTCAGGAAATAAGATGTCATCTGTAAACTATATTACTACAGGGCAAGTGTATCTAGAGATTATTACAAAAGAAAGAAATCTTGAATATGGTGGAGAAGATGTAGAGGTAGTTCCAGATGTCCCAAATGAAATAATTCGTCGTATAAAATTAGCACAACAAGAGCATGATGCAGAAGTTACTGTTGTAGAATTTGGTGGTACTATTGGAGAATATCAAGTCTTGCTCTTTTTAGAGGCCGCTCGCATGATGAAATTAAAAGATCCAGATGATGTTGCATTTGTATTGGTAAGTTATCTTCCTATCCCATCTCATATAGGAGAAATGAAAACAAAACCAACACAGCATGCAGCAAGAACATTAAATAGTGCAGGAATTAATGCTGATTTCATTATTGCTCGTGGGGTACAAGAACTAGATAAACCACGTCGTGAAAAGTTAGCAACATTTTGTGGAGTAAAAAAAGATCATTGTATTTCAGCGCCAGATGTTTCTTCTATTTATAAAGTACCATTCAATTTTGAAAAAGAAGAACTGGGCAAAAAATTATTACGTACACTTCACATGGAGGAAAAAGATTCGGATTTAAGTAAGTGGAATGAATTAGTAGAAAAAATTGATCATCCAAAAAAAGAAGTAAAGATTGCAGTGGTAGGAAAATATTTTGGTACAGGAAATTATACACTGTCTGATTCATATATTTCTGTTATAGAAGCAATAAAGCATGCGGCATGGTATAATGATGCTAAGCCCGTATTAGAATGGGTTGATTCAGAAGCATTTGAGAAAGATCCAAAAAAAGTAGAAGAGTTAGCACAGTTTGATGGAGTTATAGTACCAGGAGGATTTGGAACACGTGGTGTAGAGGGAATCATAAATGCTATCCAATATGTGCGTGAAAATAATATTCCATATTTAGGAATTTGTTATGGTATGCAATTGGCTTCTGTAGAGTTTGTGCGTAATGTCCTTGGAAAAAAAGAAGCGCATACAGTAGAGGTAGATAAGGATGTAAAAGAAGCGGTGATTCATATTAATCCAAATCAAGCTGACAATGTAAAAGAACATAAATATGGTGGGACTATGCGTCTTGGTGCATATGATTGTGAATTGACTGCGGGGTCAAAGGCAAGAAAAGCCTATGGGAAAGATATTATTTCAGAAAGACATCGTCATAGATATGAATTTAATAATGATTATCGTGAGATGATAGATAAGGCTGGACTAAAAATAGTTGGTGTGAATAAAAAATCAGATTTAGTAGAAGTGGTAGAACTAGAAAACCATCCATTTTTTATAGGAGTACAATATCACCCAGAATTTAGATCTCGCCCTATAGAAGCGCATCCACTTTTTCGTGAATTTGTGTGTGCCTCATTAGCAAGAAAAAAAAGTTAACTCATCTAGAAGCCCTGTCATATGCCAAAAATAAAAAAAGTATTTAGAAAAGCCTATGTTGTAACCGTAGACATGGGATATGGTCATCAGCGTGCTGCATATCCACTGCAAGATATTGCTACAGCACCATCTTGTATTCCTATAAGTACACAACATAATGTTATAAATGCAAATAGTTATGTAGGGATTCCAAAATTAGATAAAGCACGTTGGGAAGGGGGAAGAAAATTGTATGAAACAGTTTCTCGCATGAAAAAGTTGCCAATTGTAGGGAAACCTATTTTTGATTTCATGGATTATCTCCAAAGAATTAAACCATTTTATCCACATCGTGATTTATCTGCGCCTACACAACAAGTAAAGCAGATTTATAGAATGATAGGGCGTGGATGGGGAAAAGATCTTATAAATAAATTAAATGAAGAAGAAGCCCTTCCTTTTATTACGACGTTTTTTACACCAGCATATTTTGCAGAAGAGCATGGATATAAAGGAGATATCTATTGTCTATGTACAGATACGGATGTGAGTCGTGCATGGGCGCCATTGAAACCACAAAAAAGTAGAATAAAATATTTTGCCCCAAATAAACGGGTAAAAGAACGATTGAAATTGTACGGAGTAAAAGAAAAAAATATATTTGTGACAGGTTTCCCATTACCAAAAGAAAATATTGGGGGAAAATCAGCAGCGATATTGAAAAAAAGTTTAGGATGTCGTTTGGCACATTTAGACCCTGGAAAACGATATCAAAAAAAATATAAACATACATTAGATTCGTATCTAGGGCGATCATATTGTACGAAAAAAGAGAGTCATCCGTTGACCATCACTTTTGCAGTAGGTGGTGCAGGAGCTCAGCGAGATCTCGGGATTCAAATTTTAGATAGTTTACATCCACATATAGATAAAGGGGAGATTCAATTAAATTTGGTTGCTGGTTCTCGTGAGGATGTATTTCGTTATTATGAAAAAGAAGTGAAAAAACTCCATTTTTCTAAAAAACATAAAGGAAATGTCCAAATTATTTATGATGCAGATAAAGTAGAATATTTTAAAAAGTTTAATCAAATATTACTTACGACAGATATTCTTTGGACAAAACCAAGTGAATTATCTTTTTATTCTGGTTTAGGGGTTCCTATAATTATGGCACCTACTATTGGTTCACAAGAAGAATATAATCGTGCGTGGTTACATGCTATTGGGTCTGGATTTGAACAAGAAGACCCACGGTATACGCATGAGTGGTTATTTGATTGGTTAGAATCAGGATGGCTCGCCCAAGCAGCAATGGAAGGATTTTTAGATGCTCCACACAATGGCGTGTACCATATAGAAGATATAGCTCTCAGGGGAGAAATGAATCAAATTGAAGATGTGCATTTGTTATAAGTCATAAGTCTAAAATCATAAATCTAAAATATATATGGGGGATAATAATGCATTTCGAGATATATTAAAAAAGAGGATTTATAATTGGACTGTTCAGTTGACTATACATTTGCGGTCAATCTCCAAAAAAGATTCGAGGTTTACGGAATCGATTATTATTCAATTGTTACGTTCAGGAACAAGTGTTGGTGCAAATTATGTTGAAGCTATTGGTGCCCCAACGACAAAAGATTTTAGACGATTTTTATCATATGCTTTGAAATCTTGTAATGAATCAAAATATTGGTTAGCACTCATACGTGATACTCATATTGATGAAAGTAAAAAGCATAATGATTTGTTACAAGAAGCAATAGAATTGGCAAATATATTAGGAAAAAGCGTATCTACACTATATAAACAATAGCAAAAAAAATTTTAGACTTTAGATTTAACATTTTAGACTTTTATATATATGAATTGGTTTTTTGTCGCATTGCTCGGATATATACTGTTAGGTATAGTATTTGTTTTAGATAAATTTATTTTAGACAAGTCGGTGAGCAAACCAGTAGTGTATACGTTTTATTCCACTATTTTTATGTTTGCTGCATTGCTTGCTCTGCCATTTGGGGTGGAGTTTTTAGTTGGTGTCGATTGGATTATTGCAGCGATTGCGGGGATTGGATTTGGGTTAGGATTATGGTGGATGTATAAGGCGGTGAGTATAGGGGAGACTAGTCATATGAGTCCTTTTATTGGCGCTGGGATTATTGTGTTTATTTATGCATTATCTCGTTATTTTTTAGGAGAAGAATTAACTAATGTTCAGATAGTAGGGATAGTATTATTAGTGTGTGCGTCATTGTTATTATCTTTTGAAAAGAGTAATAAGCACAATGGATTTCATAAAGGTTTTTTATGGGGAATTGCAGCAGCATTTGCTTTTGCCATATCTCATGTAGCATCTAAATATATTTATGATGTTTATGATTTTTTCTCTGGATTTATCTGGACACGTGCGGCTATTGGGCTTGTAGGAATTATGGCTTTGGCTTATCCTTCTGTTTGGAAAACATTTCAGAAAAAGAAGAAAGAGAAATCAAAGGTGTATGCAAAACGTCATGTCGTAGGTATAGTAGCTTCAAATAAAATTCTTGGTGTTGTGGCGGTAATTTTAATACAATACGCTATAGCGCTTGGGAGTGTGACATTGGTAAATGCCATGGCGGGTTTGCAGTATGCATTTATGTTTTTACTTATTATTATGTTTACAAAGTTTGCCCCAAAGGTGTTTAAAGAAACATTTACAAAAAAAGAGTTATTGATAGAATGGATGGGGATGTTTTTAATTGTTATTGGATCTGCGTTGTTTGTGTTATAAATAATGTATTAAATTTTTTATGAAAAAAGTATATATCCTTGTTCCAATTCTTATTGTGCTCGTTGTATTATGGACGTTAAATAAACGGGTGTTTCCTGTAGATTTTGGTGTTAGTTTTAGTCGTGATTATGCAAGTGCTCTTGGGCAAGATTGGCAGGAGGTTTATACAGCGATGATGGAAGAATTACAACCAGAGCATATTCGTATTGCTGCAACGTGGAGAGAAATAGAACCGAAGAAAGGGGAGTTTGACTTTTCAGCAGTGGATTGGCAAATGGACACAGCCTTAGCGCATGGAGCAAAGGTATTACTTGTAGTGGGCCAAAAAGCCCCGCGTTGGCCAGAATGTCACATCCCAGGATGGGTAGAAGAATATGGTGATGAAGAGTCAAAGGAGTATTTACTTGGCTATGTACGTGCAGTGGTCGAGCGGTATAAAGATCACGAGGCATTGGAAATTTGGCAAGTAGAAAATGAGCCATTTATTCGTTTTGCTTTTGGGGATTGTGAAGGATATAATAAGGAACATATTTATGATGAAATAGAAATAGTACGTGAGTTAGATCCAGAAAAAAAGATTATGGTAACAGATAGTGGAGAATTGGGTGTGTGGTATGGTGCTGCCAGAGCGGGGGATATATTTGGGACAACACTGTATCGTATTGTAAGGACTCCTGGGAATCATATCTGGACGTATGATTGGGTGCCTGCTTCTGTATATTATTTGCGCGCAAGATTATTTGGTGTAGATATGGATAATTTTTTCATAGCAGAACTGCAGGCAGAACCATGGTTTGGGGAAGGAAATCCTCATGATACTCCTGTAGAAGAACAAGAAGAAACTATGAATCCTAAACGCTTGGAAAAACACATGGATTACGTTACCCACATTGGGGCATCACGTGCGTATTTGTGGGGGGTAGAGTGGTGGTATATGATGAAAGAAGTGCATGGTGATGCACGGTATTGGGATATGGTGAAGGAGCGGTTATTGTAAAAGGGTATAAGTGTGGATGGTTATTCTTGACATACCTTACAATATTGTATATAATTTATATCATGAAATATAAGCGCGCCTAGCTTCCCCCCATATTTTAATTATCATTAAAATTGGGCGGACAGGCAGTATAAGATTTCTATATATAGATAAAATATAATAAAGCGCGCCTAGCTCAGTTGGTTAGAGCACCTCGTTTACACCGAGGGGGTCAGGGGTTCGAATCCCTTGGCGCGCACAATGAAAAAAACTCGATATATATCGGGTTTTTTATATTATAAAAATATGCTATAATACCTTCACTATGTTTAGACACAAACACATACAAGCAAGTGAACATCCACTAGTAAAACATCGTGGAATTTTTCATCGTGAACTTTCTCTCTGGCAGGCAGTGGCTCTTATTGTTAGTGGTACTATTGGTGCGGGAGTATTAGGTATCCCATATGCAGTTGCAAAAGTAGGATTAATTCCTGGGATTATATATATTATTGTTCTAGGGCTCTTGATGATGGGATTAAATTTGCTACTAGCAGATATTACAAATTACACGACAAAGAATGCACAACTTACAGGATTGGCAGAAAAATATTTAGGGAAAAAAGCAAAATGGCTGATGACTGTATTATTTTATTCTACACTGGTAGGGGCGCAAGTTATTTATCTCATAGGAGAAGGGGATGCACTCACTGCCATGCTAGGAGGCTCGCCATTTTTATGGAGCATTGTATTTTTTAGTGTAACGACATTTATTATTTTACTTGGGTTAAAAGGAATAAAAACTATTGAGTTTGTTCTCATGTTTTGTATTTTATTTGTAGTATTACTTATTGCTGGGTGGGCTGCCCCGTATATGTCTACAGAGTCACTTGGGTTTATAAACATGTCTGCTATATTATTTCCATATGGAGTTATTCTCTTTGCGTTTCATGGAACAAATGCTATTCCAGAAGCTAGGCTTTTATTAAAAAACAAACCAAAACTATTTAGAAAATCTGTGATCTTGGCAGCAGCTATTGTCATAATTACTTATACATTATTTGCATGTATAGTTGTGAGTGTCACTGGAGTACATACGACAGAAATTGCGACTATTGGGCTGGGAGAAAAGATAGGGCCTATTATGATATTATTTGGGAATATCTTTGCAGTACTTGCCATGGCGACAAGTTATTTGCTTATAGGGCTTTCTATGAGAGATGCATTGCATTGGGATTTTCGTGTTTCAAAGACACTTGCAACCACACTTACTATCAGTGTACCATTACTTATATTTTTAGCAGGAGCGACACATTTTATTCGTGTTATGGATTTTGTGGGTGGAGTATTTGTAAGCTTAGAAGGAATATTACTTTTATTTATTTATTTGGAAGTATTGAAAAAAATGCGATTAAAGGTAGGTAGACGTTTATGGTTTGTCATATTATTATTTATTGTATTTAGTTTTGGGGCAATATATAGTATTGCAGAATTATTTTTATGATAAGAATAAAAAAACAATATTTCCTTTTGATTATTTGTTTGGTATTTTTTACGGGATGTCATAATAGACCAGTAGATGAGCCTAGTATAAATACAGATGTAGAAGAAACAACTCTTATCACGCAAGAAAATTCATATATATCTATTGGAGAAGAATTTCATTTGCCTATTTTAGCATTTCATCATATAGCTAATGCACCGGCGGGGGCAAGTGCAAATACAAGACAATGGTATATTTCTACAGAAAGATTTGAAGAAATATTGAAATTATTACAAGAACAAGAGTATACAGTATTATTTGCAACAGAAGCGGTAACACTGATAAAAGAAGGGCATCTCTCAGAAAAACCTGTTATTATTACATTTGATGATGGAGCTGTAGATTTTTATACCAATGCATATCCATTATTAAAAAAATATAATATAAAAGCGACTGTACATTTGATGAGTGGAGTAAAAAGTAAAGCATGGTTAAATGAAACGCAAATAAAAGAAATGAATGGGAGTGGCGTGGTGGAATTTCAATCTCATACACAGTATCATGAATATCTTACACGTGTAGATAAAGAGGATGTTCGTCGTGAGTTAGGGAATAGTAAAAAACAAATTGAAAAACTAACAGGAGATCCTGTAACAGTTATTGCATATCCATTTGGATTATATAATGACGAGGTTATTGAAGTTGCTCGTGAACTAGGATATGAGGCTGGTTTTACCATTGATAGAAAAACAAATCAAAAAATAGATAATTTATTTCAACTTCACCGTGTTATTATTACAGAGCAAACAAATGTTGAAAAAATTATCACTATTGACGATAAACAGTAAGTTTTGTATACTTATATAGTTCAGTGAGATGGTGTTCGTTGTTGGTTGGTTTTATTACTCTACATAGTAATTACTGCTCAACAACGTCCGTTTTTCCGCATAAAGGAAACATACTTGTAAACATTCAGGTATCTATACTGCTGAACAATGTATTTATTCACATTGTTTTTTTTGTATGACAGAAAAACACTTTTTTACCTCTGAATCAGTAACAGAGGGACACCCAGATAAAATTTGTGATCAGATTTCTGACGCAATCCTTGACGCAGTATTAGCAGACGATCCAAATGGAGCGTGCTGTTGTGAAGTTTTTATTACTACAGGGCTTGTTGTTGTTGGTGGAGAAATCACCACAAAGACATATGTAGATATACCATCTATTGTGCGTGGAACGCTAAAGAATATAGGGTATACAAATCCAGAATATGGTATAGATTATAAAAGTTGTGGTGTTATGGTAGCAGTAGATGAACAAAGTGCTGAAATTTCTCAGGGAGAAAAAGAAGCAGAAGGAACTCATGCAGCGCAGGGGGCAGGGGATCAAGGTATGATGTTTGGATATGCAAATAAAGAAACACCCCAGCTTATGCCACTTCCTATCATGCTTGCGCACGGGTTAACAAAACAATTATCTGTAGCTCGTAAAAATGGTGACATTGATTATTTACGTCCAGATGGAAAAAGTCAGGTGACAATAGAGTATGAAGATGGGAAACCAAAGCGAGTAGATGCAGTAGTTGTAGCGGCACAGCATCATCCGGGTATAACCGCAGATCAAATTAGAAAAGATATTATAGAAAAAATTATTACTCCAGTGTGTGGTGAGTATTTAGATGAGAATACGAAATATTATGTCAATGAAACAGGAGTTTTTATCATAGGTGGCCCACATGGAGATACTGGACTGACTGGAAGAAAAATTATAGTAGACACCTATGGCGGAAAAGGTCGTCATGGTGGTGGAGCTTTTTCTGGAAAAGTTCCTAATAAACAAGATCGTTCTGGTGCGTATATGGCGCGATATGTTGCAAAAAATATTGTAGCAGCAGATTTAGCAGATGAATGTGAAGTACAGTTATCTTATGCTATAGGGTTCCCAGAACCTGTAAGTGTATTGGTAGATACCTTTGGTACTGGAAAAGTAGATAGAGCTACATTGGAAGCTGCAGTACGAAAAGTGTTTGACTTAAGTCCTGCAGGGATTATTAATGAGCTTGATTTGAAACGTCCTATATACAAGGCTACTGCTGCATATGGTCACTTTGGGAGAGATGAATTTCCTTGGGAGTCAATAAGTAAGGTAGATGAGTTGAAAGAAGCTGTTTAGGAAAAATTTAGTAGAATAATAAAAAATCGTGTTGTAATAAACACGATTTTTTATTAACAATAGCATTAAATTAGTGTATACTTATGTAGAATAAAGTTCACTTAAGATAAAAAAATCACATGTCATTTAAAGAAAGTCCCATAATATATTTAAATTCAAAACTCTGGCAGTATTCAAAAGGAAATCGTAAAAATGTTGTCTTATACATAACATTGTTTTTCTTTGCAAATATTGTAGGTTCTTTGGAACCTCTTTTAGTTGGATTTATTTTAAATACCATCCAAAAGTTTGGTTTGAGTATGGATAGCCTCCCAAAGATTATTATATTGCTCAGTTTATTTATTGTTATAGAAATTGGTTTCTGGATTTTTCATGGGCCTGCACGAATTATAGAAACAAAAAATGCTTTTTTGGTGAGAGCGAATTATAAAAAGTATTTACTCACAGGAACAATGAATTTGCCTGCGCAGTGGCATACAGATCATCATTCTGGAGATACTATAGATAAAGTAAATAAAGGAACAAGTGCATTATTTGACTATTCACAATCCACTTTTTTTGTTATTGAAATGTTCATTAAATTTTTTATTTCATATTTTGCATTAATATATTTTAATATACATGCAGGGTATATAGTGTTTTTCATGGTTATAATAACATTAAGTATCATATTAAGATTTGATAAAATCTTAGTTTCTCAATATCATCAGTTATTTAAAGTAGAAAATAAAATAGCAGAAAAGATTTATGATTCCATTAGTAATATTACTACAGTCATAATACTTAGAATTGAAAAATTGATTTTAAGTAGTGTTTGGAAAAAGATAATGAGCCCTTTTAGTCTTTTTTATGAAAATACAAAATTAAATGAGATGAAATGGTTTTTAGTTTCTCTTTGTACAGGGGCTATGACTTTTCTTGTACTTGTGACATTTATATATTTTAATGTAAAGGCTGGGAGTGTGATTTTAATTGGAACTCTCTATATACTATATGGGTATGTGGGTAGAATAAATAATCTATTTTTTAATTTTGCTTACATGTATGGGGATATTGTAAAACAAAAGACAGCTGTCTTAAATTCAGAAATAATAGCAAAAGATTTTAAAGATAGTAAAAAGAATAAAGAAATCAAATTGCATAAAATAGGGTGGGATAATATCAGTATTAAAAATTTGAATTTTTCTTATCATATAGAAAAGAAAGCAGATTTACATTTGAAAGATATCAACTTAAAAATAGCAAGAGGTGAAAAAATTGCTTTAATAGGAAATAGTGGTAGTGGAAAAACTACATTATTAAAAGTAATGAGAAGTTTATATCAGATGAAAAGTGGAGAAATATATTTAGAAGATAAAAAATTAAAAAATGAATTTAATACTATTTCTGGAGATATTGCTTTGATTCCACAAGAACCAGAAATTTTTGCTACGACAATTCGTGAAAATATAACACTGGGTGTCCAAAGAAAAACTGAGATGATACATGAATATCTAGACATGGTTAATTTGAGAAAGACGATAGAAAAAATGCCAAATAAATTAAATTCATCTATTGTAGAAAAAGGGGTTAATTTAAGTGGTGGAGAGAAACAACGCTTAGCATTGGCTCGTGGGCTTATGGCAGTGAAAGATAAAGAGATTCTACTGTTAGATGAACCTACAAGTAGTGTGGATTCAGACAATGAGCTTAAAATTTATAAAAGCATATTTAAAAAGTTCAAAGGAAAAACAATAGTATCTTCAATTCATCGATTACATTTGCTTGATTTATTTGATACCATTTATTTTTTTGAGCATGGGAAAATTATTGCAAGTGGTAATGTTGAAGAACTTTTACAAACATCAAAAAAATTTAAAGTTATGTGGAAAAAATATATTATGACGAATAAAAAAACATCGTAATGACAGAACACTTCAAACATGATAAAATAGAGAAAAGAATTAGATATATTAGAAATATTTTATGACTATACTCCAAGCAATCATATTGGGAATTATACAGGGGATTACAGAGTTTCTTCCTATCTCTTCATCAGGACATCTTATCTTACTTCCACAAATACTTGGCTGGAAAGATCAGGGGATTGCTTTTGACGCAATTGTGCATTTAGGAACATTGCTTGCAGTTGTATTTTATTTTAGAAAAAAATTAGGAAGTATAGTAAACAGTTTTTTAAAGCCTGGGAAAAATTCAGCATTGGATAGACGACTTGGTTTTTTATTGGTATTAAGTATTATCCCAGCAGGAATTGTAGGATTGTTTGGAAAAGACTATATAGAAAATAATATCCGTTCTGTGACTGTCATCGCTATTGGGCTGATAGTATGGGGTGTTGTACTGCTTATTGCAGATAGATTAAATAAGCATTGGGTAGGGAAAAATAAAAAACTGAGTGATGTAAATAATTTAAGTATAAAGCAAATTATAGGTATTTCTTGTGCGCAGGCTATAGCGCTTATACCAGGAACTTCTCGATCAGGAATTACCATGACAGCAGGATTATTAGGGAAATTAGATAAAAAAGCAGCTGCTGAATTTTCTTTTCTTATGAGTGTCCCAATTATTGCGTTGGCAGGAGGATTAAAGGTATTAGAATTATGTAGTAATGGACTTGGGGAATTATCTGTTGGTGTATTAGTAGTAGGGTTTATTGCTTCAGCGGTGAGTGGTTTTTTTGCTATTTCAGGATTATTAAAAATAATTCAAAAATGGAGCTTTCTTCCATTTGTAGTATATAGAATTATATTGGGTATTTCTTTACTTATTTGGGTAGTATAATATTATGACAAAAAAAATAATAACTATTCTTGGGGCAGGGAATTTTGGGACTGCTTTTGCGCAAGTGATGGCAAAAAATGGATATATTGTACATATTTGGAATTGGGAAGGGGATACATTACCATTGCGTCAGATAAAAAAATATGGAGAAAATAGAAAATATTTAAAAGGGGTAAAACTTTCAAAGTATATAAAACCTTTAGAGAATTTTGAAGAAGCCTTGGCAGGAACGACTGCTGTGTTTTTTGCAATACCTAGTGGGCATGTTCAGCATACTATTAAATTTTTATCTAGATCTATTCCAGACAATGCATATTTGGTAGATTTATCAAAAGGTATTGATCCGCATTCATTAGAATTAATTCCACATATCATCGCAAAGCATGTACGCCCGTCATTAAGAAAAAAAGTGGTAACTATTTCTGGCCCAGCTATTGCAACACAGTTAGTGCATGGTGTTATTACTATTATGAATATTGCTTCAAAAAATGTAAAAGCAATGCAGGCAGTAAAACGTATGGTAGAAAATGATTATGTTCGGCTCGTTCCAACTACAGATGTTATAGGAGTAGAAATAGGAGGCTCATTTAAAAATGTATATGCCATAGCTATGGGGATGTGTGATTCGCTGGGGTATGGTTTAAACACAAAGGCAGCACTTATGACTTATGCTATGCATGAGATCGCAGAGGTAATTGTAGCTATGGGCGGAAAGAAAAAAACAGCATATGAGTTGGCAGGTTTAGGAGATTTGGTGGGTACTGCACTTGCAGATCAGAGTCGAAATAGACGATTTGGGGAAGAGTTGGGGAAAGGGTATGATACTCAGACAGCTTGTAAGCGTGTGAAACAAACAGTAGAGGGTATTGATGCAGTAAGAGCGTTATTAGCATTAAAAAGACAACATAAATTGCGTCTACCATTTACTGAAATGATAGCTTCTTGTATTTCTGGAAAAAGTAATCCAGAAGTAGCACTTGATACATTTATAAAAAAGTTGAAATAAATTGACTTTTCCTCTTATTTAAGCTAATATTATAAGAATAATAGCTTTTTTATATACAAGAATCTATGCAATTATCTGATGTATTACCTATAATTTATACTGTTTCAAAGAATACCAATGTAGACATATATGCTGTTGGTGGTTTTGTGCGTGATGAATTATTGGGAAAGAAAGAAAAAAAGGATGTAGATTTTCTGGTATTAGGAAGTGGATTAGAATTTGCTCGGGCTTTAGATGAAGAAATGAAAGAAGCAGGTTCACTGGTAGAGTTCCCAGATTTTGACACAGCGCGCTATGTATTTGTAGATAGAGAAGAAAATAATAAAGTACTTTTAGAATTAGAATTTGCAGGGGCCAGAAGAGAAAAATATGATAGTGAATCTAGAAAACCAATAGTAGAATCTACTACGTTAGAAGAAGATTTAGAGCGAAGAGATTTTACAGTGAACGCCATGGCAAGAAAAGTGGGGAAAAAAGGGATTGAAAAAGAAATTGTAGATTTGTTTGGTGGAAAAAAAGATTTAGAAGAAAAGATTTTGCGTACACCACTTGGGCCAGATGAAACATTCTCAGAAGATCCTCTACGTATGTTACGTGCTGCTCGTTTTGCTGCACAGTTGAAATTTAGTATTGAAAAAGAAACATTACACGCTATTGCTAGAAATAAAGAACGAATGAGTATTATTTCTGCAGAACGTATTTCAGAAGAACTATTCAAGCTCCTTGGGGCAGATCAACCATCTGTGGGGTTAGTTATTTTATTTCAAACAGGATTATTAGATGAATTTTTACCAGAGATTTCTGCTCTTGCTGGGGTAGAGGAAGTTGCAGGGTATTCTCATAAAGATAATTTTTCACATACACTTGCAGTAGTAGATAATATTGCAGAGTATTCAGATAATGTATTATTGCGATTTGCAGGTCTAGTTCATGATATTGCTAAACCAAATACAAAAGAATTTACCCATGGGCGTGGATGGACATTTGATATGCATGAACATCTTGGTAAAAAAATGACTTGGGAAATTGGGAAACGACTTCGTATAAAGAAAAGGGATATTTATTATGTGGCAGAGTTGGTACGTTGGCATCTGCAACCTATTGCGCTTATGGACAAGGGAGTGACAGATAGTGCTGTGCGTCGTCTTATAGTAAATGTAGAAGAAAAACTAGATGATTTATTGATCTTATGTAGAGCCGATATTACGACAGGAAATCAAAAGAAAAAAGTACGTAGATTAAAAAATTATGATTATTTAGAAAAACGTATTGCAGAAGTGTTAGAAAAAGATAAATTACGTGCATTTCAATCTCCTGTACGTGGAGAAGAAATCATGGAGTTATGTGGATTAAAACCAGGGCCTACTGTAGGGAATATAAAAGAAGAAATTGAAAGAGCCATACTTGATGGGGAGATCCCAAATGAATATGAACCTGCATTGGAATATTTTCATACGGTAAAAGATAAATATTTAGCTGATCTAAAAGATTGGGAGAAAATAAGTTGAAAATAAAAAAACATCTCGTACGGTGACGAGATGTTTTTATTTTATAAATGGGTGGCTCTGCAAGAATGTGTCCTCCCTGTGGAACATTTGGCAGCTTGCAGAGCCTGGAATCCGGGGGAATCGAACCCCCGCCTTCTTATTTTCTAAATTAGAAAATAAGAAGAGCCAATCTCAGATTCCTCTTGTAATATATTGTATAGAAGATATAATATTTATGCAAGTGATGGATTGCTGTATTGTGTAAAAGTGATTGTAAATATAGAAGAATCTTGTTATAATATAACAATATGATAGAACTTATTTGGAACGACATATTATATCGCCCAGTATTCAATGGGCTTATTTGGATTTATAATAATTGGACAGATCATAATTTAGGATGGGCTATTGTATACTTGGCTGTATTATCTCGATTAGTTCTATTGCCATTTACTATGGTAAATGAGAAAGCAAAGGCAGATAATAGAGAACTCCAAAAAGAATTAGCACAACTACATAAAGATTTACAAAACGATCCGATTTTACAAAAAGAAGAAATAAGAAAAGTCTTAAAAAGAAGAAAAGTACGTCCATGGGCAAAGGCAATTGTCCTTGGGATCCAGGCATTGGTATTGGTACTTCTTTATCAGGTGTTTTTACAAGGAATTACTGGGGATAAGATTATACGTGTATTATATCAGTTTGTAGAATTTCCTGGTAAAATGAATACTATATTTTATGGATTTGATCTAGGCATGACAAAAAGTGTCGTCTGGGCGGGGCTTGTTTCTGGAATTCTTATGTTAGAAATTTATATAGAAACAAGAAGGAATAAAAATGGGTTAGGACAATCAGATTTAATGTATTTTATTTTATTTCCTATAGCAGTATTTGTAGCTCTCTACATCTTGCCAATGGTAAAAGCATTATTTATCTTAACATCTATTGTTTTTTCATTTTTTATTCATCAATTTAGTAAAATAATTTTTAGTTCCCCAAAAAAAGAGAATGATAAAAAATAGCTTTATTTTAATCTTATATTATGTCTGAACAATCTCTCGATAAACTCATGTACTCATTTGTAATGGAAGATGTCCTAAAAGGCTTTTTTATTTATGTTCCACCTGGATATGTTGCTTGTGTGTATGACCTTGGGCGTGGTGTACTAAAAAAAGTATTAACTCCAGGACTTCATTTCAAAATTCCTTTTTGGCAAAAGGCAAAATTATTTAATACACAGACATTGGAGTATAGTATCAGTCGTGAATTTAATCCTAAACATGAAAGAGCATTGGGAGATATTCCTATTGCAGCGGTTTCTGAAGATGGAGTACGTATTGGGCTAGAGGGAACTATTCTATTACGTTTAGACATCCACCAAATTCCTGCTATTTGGCAGACGATAGGAGAAGACTTTGTCGCAAAGATTATTCGTCCAACTGTAAGAAGTCGTATTCGTATGGTTGCTAGTCGTTTTTCAAAAGAAGAAATTATGGGGAAAAAACGTGATTCTGTAGAAACAGAGTTAAAAAATGAATTAGAAAGAATTTTTTATTCTCGTGGAATCTTTGTAGAAAATGTATTACTAAGTGAAATTGGTGATATAAAAGATTATGATAGAGCTGCAAAAGAATAGTATAGATAAAAGAAATAACATGCTTGGAAATAAGCAAGTCTGGGAAAAAGAATATCATAAAAAAAACCTTATGCGAGGCGATAAGCCGCAAAGGTTTTTTTTGAATTTTTTAAAGTTTTTAAAGAAAGAGTATAAAAAAAGTGAAAAGAATATTGATTTTTCTGATCTAAAAGCATTGGATCTGGGTTCTGGTGAAGGGAAAAATAGTTTGTATTTAGCAGAGAGAGGATTAGAAGTTCATGGAATTGAATTTGCAAGTAATGCCATTTGTGTTGCGAGAGAACACAGTAGAAAAAAAGGATTGCATATTAATTTTATAGAGAAATCTTTTGGGAGTCATTTTGATTTGGAGGATGATTTTTTTAATATCATTATAGATATCAATTCTTCCAATTCTTTAAATGAAGAGGAAAGAAACATATATCTAGAAGAGTCATTTCGAGTTTTGAAAAGTGGGGGATACTTTTTTGTAAGAATACCTGCAAAAGATGGGGACCCAAATGCAAAGAAACTTCTAAAACAATTTCCTGCTAAAGAAAAAGACACATATATTATTCCAGAATTTGGCTTAAAAGAAAGAGTCTTTTCTCGAGAAGATTTAATTGATTGTTACGGAAAATTATTTGAAATTGTGAAATTAGAGAAAGAGACAAGATATACAACGTATGGAAGTAAGAAGTATAAGAGGAATTTTTGGATATTGGTGTTGAGGAAGAAATAGTGTTTATATGATTATAGAAAAAGAGCCCTAAAAAGGGTTCTTTTTAATAGGTGGTATAAAGTATTGACTACTTTTTTAGGGTATGATATAGTACTATCACTCACATATAACGAGTGACAGTTATGCTTACAGATCGTCAAAAATTATTACTGTTTTCTGTTGTAGAAGATTATATAAAAACAGCAGAACCAGTAAGCTCTAAATCTATTGTAGACAATGGAATTTTTGACATTTCTGGGGCTACAATTAGAAATGAACTTCGCTCTTTAGAAGAATTGGGATATTTAACTCATCCTCATACTTCTGCAGGGAGAATCCCTACGGAGATTGGGTATCAATTCTATGTAAAGAATATAGAAATTCTAAAAGAATTGGATAGCCAAGTTTCTGAAGAATTAGAAGTCATCTTTAAGAGTAAGTATGATCAGAAGCAAAAAATAAAGTTTTTTGCAAAATATCTCGCAGAAGTAACATCTGCATCAATTATTGTCGCTTTTGATAAAAATAGCTTGTATTATACAGGAATTTCACAATTATTCTCCCAAAAAGAATTTCGTGAATATGAAAAAGCATTAGCAATTTCTGTGATGTTTGATGGATGTGAAAAATGTTTAGATGATTTATACAAAAAATCAGAAGAGAAAGAATTTTGTTTGATAGGAGAAAGTAATCCATTGAGTAAATTTTGTTCTACGCTGATTGTACCATTTGGGGATGCAGGCTTGTTTATGCTTGTAGGGCCTATGAGAATGGATTATGGGAAGAATATTGCACTGTTGGAGTATATTAAATCGTGTAACTTATAACTTGTAACCTAAATAATAGTATTGTAATATGGCAAAAAATAAGAAAAAACAAACAAATAATCCTTTGGAAGATATCTTAAAGGAAGAAGGTATAGAGGTAGTGGATACTACTGTAGAAAAATCTGAAGAAGTGGAAAGACTTGAAGATTGTCCAAATTGTCTAGAATATAAATCAGGGTGGATGAGAGCGCAGGCAGATTATCAGAATTTTCAAAAAGAAGTAAGTGAACAAAGAAGTAACTGGGCAAAGATGAGTGAGATTCAAATCCTTGAAGAATTTATCCCTGTATATGAAAACTTTCGTACCGCATTTAAACATGATGTGAAAGAAGAAAGTAGTTCATGGGAAAATTGGAAAAAGGGAATTGGATTTATCATGAAGCAATTTGGAGATATACTAGAATCACATGGAGTAAAAGAAATGGAAACTGTAGGAAAAGTATTTGATCCCAAACTTCACGAGGCAGTAAGTGAAGAAGCAAGCGAAGAGCATGAAGATGGGATGATAATTCGAGAAGTAGGTGGAGGATATATGGCTGGTGAGACTATTTTACGAGTTGCGAGGGTTGTTGTTTGTCGGAACGTGTAACTTATATCTTGTAACTTGTATCTTGTTTGTCACCCGGTAGGGGCATATCTTATAACATATATTTAATCAAATCATTATGAAAACAAAAGAAGAATTGGCTCAAAGTTTTGCTTGTGTAAAATGTCGAGCGTCAGAATCTACAGTGGGGGAAATACGAGCAGCAGGAGGATTTGCAAGTAAAATTTTTAATATACAAAATAGAAAATTTCATACGATCACATGTAAACAGTGTGGATATACAGAAATGTATAAGACAGAGTCAAAGGGGATTGGGAATGTGTTGGATTTCTTTTTTGGTTAAAGGATTGAACACGAGACATGTATCACAAAACATGAAACAAAAAATTTGTTTCGTGATACGTGACTCGTGTCTCGTGATAATTAATAATAAAAATCATATGTCACTAACACAATGGAATCCAAACCTTGATCCATTTACGGAGATTGAGGAAGTGATGAAACGGCATTTGCCAGCATTCAATCACAAAAAAAGTTTTGTTCCTGCAATAAACATGTATGAAAAAGAAAATGCAGTTATTGTAGAGGCTCCACTAGCAGGAGTAAATGTAGAAGATGTAGAGATTAGTGTAGAAAAAGGAATTTTACTTCTACAAGGACAAAGTTATAAAGAACATGAGGTAGATGATAAAAATTATTATAGAAAAGAAGTAAGAAGTGGGTCGTTTTATAGACATATTTCACTTCCTATGCCAGTAAAAGAAGATGAAATTTCAGCAAAGTTTGAAAATGGAATTTTGAAAATTACTTGTCCAAAGGCTGGTGAGGGGGAGAGTAAGAAAATTGACATTAAGATTAAATGACATGAGTCACAAGACACTTAACACGAAACAAGAATTCATAACTTATAATTTATAATTCATAATTGAAAAAATATGGGAAAAATATTAGGAATTGATCTGGGTACAACAAATAGTTGTATGGCAATCGTAGAAGGTGGCCAACCAAAGATCTTAGAAAACAAAGAGGGAAACAGAACAACTCCATCTGTGATCGCAATGTCTAAAACTGGAGAACGTCTAGTAGGGCAACTTGCAAAACGTCAAGCAGTCACAAATCCAAAAAACACAGTAAGTTCAGTTAAACGTCTTATTGGGCGAAAACCTGGAGAAGATGAAGTAGAAGATGTAAAAAAACATGTTCCATTTGCAATTGTAGAGGAAGGTGGAAAAGTAAAAGTACAAATGGGAGACAAAACATTTGCTCCACCAGAAATTTCTGCAATGGTATTACAAAAATTAAAGGCTGATGCAGAAGAAAAAACAGGAGAAAAAATCACACAAGCAGTTATTACTGTTCCTGCATATTTTGATGATGCACAAAGACAAGCTACAAAACAAGCTGGTGAAATTGCAGGATTGGAAGTTCTTCGAGTAATCAATGAACCTACTGCAGCAGCGTTCGCTTATGGTTTTGACAAAAAACAAGATCAAAAGATCGCAGTATATGACTTGGGTGGTGGTACATTTGATGTATCAATCCTAGATATCTCTCACGATAGTGATGATGGATCTTCTACTGTAGAAGTACTTTCTACTCACGGAGATACACATCTTGGTGGAGATGATTTTGATAAAGTAATTATTGAATGGATCTTGGCTGAATTCAAAAAAGTAGAAGGAATTGATCTTTCTAGCGATCCACTTTCACTTCAACGTGTAAAAGATGCTGCAGAAAAAGCAAAAATTGAATTATCTAGTACTCCTGAAACAGAAATTAATGAACCATTTATTACATCTGGTGCAGAAGGACCAAAACATTTGAATCTAAAACTTTCTCGAGCAAAACTTGAAGAATTGGTAATGGATTTAGCAGTAAAAACAATGGAACCAGTGAAAAAAGCACTTGCAGATGCAAAAGTAGAAAAAAGTGCTATTAACGAAGTGATCCTAGTAGGTGGGATGACAAGAATGCCATTAATCCAAAAGAAAGTTGAAGAATTTTTTGGTAAAAAACCAAATGTAACTGTAAATCCAGATGAAGTAGTAGCAACTGGTGCTGCAATTCAAGCTGGACAATTGCAAGGAGACTTAGGAAAAGATATTTTGTTGCTTGATGTGACACCACTTTCACTTGGACTAGAAACTATGGGAGCGGTTATGACAGCATTGATTGAAAAAAACACAACAATCCCAACAAGTAAAACACAAGTATTTTCTACTGCAGCAGACAATCAACCAAGTGTAGAAATTAATGTACTACAAGGTGAACGTCAAATGGCAGCAGACAATAAACAACTTGGACGGTTTATCCTAGACGGAGTGCCACCAGCACCACGTGGAGTACCACAGATTGAAGTAAAATTCGACATTGATGCTAGTGGAATCCTTTCTGTTTCTGCAAAAGATAAAGGAACAGGAAAAGAACAATCAATAAGAATAGAAGCTTCTAGTGGACTTTCTGATGAAGAAATCGAAAAAATGAAAAAGGATGCAGAATTACACGCAGATGAAGACAAGAAAAAACGTGAGATGATTGATATAAAAAATACTGCAGACACAATGATTTATACTACTGAGAAAATGATGAAAGATGTAGAAGAAAAGAAAATTGAAATTACAGAAGAAGAAAAGAAAAAAGTAGAAGATGGTCTAGTAAAATTAAAAGAAGTATTAGGAAAAGAAGATATTGAAGAAATCAAAAAAGTTTCTGAAGAATTGACAAAAGATGCTCAAGCAATTGGTGTGAAAATGTACCAAGCAGAGCAAGATGCCCAAAAAGCGGAAGCTGAACCAAAAGAAGGTGAAGTGAAAGATGATGCAAAAGCAGAAGAGAAAAAAGAAGACGGGCCTGTAGAAGGTGAAGTTGTAGATGAAAAAAAATAATCTTATAACTTTTTCAAGTTATATTTAGACGATTTGACCCTGTGCTTTTTAGCACGGGGTTAGGGGTTTATTTATAATAAATTATTATGAAATTTGAAACATTTGTTTTAAAAAAAGAGTTCTTCTTCCAAATGTTAATAATTATTAATATATGCTTCATAATTTTTGGTTTAGGGAGTTTATTAAAAAATTATTTTTTTATACAAAAGGCTGTAAAAACAACCGGTGAGGTTGTTGAGGTGGTTCAAATTACAGATAATTTTATTATGCGTAAAGTAAATAGGTATAGGTTGAGATATTCTCCTAAAATCACATTTAAGATACAATCCGGTGAGAATGTTACTTTTATAGCCAATAATAAAACTATAAATTCCTCATTATTTTCAAAAGGGATGTCGTTGTCTATTGCTTATGAAAAAAATAATCCGAGTAATGCGAAAATAAACGAATTTAACGAATTATATGCTGGGAAAATAGTTTATATAATTATGTCTTTTATTATTTTTTTGTTTAGTGTAATAAAGGTTTTTTTAATAAAAAAAAAGCAACTTAGAGAATAAAGATATATATGAAAAAAACATTATTTATTATCTCCATGATCCTTGTGTTTTTAGCGGGTGTATATGCCGGTTATGCTTTGTTTTTTAAAGATACTGCAGAAAAGGTAGAAATTAGTCGTGATATATTATTAACTTCACTTAAAAATGAAGGTTTTCTAGTAAGTCAAGTTGCTCTTCTGCAAGAAGAAATAACAGTGGAAAATTCTACAGGGAGTACATTTAAAGATTTCTTTTGGGGGCAAGACATTATTGCAAGGGCAAATATTAAAGTAAGCTCCGGCGTGGATTTATCATTGCTTGTAGAAGATGATATTTCTATTGATGAACATACAATTAGTGTATCACTCCCGCCAATTACTATTCATGCAGTAGAATTAGTAGGAGAGGTGGCTGTGGAGAATAATCAGGGCATTTTAAAAAAGATGTTTGATAATGATGATGGATATAACGTAGCACTTTTACAATTACAACATGGAGCAAGAAATTCAGTAAAAAAAGAGGAATTTAGACATATTGCAGAAAAAAGTGCTGTAGAAACAATTGAAAGATTTTTAAAGTTTATAGAACAAGAAAAAGAAATTAATATTACTGTTAGATAAAATATATGGAAAAAAATAACAACAATCAAAAACCAAAACAACAGCAAATAAAGATAAATGCAAATGATAAAGTACTGGCAGGGAAATATGCAAATGTTGCAAAAATCACCCATACTGGGGAAGAATTTGTTATGGATTTTATGAGTGTATTTCCTCCTGTAGGGACGCTTAATAGTAGAATTATCATGAGTCCAGGGCATGTGAAAAGAATGTTAATTGCATTACAAGAGAATGTGAGTAAATATGAAACAAAGTTTGGTGTGATAAAAGAGCCTCAGGGGCCGGATACTGTGAATGGGTTTCCTGTTAGGTAGTTGGATTGTAACTTGTTGTATGTAATATATAATTTATGCAAAAATTAAAAGAAATATTTCAAGAAAAATTTTCTGAAGATATTTTAAATATCAAAGATACTAGTAATGGAATTGAACAAAATGTATCTATTGTTGAAACAGATAAAGGAAAATTTATTGTAAAATCTCCGAAAAAAGGGAATGAAATAATGATTTTTCGTGAACAATTTGCTTGTGATGCATTAAGGGAATATGATTTTATTCCTGAAGTTTTATATGTAGATGAAAATATTTTAATAGAATCATTTTTGGAAGGTAGAAGTTTGGAAGATATAAAAAAAACAGGTGAGGCTTCTGATTCTTTTTGGAAAGATTTTGGTAGAGCGGTTTCAAAAATTCATACAGTAAAAACAGAGGAGTATGGTGAAATAACCGAAAAAGGAAAAGGTGAATTTGAATCTTGGGAAGAATTTTTAGAAGGATTTTTATCAGCTTCTTATACTATTAAAGCATTAAAAAAGACAGAATTATTAAATGAAGAAGAAATTAAAAATATTTTGCATTTTATTATAGAAAAATCTTTTTTAGGGGAAGAAAATGAGACATATTTACTTCATTTTGATTTAACAGAAGGAAATGTATTACTGAAAGATGATGAATTTGCAAGTATAATTGATTTCGGAGATCTTAGTTCAGGGGCAAAAGAATTTGATCTTGGAAAATTATATCTAGAGGAAAAAGGAAAAAACTTTGATAATTTTCTTATTGGTTATGGAAAAGAATTAATAGATATAGAAAAAGTTCGTTATTTTGCAGTACTCCATTTATTATATGTTATTCCTCATTATTTTGGTGTAAATAATATTAAAAAATGTGAAGAAATGATTGGAATTTTAAAAGAGATCTCTTTATAAAAAAATCAAAAATTATAAGTTATAAGTAAAAAACACTATGTCAAAAGATTACTACAATACTCTCGGAGTAGAAAAAGGTGCAACACAAGAAGAAATAAAAAAAGCATTTCGGAAAAAAGCACACAAATTTCATCCAGATAAAAAAACAGGAGATGAAGAAAAATTCAAAGAAGTAAATGAAGCATATCAAGTGCTAGGAGATGAGGCAAAACGACAGAAATTTGATCAATTCGGTTCTAACTTTGACCAACAAGGTGGATTTGGTGGTGGAGCAGGATGGGAAGACTTCATGAGTGCTGCACGTGGAGGAGGCGGTGGCGGAGGTGTCCATTTTGATTTTGGTGGAGTAGACTTGGGCGATATGTTCGGAGATATGTTTGGATTTGGTGGCGGAAGAAGTCAGTCTAGAGGAAAAGCGCGTGGGCGAGATATTCAAGTAGATATAGAACTAGATTTCAAAGAAGCAGTATTTGGAATTGAAAAAGAAATAAAAGTAACAAAAAATAATGAATGTGATGTTTGTGCTGGAAAAGGTGCAGAACCAGGAAGTAGTATGAACACT
>JABIGQ010000029.1 GCA_018650085.1 Candidatus Magasanikiibacteriota bacterium | reverse complement strand
CCAGCACAATACCCACAAAACATATCTAAATCATGTACATGAAAATCTCCATTTCTATGCGTATCACCTACTGCTTGTGGTAAAATATGGCTTAACCAATAATTTGCAGTAACTTTCCCCGATGTATTTAAAATCATTCCGCCCAATGAATATCCTTGATTTGAATTTGCATTTACTCTCCAGTCTAATTTGTCCAAATATTCAGATACTGTTTTCCCAACTTCTATCACTACATTTCTTTGCTCTCTCGCTTCTCCACGTTTCGCGCGATAAAGTATATATGCCTTTGCAGCTTCTACATACTCATGTTTTATAAGCACACTTTCTACAATATCTTGCACTTGTTCTACGGTAGGAATTTTATCATTATACAAATCTTCTGCTGCCACACATACATCTTTTGCGATAGCACATGCTTTTTCATTATCATCAGTTCCTACTGCTTTTAGTGTTGAGTGAATTGCTTTTTCGATTTTTTCAATGTCAAAATCGACAATCGCACCGTTACGTTTTTGGATTTTATGGAGAGGCATAATTATGAAAAAATTAATATGATATTTTTTATAAGGTGATCACTTACACACATATAATATCACACTTTTATACCACCTGACAAAATTCGCTAACCTAACGAAAAACCGGCCACTTGGCCGGTTCAACTGTGGATAAATTGTGGTTAACATAATGGACGCCCCACAAGATGTTGTGGTTTTTCCACATTTAAGTAAGAAAGTATGGTCGGCAGCATATCTAGCAAAGAACCGCAAGGAGTGGCATATTGCATGTTTCCTTCTGGTATATCTCCCTGCCGCATCGCTTGCCCAGTTTTATCATCTGCTATACATAATACAGGTACTGTTTCTGCCGAATCTATGGCATTATATGACCCCACAATACAATGCATACCGCCCAAAGATAATACATGTTCTGATACCATATAAATATACGTATCTAATGCATCATATGCTTTTTCTATTTGTTTATGATCTTGTTTAAAAAGTATGTTATCTAAATATTGCAAAGAAGCTACAACCACTTCCTGCTTATCTTCCACTTGTTTTATAACCTGTTTTTGTAATACATCTATATGCTTTTTATATAAAGATAATGGATCCTTTTCTTGAACAGTTTGAACATGCATATACGTGTCTGGTGGCTGAACAATTTCTGCAACCCCACGAAAATATCCCGCAAGCAATGGATAGCCAACTCCGTCACTCATAAGCATCTGCGATATTTCATGCTCACGCAATATGTCAGATAATCCATGTGGCATCACAGAAGCATGCCATAATATTTTTGCGACAATACCTGTTTCATATGATAAAAGTGTAAATCCAGATTGAAACATATATGGAATTGTTTCCATATGTGAAAACCCAGGGATAAAACACGCCTGCACCAACTGCCTTGTATATCTACGATTGGTATCAAAAAATAATACAGTATCTCCCGAACTATATGCTGGCGTATCTTGTAATATAATTGGGGGAAGATCTTCTGTAGTATGTTTTTGTTCTTCTAAAAGAGAGATAAAATCAACAAGACGCTCTGTTCTCGTTTCTTCTCCTTCTCGAAAAAATATACCACGATACGCACGCTCTGTTCTATTCCAATGCAAAGAAGTATCACAAGCATATTTACTACCCACCACTGTTCCTATCTGTACCTTTGGAAGCTCTAAAATTGAGGCTAGCGCTTGTTTTATGGTAGATAATGACAACGTTATCTCACTAGGTAAAATAAGCACGTGAAGCACCACAGGGTTCTTTATCCCATACTCCTGATATGCATGAATAAAGACTGCCAATTGTTGTACTGTTTTTTTATATGAACCCCCTATAGGCACCACTATATGCAGTGGTCTTTTACTCGATTGCACAGATGAGTATAATTCTTGTACAGCAGGTGTATTATAAAAATCTTCCTGAACCATAGCCTGTTCAAGTATATAGTTCATAGGGGGCATCCCTGTACCTAAACTTGTATATCCTATAGCACTATTTCCAGAAGAATCCATACTACTCCCTAGCCCTATACCACTAGCAGATATAATCCCTGCAGGGTATTTTTGTATATATTGTGCTATATGTTTTTTTGTATCAAAACGAGGCGCATCTTCTCTTTGTGGAATTCCCCACCCATCTACAATTGTTAATACACAAGGTCCTTTCATATTATGTGATTAAAGTTTTTCCCGTCATTTCTTTTGGTTTTTTTATATCCAATATATCTAACAATGTAGGGGCTACATCTGCAAGCACACCATTTTTTCTAAGCGTATATGTTTTCTTTGGTTTTGAAATAATAATACATGGTACTGAATTTATAGTATGCTGTGTCATCATTCCCCCTATTTCTCTATTTATCATTTCTTCTGCATTTCCATGATCTGCAATAATGATTATATTTCCTCCATGTTTTTCTATATATGAAACTAGACGTTTTATTTCTGTATCAATAGTAGCCACTGCTTTTTTCGCAGCATCAAAGTCACCTGTATGCCCCACCATATCTACATTTGGATAATTAACACAAAAAAAGTCATACTTCTTTTTCTCCATCATTTCCAATATATGATTAGTCACTTCATGCGCTCTCATCTCTGGATGCTCTGCATAAGAATAATGCCCACTTGATTTAATCAATTTTCTTTCCTCTCCATTTACTGATTTTGCATACCCACCATTCATAAAATATGTAACATGTGCATATTTTTCTGTTTCAGAAATATAGAGTTGTTTCATATCCCTACCCAATGCCATTGGTAGACATTGTTCTAAATCAGCACTTGGAAATGCAGTAAATATTCCAGGAAGATCCGGCCCAAAATCTGTCATAGCGACAAAGCGAATATTTTTTGGGTATTTTTTTCTGGTAAATGCTCCTGGGTTTTGTTTTCTAAATTTTTTCTGTACAAATGTTTTTGTAAGCTGCCTGGCCCTATCACTCCGTGCATTGAAAAAGAATATAGCATCATTATCTTGAATAGTTGCAATAGGTTTATCATTTTCACAAAGTACCGTTGGGCTAATATATTCATCTGTTTCCCCACGAGCATATGCTTTTATAATGGCATCTTCTGCAGAAGCAGAACATTGCTTCCCCTTTCCTAATACCATAGCATCATATGCTTGTTTTGTTCTTTCCCAGATTTTATTTCTATCCATAGCATAAAATCGCCCCATAATAGACGCAATCTTTTCATGTGGTTGTAATACCTTTCTTAATTCTTTTAAATAAGTTGCTGAGACATATGGTGGTGCGTCTCTACCATCTGTAAATAAATGAATATATACTTTCTTCTGTCCTTCTTTTCTCAGCATCTCTAACATGGCATACAAATGCTCTGGCTTTGCGTGAGCACTTTGTCCATTGGTAAGAAGCCCCATGACATGCACAGCCGTATTATATTTTTTTGTGTGATAGACTGCTTGCTTAAATGCTTCATTTTTAAAAAATGTTCCATTCTCAATTGCTTCTGATATATAGACCAAATCTTGTTTTACTATACGCCCTGCCCCAATATTGAGATGCCCTGCTTCTGAGTTTCCTTCTTGATTTGGAAATAATCCCACAGCTTCTCCATGTGCCTTTAGTGTTGTATATGGATATTTCTTCATCAATGAAAACATATACGGCGCAGTATCTGGCGTAATTGCATTTCCCTCTTTTTTTAAATCCCCTAATCCAAACCCATCAATAATTGCTAAAATATTTGGTGTTTTTTTCATGTATTTATATTATTCTTTTTTTAATCCTGCATCAGTATATCTATTTGATGCATTCCATAATAACCATCCTCCATCTGTATATGCTTCTACTTGATCTATTTGTGCACGAATTTTTTCTGCTCCATAATGTGCGCCAATATGAAATGCCTGAATCCATGGTCGTGCCTCTGCTTGTTTCCCTTCAAAATGAGGCGCTCCTTTTTTCATCCCGTGCTCAATGACAATCCCTGGACTTGCTGCCGGATTTGCTAATCCCAAATGCCCAGCTGGATAATGAGATGGATACATCATAGGACAAATATAATCTACATGATCTGCAGCATCTTCTATGCGCTGCCCTATAGAAATACCATTATGACGTTCCATTACAAAACCAAACATGTCTAGAGAAATATATGCGGGTTCGTTAGATAAATGTGTATCTAGATAAGAAAAAAAGTCTCCCATCACATCATACAATTCTCTTTCTCCATTTGTATAAGCAATAGCACGCATATTTCCATCTGAAGGAAACCGTACATAATCAAAATTAATTTCATCAAACCCAAGTGCTATCGCTTCTTTTGCAATATCTACATTATACTTCCAGACATTTTCATTACTAGGATCTACCCATGCAAGCCCCAAGTTATCATACCAAAGTCCACCATTTTTATTATGAATTGCCCAATCTGTTTTATTTCTTGCAAGAATAGGATCTTGAAATACTGTTTGGCGAGCAATCACATAAATATCGTGTTCATGAAATTTTTCTATTGTTGCGGTTATGTCTCTAAGCCTATTATCTTCTACTTCTAATTCATTTACCAATGGCACATCACTATCATATAACACCAATCCGCTATAATCTTTTATGTCTATAACTACTGCATTTAATTCTGTACGATCAATAAGATCTATAATGCGATCCACTGTTTTTTTTGATCCTGCTGAATATGCAGTAATGTAGACTCCTTTTACTTCTCGTTTATGAGGCTTCTCCAATCTACCATGCTGACGAATACTTTTCATTTGGGCGGTGTATGCGCTTTCTTGTACTGCACTAAGAGACTCTATATCTATAATATGAATATAAGATAAAAACATAATAGATACAGTCGCAAAGACTGCAGTACAAATAAATACAGTCCAAACAAATACATGAGAAATTTTCATATTATTTTTCATTTTTTAACCGAACGCTATGTAGAATAAATTCATTCCCCAATTTACCGCCAAATTCAACTCTCATCGACACAGCAGTTTCTTCTCCATCTATCTGAGTACTAAAACTTATTATATGATACTCTTCTTTTCTCTTATTTTTTATCGCATCCAAATCTATTTCCCTAGTAATACCCTCTCCCATTGCATTTTCTATACTCATAAAACCATATGATGCGAGAAGAGACATATGCAAATCATCTATATCAGTAAAATTATCATCTCTAATACCAGAAAGCTTTTCTTCAACCATTTTAATCTTATTTTCCATATCTGATATCATATCCTCATGCGCTGATGAATTATCAGAAGCTGAGTTTTTTTCACCTTCTGGGATAATACGCATACTATAATACATAATTTCACTATTACGTTTTCCTATAAAATCCATTTCCATCTCTATTTCTATACGAGTATTTTTATTCTTAATAATAGTGTCCACCTGCATAAATTGATGTGGAGACGGAGATGATAGTTGCTCTAAAGTAAAAGAAGATTGACGATCTTCATCTTGTATTTTCTCTGCAGATACCAAATTTGTATTATCTAAAAGAAATAACTCCAGCTGAGGTAAACCTAAAAAACGTCCCCCCTGGAGAACAGTTTCAAGCTCTTGTTTAAGTTCTATATACTCTGGTCTCTCTCTATATCGTAAATCTTCTACAAACTCCACTGCAGATGGGATAGATTCTTTAGGCAATACAGGTTCTGGTATTTCTGGTTGTGGTTCTTCTACTTTAGCGGGTAAAGGAGCTTCAGGGCTTCTCCCTCTCCTAAAAAAATTCCAAGCCATAAGATACATTATTAAAAATAATATTTTTATTATACCACATCTACATTTATTTCGCCCTGCCGAAGAACACGCACTTCCCCATCACTCACAGAAACAATAGTAGACGGCGCTCTATCTGCTAATACTCCTGCATCAATAATAATATCTGGTTTTTTATCACTCTGTGTAAACATATCCGTAATAAATGAAATATCATATGGACTTTCCATAGAAGAAATATTGGCAGAAGTAGAAACAAGCGGCACTCCCAGTGCCGTAACAATATCATGTGCCACCAAGTGACTGGTCACACGAAATGCAATAGTTCCACTCTCATGCACTACTCCATTTGCAAGGACAACATCTGCTAATACAGGTGCTACAATAGTAAGAGGCCCAGGCCAATATATTTGAGCCAGCTGCGTTAATGTATCATTCCATATCACATACTCTTTTGCCATGGCAATGTCTGCCATAAGGACTAGGACTGATTTATTTTTTTGTCTTTGTTTTATTTCAAATACACTATCTACTGCCTTGTTATTTGTGGCATCACAACCCAGCCCATAACAAGTTTCTGTAGGATATATAATAGTTTTTCCTTTTTTCAACTGCATCACTAATTCTTGTATATCGAATTGTTCTGCTTTTATAATCTGCATATATATTATTTATTTGTTTTATCGTGACGCAAATATGCATAAACAAATGGATCTAAATTTCCATCAAGTACATCGCTAGGATCTGTTACTTCAAATTTTGTCCTGGCATCTTTTACCATTTTATACGGATGAAGTACGTACGAACGTATTTGATTCCCCCACTCTGCTGATTTATGCTCACCACGTAACTCTTTTTTTTCTTCCTCTTCTTTTTTATCTTGTAATAATTGTAATTTTGATTCTAATACACGCATAGCAGTATCTTTGTTTTGGAGTTGTGATCGTTCATTTTGACAAGAGACTGTTATACCAGTAGGAATGTGTACTATGCGAACAGCTGAATATGTAGTATTCACACTTTGCCCGCCTTTTCCGCTAGACATAAACGTATCTATTCGTAAATCTTTTTGGTCAATCGTTATAGTCACACCATCTTCGATCTCTGGAATAATTTCTATAGAAGCAAATGATGTATGTCGCATAGACTCTGCATCAAATGGCGATATACGAACAAGACGGTGAATACCATGCTCAGATTTCAAATGCCCATATGCATACTGACCACTCACACGCATGGTAGATGATTTTATGCCCGCTTCATTTCCACGAGACTCCTCTAGTATTGTTACCTTCCATCCTTTCTTTTCTGCATACCGCATAATCATACGCCGAATCATTTCTGCCCAGTCTTGCGCTTCTGTTCCACCTGCTCCTGCCCCAAACGAAACAATGGCAGAGTTCGTGTCATATTTTCCATCAAATAATGTTTTTACTTCCAATGTATCTACTTGTTTTTCCAAAGCCACGCACTGTTCTGCTACTTCTTTATATTCAGTGCTCTGTTCTTCTAATAATGGAAGCAATCCCAGAAAGTCTGCTATATCTTGCTGTGTTTTTTCTACAACAACAATATCATCTTTTATATATGTAAGACGTTTACTTTTTTTCGTTGCAAGCTCATGATCCTGCCATACTGCAGGATCTGCTAACGCTGATTCTAATACTTCCACATCCTTTTTCTTCTGATCAATATCAAGCAAGCTATAAATTGTCTGCATACTCTCTTGCAAATGAAGCAAAATAGATGCGCATTGAGATTTATCCATATATTATATTGTAACTATACTAGATTTAGTGGGAAAAATCAATAATAAAATGACATAATAAGGAGATAAATTACAAAAAATCATGTATACTACTATCTATACTATATATCATATAATATTCTTATGACTAGAAAAAAAGAAGGACAACCTAAATTTTCTACACCAGAGATATCTAAAGAACGTGAAAAATCTCCCACTACAAGAAGACTCAAACGTCTTTTAAGGCTTTTAGCGCTTTCTCTATCTATGTCTTCATGTGGGGATCCAGAACCTATAAAATCAAATCACACTAACAATAATGAAATCACACAAGAAAATCCAAATGAACCAAAACTAGAACCTGGACTATATGCATGTGATGGAGATAGTAATTCTCACGATACAACTTGTCTTGTGACAGATGAAAATAAATCATGGTGCCTAAAAAATAAAGAAATGAT
>JABIGQ010000028.1 GCA_018650085.1 Candidatus Magasanikiibacteriota bacterium | reverse complement strand
TCTGTGACAGAAAATACAAAATCAAATGATTTCCAAAGACTCTTTTTCTTTTTATTCCATTTCTTTACTAATTTACATGTTTTTCTCGTATCTCGTAATTGTCTATATACATAACATACTGTTTTTTTTATGACATGTACAATCCCTTCTTGCTTTAACACATCTTTTGCTGCAGTGGTTAATTCTGACATATATTTTATTATTTTAAATATGGACTTCCTACAGCGATAATCTTAAATCCTGCTTTTGTTAAATCAAGATACCTATGCTGAAGCATACGCCGTCCATCCATGATAAGTGGCTTATGAGTCAACTCTCCAATCATAACGTCTCCTAACCCCCTAAATTGAGGCCAGTCGGTGGCAATGATAACGATATCTACATCTTTTATTGCTTCAAACTCATGATTTACATATTCAATCTTTTCTGATGCAGGAAAATCTTTTTTAAACATGTCCGTTGCTGCTGGATCATATGCTTTTATTTTCTTTACACCATTTTCAAGTAAAGTTCGTGTAATATCTAGACTTGGAGAATTTCTAGTATCATTGGTATCACGTTTAAATGCTAAGCCTAATAGAGCAATTTTTTTCCCTGAAAAGTCCATATCTGCTTCTGACTTTGCTCGTCCTAAAAATAATTCTAATTGCCGTTTATTTGCAAGGTATGTTTCATTTACCAATGTTGCTGGTTTTCCTTTTGTTTGGAGTTGATGAGAAAGTGAACGCGCGTCTTTTATAAAACAACTTCCTCCTGCATACAAACTATCATAAAATCCCCAATTTCCAATACGATCATCTGTGGTAATAATTCTGCGAAGATGTTCAAATTGGATATGATCAAATGCTTCACATGTTCGTCCTATGACGTCAAAACAAACAGCAAGTTTATTAAATAAATAATAATTTGCTAATAATTTTCCTGCTGCGGCTTCTTTTGGGTTTACTTCTATATAATCTACAGTAGGGGCATCATAAAATCGTTGATATACTTTTTTCATGATATCAAAATCTTTTTGCTCCCACGCTCCTACAACCACACGATTTGGTTTCAATGATCCTTCTACTGCTTTTCCTTCTACAAGAAATTCTGGATTAGATACCACGCCATAATTCTTTACGCCCGCGTTATCCATAATTTCTGCGGTACGATCTACCATTTCAATAGGGACCGTACTTTTATTGACAATCACGATATGTTTTTCTTGTGTTCCATTATTTCTTTTTTTCAATGCTTGCGCCAATGTTTCTGCTGCGGTGATATAGTATGAAAGATTACTTTCTCCAGTCTCCCCTACTTCTGGTGTAGGAAGACACATAAACACAGCATCTAGTGTATCTAGAGATGCTTCTACTTTTTTATAATCATTGGTAAAAGAAATACGTTCTTTATTACGGACAAGTAAATCACCGAGTCCTTTTTCAAAAAGACAAGATTCGATAGTATCTCTATCTTCAGAACCAAGCATATTTACTTTGTTTTCATCAATGTCATAAACCAAGACATTATGCCCACTAGCCGCCAAAACAGCAGAAGAGCAAGCGCCTACGAATCCTGAGCCTATATATAGAATGTTCATAATAGTGTAATTAATTAATAATAGACTTATTGTACTTGTATTTTCATGAGGAGTCAAATTGACAAATAAGAAAAAACGTGCTATGAATATATATCGGCCTTTTATGAGTTTACTTATGTATTTTTAGCAAAAAATGCATAAAACAACCCATAACCAAACAACGAGGGAAAATCATGAGTCGCATTACTGTTCTTTTCATCAGCTTGTTCATTCTGGCCTCCACTCCTACATATGCAGATACTACCGCGGATAAAAATGCTGCGAAAATCCTTTATATGGAGGGAGCAAAAGCATTCAAAGAAAAAAAATTTGCAATAGCAATAACATTCTTTGAGGCAGCATATCAGAAGGATAACAATCCTACGATCCTATATAACTTAGGAAAAAGCTATCTTGAAAACAATGATCAACCAAAAGCTTTAGGAATATTTACTCAATATATCAGTACCTATCCTACTGAATCAAATACTTCTGAGATAAAGACTATCATAGCATTATTAAAAAATAATCTTCCACCTGGGAAATTATTTATTAATATAGTCCCAGAAGATGGTTTAATAGTAACTATTAGTGGCGAATCTATAGGAGAAAATAAATCTGTAGATGAATTAGGATGGAAACTTAAAACAGATATTGAACTAAGACCAGGTACATATAGCCTTAGAGCTATTTATATTAGTTCAAATAAAGCTGTAGAAGAAATTATTATATCTTCTGGAGAAACCACTCGTTGGTCTCCGGATATAGATATAGGAAAAAAGAAACAGCCTGGATCCCAACCTCTACACATAGCCCCACTAAACAAACCTTGGTATACTGATCATAGTACACTTGGTTTGGGGGCTATAAGTATAGGAGGATTACTTTCTGCTGCTGGAATATGGGCTCACATAGAAGCCCGCTCAAAAGCAGAAGAGGCCACTAAAAGGTGGAAAAACTACCGCACAGACTGGAGAGATCCCGCCAAAGATGCGCAAACTTCACAATATCTCGCTATAGCAAGCTGGATACTGGGAGGAACTGCTCTTGGTGCCGGAACTTACATACTCTGGTCTAGAGATGAAGACACGCCTATCCCTACTGTACAAACAGACGGGAAAAAAACGTTCTTTGGTATCTCTGGATCATTCTAAGCTAGGGGATACGCTTTTACGCGTCACTCCCCTAGCCCCCCCCTTTACATAATACCATTGAGCTATAGAAACGATAAACACTTTATAGTTTTTACAGCTCACTGTTCAATACTGGACAGTTGGGACAGATTTGTTCTTTACACAAGTCCTAAATGGACACTAACATACGGAGAATACCATGCATTATTCCTTGTTTTTTGTCATCTTCTTGAACTCCTGCATAGATCTTCCTAGTGGAGATCTTATGCAATTAGATGCCGAGCATATCTTACACGATCAAAACAGAGAGGCTAGCCTCTTTGATTCTCGTGTAGATGTTCTTGAGAACTCAGATACTTCGACAGACACGAAACAAGTTGTTGATTACGAAAATACAGATACTTTCGACAGCACAGTGCCTGAAGATCTGTATATAACTGATTCTTCTGATGTGCTACCAGCACAAGATAGAAGAATAGAGCCTGATCCTGATACAGTTCCCTTGGACTCACAGTTACAAGATATATATATAGCAGACCAACTAGATTTTGCTCTACTTGAGGATCTTCCTGTAATTGATGTAGCACCTATTACAGATGCTACACCACTTCCTATAGATATTTTTCTTACAGATCTTCCTGTCATAGATATTCCAGCGCTTGATACGCCAGAAATCATTGACGCAGAGCCTGTTAGAGATTTAACGCCTATAGACATAGCACCTCTACCAGACATTAACGTCATAGATATTCCAGCGCTTGTTGATACGCCAGAAATCATTGATGCAGAACCTGTTAGAGATTTAACGCCTATAGACATGGTGCATCTTGTAGATGTACCTCTTATAGATGCAATGCTACAAGATCTACCTATGGTTATTGATCTTGCATTGGATTCTATGCCTGTAGATGAATCTATACCAGACATTCCAATCTTCATTCCTGAAGACATGGATCTGGATGCTACGAATGATGTAGCTGATTATCAAAAAGATATCCAAGATGATATTGCTAATGATAATGCAATTGATCAAATACCACTAGATTTAGCTGTAGTTGAAGATATGGTGATTGATGCAATTATAGAACCAGTATTGCCAATATCTTGCGCAGATATACTTCAAATAGAAGAAACATCCACTTCAGGTATTTATGATGTATATCTAAATGGTGATATACAAAATTCAACTGAAGTATACTGTGATATGACAACCGAAGGAGGAGGTTGGACATCTGTTTTTATCAGTGAAGAAAACCTTAATACTAATTTTTTTGAATACACCATTCCTCTAAATTCAGAAGAAATGTTAGTTTCTCACAGAAACTCAGATATGGAAATAATTGGTATAGGAGTAGTTCTTGATATAATAGATGAATGGAGGATACAGCATCCTCTTTCCTTCTTCGCAGAGACTTCAAACACACGAGCTTATATTGTAAATTTTGAAGAAACGATTCCAGAAGAAGTCACCGTATTATACGGACATGCCGACTGGCACGAAATGTGTCAAATAGGGCGATGGGCTAATAATGCCACCCGTGGACAATTCTGCGTAATAGAAATTGAGGATAGCCCTGTCTATAACAATTTTGCTTCTTCAAGTACTGACACATGCACAACCACGGAAGGAGATCTTTGGGTCCCAGAATGTTCTGGAGAAAAAATATTTACCTTATTTGTAAGGTAAATATCTTCAGTATTCTCTAAAAACAAATATTTTTTTACTGTACCCATATAGATAGGCTTACAAAAGTCATATCTATATGGGTACAAATTCACCTATTGGTGTTTTTTTTATTATTTATCTTACGAATAAGTATATCCTGATGTGAATAAAAAGAAAAATAACGTTGAAAAAACAAAAGTACTTTTGCTGTTTTTCCTTTTACATTCTGCTTAATTGGTGTATACAAGCGTAACCATGATATTCCTTTTTTCCCAGCAAGAATTTTATTTATACTCTTTTCTGTAACATAATTAATAGTTTGTAAAAAAACTGGACTTTTTCCCAAAAGTATTAAATATAAATACCCTACCCATTTTGGTAAAAATGTTGGAAATAATATTTTATAATGTCGTTCATATGGCAAACTATAATTTGGAGTATTTATATATATAACTCCTCCAAATTTTGATACTCTTATCATTTCATCAATCGCCTTTTCTATATTTTGAACATGTTCAAGTACGGTATAACAATAGACCACATCAAATTGATCATCTTCAAATGGAAGAACCTCCGCAGAATTAGATAAAAAATTATCTGGATTCATACCCATTTCTTCACATTTTTGTTTTATAATATTTAAACCTGGCTCATATGGCTCAACTCCATAAACTACTGCATGATATTGTTTATATAAGACTACTGCCAATCCACCAGTACCTGCTCCCACAATACAAACAGATTTATTATTTAAATCGATATCCATATGATCCCTTAAATATTTCAACCTTTTTGTTTCCAACACTTCCTCTGTTACGCGCGTTTCTGCTAATTGATCAAATCGTGAAATAGAACAATCATCCCGATAATACTTTACATAATATTCTTTTATTTTTTGTTTTAAGATTTCAGAAAAATTATAATCCATATAAACTAATTAATTTATTCAACCATGATTCACCATATAATTTCAACTCACGATCATGAAAATTCCAATCTTCTTTATCATTAAAAAATGATATCCCCTCCATTTTTTCATTACTATCTATCATATATCTATTAGCAATAACTTTTGTAATATTTGTTTTTTTTAATACTTTATATGTTTTTTTACTCCATATATTACCTGGAGGTACAAAAATTGAAATTGGTTTTTCAAAATAATTCTCTAATATTTTCTGAGATTCTTTTATATGTTCTTCATGTAAATTCTGTGGTAACCACCCCCAAAATTCCCTATGATATTTTCTATTTGATTTCCAAAATTTTGGTAAATGCTTCCCAACAACACAATGAGTAAGCCCATGATTTGCAATCATTATATCACCAGAAAGAAATGCTTGTTTGAGTATTGAAGCTTCCCCAGGAAATTTTTCAGGAAATGGAATAAGATTATTATCTTTATCTACCCATGTTGCAGTAATAGCAATAATTGGGATAATACTATGTTTTTTAAAAATACATAATATTTTCCCCCATTCACTTTGTGTTAATTCATCATACACTCCCCATTTACGAAATAGTGGCATACGTTTAAAAAAACCCACATTTGAAAATGGAAAATAAAAATATGGAATTCCTTTCCAACAAAACAATTTTTTACCATGCTGATTATACCATTTAGTTGAAGAACCAATATCATCTATGCGAACACGCATCATATTTTATTTCTTTAATACTAAAAATAAACCAGAATAAAATTCATCTTCTTTTCTATCTAAACCACTTACTTGAAAAAAATAAAGCCATGGATAAAAACAAAAAATAAATAATCTTCCAATAAAAGAAAATCTAAACCTATGTAATTTTAATCGTAAAATATCCCACATTACTGTTAACCCATTACCTATTTTATATATTTCAACCTCTGAAAAATATAAATTACATATATCATCCCAAACTTTACGTGTATATCTTACTCTATCTTTATGATCTGGATACATAAATGGAACTGTGACCAAGGCATATCCCCCTTTTTTCAATAATCTTGATATCTCTTGCATATTTTTTAGAGGATCTTGAACATATTCAAGTACCTCTATACAAAGGACACCCTCAAAATAATTATTTGAAAAATTTAATCCTTCATTAAGATTACCATACAAAATATTTTTTTCTTTATTAACTACAATATCTACAGATGTTATTTTAGCATCAAACAAATGATCATACCGTCTTTCTGCGGCACCTATATCTATAATATTTTTAGAAAGTAGATATGAATATTTTTCTAAATATCGTTCTAATAATAATCGATGATATGTATACTTAAAATATTTCAACATAATTATTTTTTAGATTTAAATGATAATATTACTAAAATACCAGACATTAACATAAGCAAAATAAATGATACCTGTTTTTTCTTTTTTATTACATCTAAATACGCCGTTGATACACCCAATATATTAGGAACTACTATATTTCTCTGGATTCTATTATAATTATTTACAACATGTGTGATTACCCTTAAAAAATCTTCTTTATCAGAAAATAACATTTCTGATTCTTTCACTAACTCTCTATTTGCCCCACTATCTAAAGCAACCACCGGTAGACCACAAGATAATGCTTCTAATATTGAATTTGAGCAAGCATCTTTAGACATAGGTGCAATAAATATATCATGTGATTTTAAAATATAAGCTAATTCTTTAGAGGATACTGGTGATATATGATTTATAGAAGAAAAAAGAAAAGGGCTATTCCCTACAAATGTCATTTCATATCTATCCCAATCTAAATTCTTATCTAAGTATTTATAGTACTCAAATCCTTTTTGTCTATTTTTTGACCAACTTGTGCCGATTAATCGTATCTTTTTTTTATTAAAAATTTTATTATTCCCACTAAAAAAAATTTTATTATCCACTGCATTATATATAACACTATAAGGTATATCTAAATTGAACCCCAATTTTATATATTCTTTTTTTGTCCATTCAGATTGAAATACAACAGCATCTGCTATATGATTAGCAAAAAAAACAAGTAATTTATCAATTAATTTCCACTTTTGTCCACGATGATATGAAAAAACTGGGCCCAATCTATGTACAAAAAATTTATTAGGATATTTCTTTCTATACCTCACTACTTCAGTAAGTGATTGATAACTATTATAAATAATAAGATCAGCATTTTCTATATCTTCTGTATATACCCCTTTTTGCATATATATATTACGCAATGCTCGTAAAAACTGATTACCGCCCCCCCAAGCACCTTTCTTAATTGTATCTAATATATATACCTTCATAAATTATTTTTTCCTTGCTATTGTTCTTCCCATATGATTATCATAATCTACTTTCCCCATTACGATATCATAATGCTTTTCTATATGTTCTAATACTTGTTTACGCTCAAAAAAACCACCTTTTGTATCTAAACCATCACAATCTGAAATAAGATAGTCAAATATAAGATGCCCACCAGAAACAAGATGCTTTGTCAAATGCTGTATAACTTCATCTGGATTTGGTAAATGCTCTAATACTTCTGATAAAAATATAGTATCATATGAATGTGGGAATTTTGGTAATATATTTGGATCTATATCAATTATATTTACTCCAAATTGTTTTAAACGCCATTTTGCATAATGAAATGTAAATTGTGGAATATCTGCAATAGTAAAATCAAAATCAACATTTTTATCATTTATAAGACTAGAAATAATTGGGGCAACACCACAACCATATTCTAATATACGAGTACCTTTCTTTAAATATTTTCTATATACAAAATATTGAAATGGAGATAATGCATATCTATATACAGCACCAAAAACAGAATAAATATTCTCTGGTTTTTGCCATGAATATAAAAATTTCACTTTATCTTCTTCATCATCTAATTCAACATTTTGATACTCAACTCGATACCAAGAGTATAAAAAGAAAAAATCATGTAACCTTATAGGTCTTCCGCCTAAAGAATATACCCAATACTCCTGAAATTCATGGAACCACCCACGTATAAACCCACTATCTACAAGACGTTGATACCAACCAAAATAAAACAAAATTTTATAAAAACTACTCACAAAAAAATTATTTGTATGAGAAGACTTACTCATAACATTACTTTTATTAATATCATCATGTTTTTTATTTATATCGATGACAATGCCCTCATATTGATTTCCCATATTATTGTAAATTATATAATTGAGTATAAAAACCTTTTTGTTTAATTAATTTTTCATGTGTTCCTGATTCTAAAATAGTTCCATTATGTAATACAAAAATATTATCAGCATCCACAATAGTAGACAAACGATGGGCAATAGCAATAATTGTTTTCCCTTTAAATAATTCACGCAACTCTTCTTGTATTTGTTTCTCTACTTTCACATCTAAAGAACTTGTAGCTTCATCTAAAATTAATATATCTGGTTTACGAACTAATGCACGTGCAATAGCAATACGCTGTCTTTGACCACCAGATAATCGAACTCCCCTTTCACCCAAATTTGTATCATAACCTTCTGGTAAAGTTCTGATAAATTCATGAATATTAGCCGCTTTTGCTGCATTTACTATCTCCTTAGAAGATACATCAGAAACGCCATAGGCAATATTATTTTTTATTGAATCATTAAAAAGCATTATATCTTGAGAAACATACCCTATATGCTTTCTCCAATCATATACATCTATATCATTTATATTTTCTCCATCTATACTAATTTTACCCTCATTGACAACATATAGACCTGAAATAAGATGGGCAATTGTACTTTTCCCAGTACCCGTGGCACCTACAAATGCAACAAAATTTCCTTTCTTTATAGATAAGGATAAATTTTGTAATACAGTTCTTTCACCATATGCAAATGAAACATGTTCAAATTCAATTCCTTTAGAAAATTTATTTATTTTTTTATCCCCAAAAATTATTTTACCATTTTTTGCTTGCTTTAACAAATTCTCATATTTTTTAAATGGTTCAATATATGCATAAACGGTCGATAATAAACGTATGAAATTATTTATTTGTGTGTATAAACGAGAAAATACATAAATATATGCAATAATAGCTGGAACAAGCATTTTTTGTGTTGCGCCTCCATATAAAAATAGAAAAACTCCAATCAATAACAATAGCCCCATAACAACAATCTCTGAAAAAGGATTTAATATATTAGAATACACTGAACCCATATAATAATTATGAGCTAAATTATGACTTTCTTCTGCAAATTTTTTTGTTTCTAATTCTTCAGTACCAAAAATCTTCATAAGTGTGATATTTGTAAACATCTCACTCATTCGTGAATGAATACCTGAAACATGTTCCGCAATGCGAAAACCAATCCTACGAATACGCACAAGTACCAAACGAATAACTGGTAATATACATATCCCAACAATACCCACAAAAATAGTAAAATGCCATGAAATCAATAACAATAATGCTATATAAATAACAATACGAGAAGATACAATAATGAAATTTAATAAAGAAAAAATAAAATGAGACACATTATCCGCGTAAATAGAAATACTTCCAATAAGATGCCCCGAGCGCATTGACTGAAAAAAAGACAAACCCGATTTGGTAATCGCACTAAATAAATCTACCTGCAAATCACGTTTGATATAATTAGATATTTTATTAACTATAATAGTATTTAAATAAGTAAAAATATTTTTCAAAGTATTCATACTAAATATAAAAACTACCAAACTTATTAATACAGTACTTTGTTCATACTGAGATAAAAATAGTTCAATAGCTTCTCCATATGGGATTGAAGAAAAATCAAGACTTGATGGATCCATTAACCACTGAAATAATGGAATAATAGTACCAATACCAAATCCTTCAAAAAAAGAACTGAGTATTGCAAATATAATAACTAAAAAAGACAATTTGCTATATTTCTTTAAGTATAAAAATGCTTTTTTAAAATAATTTATTTTTTCTTTATCAAAAATCATATAATAACTAAAAAGTATGTAAAGATGTCCAATAACAAAAAACAATATAAGCAAATAATATATTCCCATACTTATCATCACCTTGCTTATAGTCTCTAATCATATTACTTAATGCTTCTTTATCAAAGACATGTTCTAATTCAGAAACACATGGTAAATCAAGAATATTATCTGAAAAATCACGTAACCATGAGGCAATAGGCAACATAAACCCGATTTTTTGACGATTAACAAATTCTTTAGACATCTGCCTCTCTAAAAGATGTTTCAATAATACTTTATTTCTTGTTTTAGATACTAAAAATTTATTAGGGATACCTAAAGCAAACTCGATAATACGATGGTCCAACAAAGGAACGCGTGCTTCTAATGAATTCGCCATACTCATATGATCTACTTTTTCTAAAATATCAGATTTAAGAAAATATTCAACATCTAAAAAACGCATTAAATCATGCCCCTTATAATTTTGATTATGTGTATGAGAACATAAAAAACTATAAGTATCTTTTTTTTTCTTTGCTAAAAATTTTTTAGTAAATAATTGTTCTTTTATTTCATCAGGAACGCGATTGATAAATGATTTTTTTACAGTCACGTCAGAGTCATCTTCTAATAACGCTGAATATTTATCATATCCTGAAAATAACTCATCTCCACCATCTCCACCAAGTACAACAGTGACATATCCTCTAATTTTTTTAGAAATAAGATATGTAGGAAATATAGATGAATCTGCAAATGGTTGCCCGAAAAAAGAAATAAGGTGAGCCATGGTATCAAAATCTATATCATGAACATCTATAATAGTATGTATTGTCCCAAATTTTTTTGAGGCTTCAAGTGCATATTCATGTTCATCTAAATCACTATCATGTACCCTTGCTGTAAATGTTTTCAATAAATCAGAAGAACAGTTAGTCATATTAGCCACAATCATTGTTGAATCAACTCCACCAGATAAATATGCGCCGTATGGGACATCACTACGCATACGTAACTTTACAGCATCGTATATTAATGCTTGCAATTTATCTGCACATTCTTCAATGCTATTATATTTTTTTTCATTAATAACAGGACGCCAATATTCAACTATAGAAATATTTTTTGCTCCAAAAGAAACGGTAGCATAATTCCCTGCGGGGAATACATGAAGTTCATTATAGATAGTAAGAGGCTGCGGAATATATAATAAACTAAAATAATGCCAGACAGCATCCATATTAATAGTAAGATTTTTTTTAATTTCAAAAATAGACGTTAACCCCTGTATTTCTGAAGCAAATGCAAACATACCATCTTTCCAAAAATAATAAAGCGGCTTAATGCCTATTCTATCACGTGCAAAAAACACTTCTTCTTTATTATAATCTATAATGGAAAAAACGAACATACCATTTAATAAATCGAGCATGTCTTTTCCGTACTCTTTATATAAATGAATTAATACTTCTGAATCACTTTGTGTATTAAATATATATCCCTTTTTTATCAAATCTACTCGTAATTCTACATAATTATAAATTTCTCCATTAAAAGCAAGAACCAATGTATTATCATCACTATACATTGGTTGGTGTCCCCCAGATAAATCAATAATAGACAGTCGACTTTGACCAATACTAATCTGTTTATTATGATGGAAACCTTCATCATCTGGCCCACGATGCTTCATTGAAGCAATCATCTTTGGAACTTGATTTGATAAAATCGATTGTGAAGAAATAATTCCAGCAATACCACACATAAATTATTTTTTTATACGTTTTTCAACTTCTTCTACATCTTCTTTTGTATGTACATCATACTCATTTGTTATATACACACCACAGTTTGTACTCAATTCTTTTTGAAAAACACCTTCTCGTGTTATAACACGAAATGAAGCATTTTGATTTAAATTATTATCAACTGAAAAAATTTCTTGACGATTATGTTCAAATAGTTTCTGTATTGCTCCATCCAAATCATTTGTTTTTATTTCTGGTGAATTTGCTTGAACAATTATAACAACATCCGGGTTCTTTTCTTGTGGATTATCTAATATATCCTGCACAGCATGACGAATTGGGACCATTTTAAATACATGATCCTCAGATAATTCAGAGGGACGTTTAATTAATTTTGCCCCATGTGTCTCCGCAACAGTCAAAATCTTTATATCCTCACTTGAAACATAAATTTCATCAATATGTTGAGATCCTTTACAGGCATCTATTGCCCACGCAAGCATAGGTTTCCCCAATACTTGATAAATATTTTTATATTTTAATCGTTTTGAGCCACCACGCGCAGGAATAACGGCAATAATATGTTTATCTTTATGCATATAATCTAAGAATAAAGTTCTTTTATTTTTTTATCAAATTCCTTAAGTTCCTCTACATTAGTTGTTTTATTTTCTCCATGAATTCTGTATCTATATAAAGGTATCTTTAAATTATCAATATGATATTTATTCCCCAAACGAGCACGCAATTCTTTTTCTTCACAATGACGAAAATCACTATTATATAACCCTCCTTCTACCAATAGATCTTTACGATACATGATTCCACAGGAAATGGGTTCCTCGGTTGCATAAAATCGTTCTACAGAACTTTCGTCATTAGATACTTTTACATAATCACAAGCAACACCTAAAAGTGCATTATTTGCTTCTAGATATGCAGATAAAAATAAAATGAAATTACCATTTACATAATCATCAGCGTCCACACGCACTACAAACTGCCCAAGACTTTCTCGGATTCCCCTATTACTTGATTCTGCAACACCAACATTTTCTTTATTTGCGATTACACGTAAATTATCATACTTATCTATATATTTTTGTAAAATATCCAATGTATTATCTTGTGAAGCATCATCTACTACAATAACTTCATACTTTTTAGAATCAAAATTTTGATCTAATAAACTACGTAAACATCTTTCGATAAATTGCCCATAATTATAGGCTGTCACAATAATACTAACTTTCATATTGAAATACTTTTTTATATTCTAAAATACTAAATCCTCTAGCAAACTCATGCAATTGACGTAAATCATCTACATCCATACTACATGCATGTCCTCCTTCTTTTGTTTTTTGCCAACTTTTTCCAACAGTAAAATGCTTTTCTAAGATTTTAGCACCACGTGCCAATGCATATGTTGCAGCCGTATTACCAATAGTATGATCGCTATACCCTGAAAACCAAGAATCTACGAAATTAGGTATATGCATATCTTCCAAACGTCCCGGATATAATGGTTCCGTATATAAATAAATTACATTTTCTGCTTCATATGGTTTCCCCTTTTTAGCCTGTTCATTATTAAGAGATATAATTACTTTTTTTCCAGTAGCAATCGATTTTTCAACTAATTCAGGTTTTTCTCTTGAAATCCAATTTGCAATTTTTAAATATGGAAGATCTAAATCTATACACCATTGCATTCTCTCCTCATCAAAAAATGAAGCAAAAAAATCAATATGAAGCATATCAGCATATTCTTTTAAAGACTTCAATTCTTCAAATGTCAAACTCAAAAAATCACCTGGGCTATCTCCATCCATGCTATTCTTATCAAAATCTTCACTATACAATTGCACTTTTACAGCATCGGCTCCTCCAAACTTAGATTGTAAAATCATTTGTTCTGCTACTGCAATTTTTCCCCCATATTGCCCATGTAATTCAGAAATTATATATGCCATATATGCTTGATTTAGCTAATAAATTACATACATATTGTACTAAATAGCTCCGACAAAGTCAATAACCATTGACAAAATTGTTTTTTTATTGTCTAATATTAGTAAATTCCATAGTTTATGGAATAAACTACAAAAAGGTGCACAACATGGATACCAGATTTAACACACATTTTAGTGGTGGCCTGGTCACCATACCAGCAAAAACACGTCAAAACATTCCCCTACCGTTTCAACCGATGGGAATTGCTGTCCAATATACTGAAGATGGAGATCAAATTGCTATAGCTGACTACTTCGGTAGCAGAATCATGTTGATCAAAACTTCCCTACAAAATGATATGCTTGTTCTGGAAACTACTTTTATTTCTGGTGCTAGTGGAGCACAATACCGTCTATTCCCCGATTTTGATCAAACCAAAGCACGAAACGGGCTAGATGGTGTAGGATTTAAAGGAAATGATATACTCTATACGAGGAATTCACATCCTAAAATCCATGTTATTTCACCAAGAGATAATGGCAACTGGCAATATAATCATGTAGCACATCCATCGATGACTACACAAAATAAAGACCATTGCCTTTTCTCATGGCAGATCGAAAAAGATTACCTTTATACACTAGAGGGATCACGATCTAAAAAAGAAATGCAAGTAATGAGCTATCATTCTACAAAAGGAAAAGCCTTAATAGCTCATGTTCCTGCAAATGTAGGCACACTCCACGGCTTATGGATTAATCATCAACAAAAGGTATACCTTTTGCACAGAGGAAATTCTACAAACTGTGGAATTCTATCACTATCAGACAACCAATCTATCATGCAACAAAAAGATGTATGGGGCTCTGGTTTCTGTAAACTTTCAAATGGAGCACTGATTATCACCAAATATGGACCAGATATGAACGGCCCTTGGGGAGGAAACCCAGGCGCTCTTCTCTACATTCCTGCTAACCAAGTACACTTCTAGCTGGCACAACAAAACAAGTTCTTTATATGTTCACGCCCCACGGGAATCTAAATGATTCCCATCACTTACAATATAGATAACGTGTATCTATATTGCTGAGACAAAACATCAACTAACGAAAAATTGATGTTTTTTTATATATGTAAACTATTCATCACATTTTCAATATCTGCTTCTGATTCAGATAAACCTGTTATATACATATGATAATCATTACTATTTCCCATCTGTACTTTTGGAAAAAAATAATCAACTCTTTCTACAAATATATCATCTAAGATTAAAGATCTATATACACGCATACTATTTTTTCCAGAAAATTTAATATTTTTATGCACAATAACCTCTTCATTACCAAATAATGTTTCTAAATCATTTTCAAATATATCTAGATCCACTTGCGCCCATTTAATATCTGGACGAACAGGACCATTATTCTTATGTATATATGCATTATTTGCGATAATAATAATTGGATTATCTTGAGTTTTTTCTCCAAATGCAATTTTTATATTACTTATTTTATTTTTTTCTTGCTCCAAGTTAATATATGGTTTTCCCCACACATATTTATAACAAAAAGAAATGTCCGTTTGTTTGTCATAAAAACTCCCCCACCGATCATCTAAATGATCACAATGTTGTTTGTCCATATATGATTGTTCATCAATGGAAGATTTAAACCATACAAATATACCAAACAACACACTAATCAATACAATTATTACTCCATAAATAAAATATTTTTTCATAGTATTAAGTATTTATATGTAATTCATTTTTTAAATAATCTACAACTCGTTTTGAAGCTTCTCCAGGAACATAAAATACATCTTTTTGAATTTTCTTATAATTAACACCTTTTTTTAAAAAATGGGTCATAAACTCTGGTAATTTTTTAAATTGTCCTTTTATACCCTGATAATCAAAAAAATTAAGATCTAAACAGAATTTTGATGCCCACATAGGAACAAATTGTTTGAAATTCCCTTCACGTGCAGCTTTATCACGATAAGGCTTAATAGAAAAATTAACTAAAGGCTTTTCAAATACTAAGATTTCTTCCACAGCAGTGGTATCAAAACCAATCACACCATCACTAGCTGAAATAAGTTCATGAGTTACAAATGGATAATATGATCTATCACTTAAAAAATACTTATCTACAAACAAACGATATATCCATTTATGACATTTAGGCGTCTTGCCTTTTAATATGACAACATACCCAGACTTTTTCACTTCCCGTAAAATCCTATAAACAACAAACCAACTCAATAAATTATTATTTGGTGTAAGCAACAAAATATATTTACCTGGAAGATTGTATTTCTTAAATATTTTTTCTTTATCTAAAAAATTAACTACATCATATTTTGGGACTCCTAATGGAACATAATCTTTTCTTTCCCATCCCAAATAATCACCATAACTTTCATATGGGGCTATAGTCTTATCTATCACACCTGCTGCAATTGCTTTTGGATGAAAATTATCAACACTATGAACAATATTATAAATGAAATATTTTCTGTTTTGAAAATATTTTGGTTGATTAACAAAAGGAAGTGCTTCTTGTGTAAATACTGCGACAACTTGTTTTTTTTCTAATTTCTTAGATAAATCTTTTAAATCTGTATACCAGACAACTTCATCATGAACCACTTCCAATAAATGCTCTTTATGAAGATATGGGTTATCTGCAGGCTTAAATTTTTTGTCACCATTTGCAAATAAAAACACTTCAAACTGTTGTGCTTTTAATTCAGCACAAAGAGGGCCTGTATCTGTTAGATAATGATTTGAATCAATAATAATTCCAATACGTTTATTCATACTCTATTTTTTATATATATTATAAGATACTTCTGGATAAAACATATCATAAACACTGTGCTTCCAGGCTAATTTTTTTTCATTTTCATGTAAAAATTTCAACCTCTTGATATGTTTTTCTTTTATCTCATTTGCATATTTCTTTCTTATATCAGAATTCCACCCTGTTTTTTTTGATTGAGTCAATGATGAACCATGAAATCGACGATTATATAATACTTCTTGTATATTACCAAAATTATAAAAAGTAATAAATCTCCATAAAAAATCAGAATCCGCCCCAAACCGAGTATGCCCATCAAAACCACCCAATTGCTGTACTAAATCTAAACGAAACATGAGAGACCCATTCATAGCAATCTTTAATTTAGCTAAATCATCTATATTATCTAATACAGTTTCTGTTGATATCTTTTCTGGATAATAGTTAGCCCTATAATAAAACCCATCTGTATTATTTAATACAAGAGGAAAATTAGATGGAATACGAGGACTTATTCCATCCGTATAAAATTCATTAATTGCAGTACCACACCCATCTAAATTAAATTTTTCTAAATATTCAATTTGTTTTTCAAAGCGTTTTGAATCACTATAATCATCTGCATCATGATGTGCCCAAAAATCTCCAATAGCAAACTCTTTTAATACTAAATTTTTTGCTGCATATGTTCCTATGTTTTTTTTTAAATCAATAAATACGACTCTATTATCTTTTTTCACAAATTGCTCAATAATACTTTTGGTACCATCAGTGCTCGCGTCATTAACTATAAATAACGTAAAATGCGTATATGTTTGAGATAAAATACTATTAATAGTTTTTTCAATAAATGCTTCTGCATTATATGCACAAAGACATACATTAATATGTTTATATTTCATATAAAAAATATTATTTTTTCTGTACAACTAAATAATACTGTGTCCCATACCCACCTTTCCTACGAGAGACACCCTGACTAATAATTATAAACCCGTTATATTTAAATAATTGTTTTGCTTTTCTCATAGTAACGACCAAATTAACATAATTCACAGGTACATTAGGATACTCTCTATACCCTTTAAACAATAAATTGATAACCCGCTCATATATATATTTATCAAATAAATAAAATAATGTATTAATAATTGAATATGGGAAAACCTTACGGGATAAATATTTAGGTCTACCAAAATAAATAATAGCAATCCCATCATCTCGTAATACCCGTTGTATTTCTGACAGATATGCCTTAAAACAATCTAATGTCATTATATGCTGAAAAACAATAAATGAATATACTAAATCTATTTTTTTATCTTCTATTAAAAAAATTTTATTTTGTATATTATTTAATATAATATTATTTTTAGATTGAGAATGTAAAAATTGCTTTGTTATATCTAAGTTATTATGAATATCTACACCATAAACCATTTCAAAACAAGTGGCCGCAGCATTCATAAGCCTTCCCCCCCCACAACCAATATCTAATACAGATAAATTTAAGGCTTTGTTTTTTATATAATTATATACTTCATCAACTAATATATAAGAAAAAAAATCTCGATAACCCGAAACAATAACATGACTTGTCGTTTCACTATTGTCAAACCAACATAAAAAATCATTTACTCCATTATTTTTTGATACTTTTATAGCATTAGAAAATAATTTTGTATTCATCTTATCTAACTGGATATTACTATTTTTTCGTAATAATTTTTTCATATATTTTTTTATAATAAAGAAACCCTATTTGTTCCCAATCATACAATTGAACTTGTTTTTTTGCATTTTTTACTATGTTTTTTCTTTTAATATCATTATCTAATAGCCATTCCATACCTTTTACTAGACTATCAACATCTTCTATGCCTGCTATCCAACAAGTCTTTTTATGATCCGCAATATCTTGAACCATTCCAACCTGAGTTGAGATAACAGGAATTTCACACGCCCAAGCTTCTAAAAGTCCTTTAGGTCCCCCCTCATATCTAGATGTTATCAAATATAGATCTAATATATTATAATAATCAACAATATCAATATAATTCTTTAAATAACGATGTGTATATCTAATTCCAAGAGAACTTAAGCGTTTTTTTACATAACCTCTCGCTGGCCCTGTTAATAATACATGAATTGGATACCTCTTTGCAAGTTGTTCTATAGTATCACAAAATACATCAGGTCCTTTTTCTAATTTTGGGATACTTCCTTCTTTCCAACCAATACCATCTTTTTGAAAAGAACCTACCACAATAACATCTGACGATATATCTAATTTCTTTCTTAATATGTTTTGTTTTATTTTAGATGAAATAAACATCTTAGTGTCAACTCCAAGCGGTATAACGATAATCTTATCTTCCTGCATACCATATTTGACTAACATCTTTTTTGTAATATTACAAGATACATGTAATAAATCTATTTTTTTATTTAACTCAGGTACTTTTTTAAGACGAGGGTCTTCTGCAACCACATGAAACCATGTAACTACTATATTATTAGATCTAGAAATAGAGACAAAAGAGTCTTGTTTTAAAAATGTATGAATAGACCCAAAATGAATAATCGTGTTTTCTAAAAATTTTGAGGTTACTCTGTAGTCACTCTTTAAAAATGACTTCAATGCACGAGTAATATAATGACCATCCCACCCAATAGACCAATTACTATTTTCTATAATATAAATAACATCTTTTTTTGAAAAAATATTTTTTATAATATCAATGATATAGTGTATTATTTTTTTAAATTTCATTTTTTCTTCATTATAAGCTTGCCCCAACACTCCCCAAATTGAATTGAAAAAGAATCTAAATTCCACCCTGACTCTTTCAACTCTTTTTTCAAAGAATTTATTGTATACTCTATATAATGTGTTTTATCAAGCCTATACTCAATATCCAATTGTTTCTTATATATTGTTATCCAATCACGATCAATCATAGGAACTCGTAAAAGTATTGTATCAGAAATCGTATGCATTTTTTTCAAAAAGTCAATACGGTTTTCAATATGCTCTAAAACATTAGATAAAATAATCTTATCAAATTTATCTTCAAATGTATAGTTTGTAGCATCACCTACTATATATGTTAGGTTATTTATATGTTTTTTTCCTTTTGCTTTGGCAATCTTTTTTGGTTCTATTTCTATACCGACTACTTTTTTTGCTTTACTAGCAACAACACGAGTTACTTCCCCACTACTACAACCAATATCAACAATAGTATCCGCAGGATCAATACAATTCAAAAAAAATTCTTCGTATTTTAAAATATCATGCTTTGGATGTATACCATGGTTTGCTATAATAGCCAACTTTGAAATAAGTTTATACAAAAAATTATGAAAAAATAATATGTATTTTAAAATAAATTGTATCATTCTCTGCTTCATATTATTTATCTTTTAATTCCATTACTAATAATATACTATGTGAGGTTACAGGAGCTAAGCAGATTCCTAAAGAATGTTTAAATACTTTTAACACAAAACTACGAGCATCATATAATTTTTGTAAATATTTTTTGCCTATCAATATCTCATCTTTTAATCCTTTCACACCATCCAAATATTTTTTCTTTTTTAAAGAAAAACCATACATCTCTAAATCCTTTACCACCCTTTTATAATCAAGCGCAAACTGATAAAAATTATCGTCCCCCATTTGTGTATCAAATAATGGATAGCCCCCTAATTTGCTCTTTATTTTCCTTAACAAAGACATGTGTGGAAATGTAATAAATAAAAACCCATTTGATTTTATTACTCGTTTCATTTCCTTTAAAATATCATCATATCCATTATAAAAATGCTCTATCACGCCAAATGACCAATACCCATCAAAAAAATCTTTCTTATATGGTAATTTCCTCACATCACCACAAATGACTTGCAACTCAGGGAAATGTTTATTTATATGCTCAATCGTATTTTTGGCATAATCAATACCATATGTATCATACCCCCAATTATCCAAAGCATACACATATTGTCCTTTACCACAGCCTCCTTCTAGAATCTTAGCACCTTTTGAAAGATATTTTGTAGTATTTGAATAAACAAAACTTATTTTTCTTATACTCGACACTATTTTTTTAAAATTTTTCACATCCCAAAGTTTATCCCAGTATTTAGGATCCGCTTTTTGTTCTATATATACTAACCTCTGATAATTACTATCAAAATATCTCATAATAAACAATTAACTCAATATATATACTATATTTTTTATTTCTAATTTAATAACATGTTCAAGGCTAAAATTATTTATGATAAAATTACGCATATTTTTACTAATTTGTTGTTTTACAACATTATTATATAATAACAAATTATTTATAGCAACACACAATTGTTTAACATTTATACCAGATAATATAGCATTACTATCTAAAATTATTTTCCGAATTCCTTCGACATCCGTACCAATAACCAATGCGCCACATGCCATAGCTTCTAATAATACCTTTGGATTCCCTTCATAAAAACTTGGAAGAATAAATATATCAGCCTGATTTATATATTTAGGTAATTCTTCATGTGGTTTAGCACCTAAAAATTCTACATGTACATTTTTTTCTTTTGCAAACTCGATTAATTGTTCTTTCAATTCTCCTTGTCCAATAATTTGTAATGTGACGTTATCTACTATACCTACAGCTTCAATAAGATTAAATAAATTTTTCTGTTTTGTCAGACGCCCAATACATAATAACTTTTTTTCTTTTTTATCATTATTCTTTGATATATCAGGTTTAAATAATGAAGTATCTACATAATTTGGAATAATTGTTATTTTTTTATACACCCAAGTAGGATAATACTGTTTTTCTATTTTTGTAGCTACAACAATTTTATCTGAAAAAAAAGAAGCAAGGCATTCTATGATTTTCCCAAAAATATACTTGATATATTTCTTTTTTAAATAAGCAAAACGACTATACGTATACCCTGTTCTAGTAATTAAAGGCTTTCTATACACACATTTTGCAATAATTGCAGTCCAAACTCCCATCATTTGATTTGTTTTTATAATATCAATAGATTTCATTTCTCTTCTATATGCAAATGGAAGAATCAATGAATATATTATATTAGGAACATGTTTTTTTTTATGACAAACAACAATTCCATATTTTGCTAAATCTACAACAAAACCAGTATCCTCATCACCATAAGTAAATAAAAATACTTTTCCTAATTTTTTAGCAATTAATTTATATAAGGCAAGCTCTCTATCATACATTCCATACTTTTTCCATTTTTCTAAACTCATTCCATAGGTAAAAAATAACCCTAAATTTTTTTGTCGTAAATCATTATTCATATCTAGATTATTTTTTTGATAAAGATAATAAATTTTTCTGTACAGTAATAGGAAATAGATACCACACACTTCTTATAAGAATATGCACACTACCATACAAAAATGAAAAACCATACCTCCATATAGCATACCACCTTGCTCGAATAGCATCCCATTGTTGTCGCCTACTTGCATAAGAAATATTTCCTGCATGTGATCGCCATTGTAATAAATACTCTGATAAATTAACTACAGAGTACTTTGATAATATACGAAACAACAATTCATAATCCTGACTCTTTAAAAAACTCTCATTATAGCCACCAACATCATCTAAAACATCTTTACGGATCATCAAACTACTATGGATACACTGGTTATTAAACAACATTCTTTTTTTTATATCTATATTTAATTGTGCTAAGTTCTTCTTTCCTATTTTTTCCCCTTTATCATCTATAATATATGCCTGACTCCCTATTACTCCCACCTCTTTATGTGTATCTAAATAATCAACTTGCTTTTCTAATCTTCTTGTCATAGAAATATCATCCGCATCCATACGAGCAATATATTCCCCTTGTGCAACTGCAATCCCTTTATTTAAAGAAACGGTTAACCCAAGACACTTTTTATTTGTAATACACCGTATTCTATTATCTTTATCAAAAAAATCCTGTATAATACTAGAAGATGTATCATTTGAACCATCATCAATAATAATAAACTCAAAATCTGTATATGTTTGCCCCAATATACTTTTAATCGCTTCTCGTACATAGGACTCACCATTGTACACACTCATGATAACAGATACTTTTAACATAAAAATTGCTTAATCTAGCGAATAATAGTATACTACAATCATATAACTCATGTCAATTTTATGAAAAAAAAATTATTATATGTCATCACGCAAGGGACTTGGGGAGGAGCACAACAATACGTATATGATTTAGCATACTCCTATAAAGATCTATATGATCTCAGTGTCGCAATTGGTGAAGAAACAGGCAAAAAAGATTTACAGTATCGACTTTTAAAAAAAAATATAAAAGTTATACAACTCAAAAAGCTTATCCGTACTATATCTCCAATAAAAGACATACTTGCAATCTTAGAAATACACAAATTAATAAAAACACAAATATATGATATTATTCATATAAACAGCACTAAAGCCGGAATTATTTGTTCTCTTGCAACTATTGGATTAAAAAAAAAGCCACTCGTTATATATACTGTTCACGGATGGGTATTTAATGAACCAATTTCTCATATAAAAAAAAATATATATCAATGGCTTGAAAGATTAACAAAAAAAAGAAAACATGCATTTATAATACTTTCACCACAAGATAAAAAATCTGGAGAAAAAAATATACATATACAAAAAAAGAAAATGCATTTAATCCCAATAGGAATATCTGCACAAAAGATATTAAATAAGATAGAAGCACGTAAATCACTAAATATATCTAATGATAAATTTATTATTGGCACTATAGCGAATCATTATAAAACAAAAGGACTCGATATATTATTACACGCTGCAAATATACTAAAAAAAAAGAAGATATTATTTATCATTATTGGTGATGGCCCAGAAAAAAAAGAACTTTTAAATATAAAAGAAAAATTATTATTAAATAATATAAAATTTGTTGGATACAGAGAAAATGCCTCTCAATACCTAAAAGCATTTGATATTTTTTGTTTACCATCAAAAAAAGAAGGATTACCTTACACACTTCTAGAAGCTATGAATAATAAAATACCGATAATAGCTACAAAAGTCGGAGGAATACCTTCTCTTATAGCCCATAAAAAAACAGGATTATTAGTAGAACCTAATAATCCTGAAATGTTAGCTAAAGAAATACAATACGCATTAACACATAAAGAAAATATGCAACTTTATACAAAAAGGCTTACATTACAAAAACAAAACTATACCATCAATAATATGATTACTCAGACACAGTCTCTGTATGAAACTCTACAATAGGTAAACTCATAATGCTTTGTTTTAATTCTTTTCCATTTCCATGAAAATTAACCCCCATTTCTTCTGCTTTTATAAATAATTCCTGTGCTTCTCGTAGATGACCCTGTTCATGTAAAAACACCGCCTTTCGCCACCATCCTTCTTGTACCATTGGTTCTTCTTCAATACTTTTATCTATCAATGCAATAGCCTCTACTGATTTACCTAAACGAAATTTAATAATTGATAAAAAATAGACTATTTGCTGTCTTTTAGGAGATAATACTAATGCATCCTCCAATAATTTTTCTGCCTGTAATAAATAATCTACTTTTAACGTAACTCGCGCTAATTCTTGATATATTTGGGCAGTCTGTAAATGTATACGAATATCCTTAGGATGAAGAGAAATGTTTTTCTTCAATTCGTCTATCATAAAAATAGAAAAGATTTCAAATTCTTCTATATTACCCACATTTTGTGTACTAACCGATGACAACATTTGACCATAAGTTCTTGCAAAATCAGATCGCACATCATCAATATGCGGTGTTGGCATTACTAACACTTCTTTTAACATTTCAACAGAGCCTTCCTCTCCTGCATTCAGATATCTCAATGCATCTAGAGCCCCCATATTTGCCTTTGCAGGCTGTATATTAGTAGCATAAATGACTAACATTATGACAAACATGATCCCTCCTATCCACAAAATTGATACATCTGATTTTTTAGATATTTCAACATCTGTATCTTTTTTTATCGTATCCCTATATAAATAATCAATAAATCCAATAAATAAAAAGAAATATAAATATGATGTTGGATTTTCAAACACAAACAAATTATGTATAAAATGAGCTATAAAAAATCCAGATGTTATGATAGGAAATAATATTAGTTTTTCTTCTTTCTGTTTTGATTTTAATATAATCCATAAAGAAAATACTGGTGCAACTAAAAACAAAAACATATAACTAAAAAAACCAACAATTCCCTGAGTAGATAAAGTATTCATTACTGCATTATGTGCATTATCAAACCAAGTTTCTCCATATCCATGTAATAAAAAACTAGGGTTATACAACTCATTGAATGCATAAAAATAATTATTAGGCCCCCATCCAAATAATGGGCGCCCCACCCAAGAGTCAAACGCAATACGCCATGCCATAATACGAGTTTCACCAGAACTACCAAATAAATCCATACTTAACAAACGTCCTAATCCCGGAATATTACTCACAAATGAAGTATCTCTAAATATAAATAACATCAATCCAATAAATACTACCCCTACTAACAATCCACCAACCGTTTGTCGTAATTTTTTCTGTTTTGAAAAAAACAACATCGCTAATATAAAAATAAACAACGAAATAAAAAAGGCTAACATAGTACCACGAGTTCCGCTTAGAAACACCCCAAAAAAACCAAGAACAGCTAATGATAGATATACAAATTTCCAACTGTTAACCTTATCAAAAACATATGTACTGATAGAGGCATAAAAAATAAATAATCCAAGCCCGCCATGATATATAGGGTTACCTAATGTTGAAGCTACACGATTACCACTTTGATTCAATAAAAAATCTTGTTTAAAGTATTGTATAATTCCAATAATCATAATCACTCCTCCTAGTACTAAAAAACACCTCAAAAAAAACAACCAATCTTCTTTTTTACGAAATACAGAAACAATGATAATATAATATAAGAAATAATGGAAAAGTGTAAATGTACCTAACATTCTCTCATGACTATCCCAAAAACTTCTATACCAATCTACACCAAAAAATGTAGAAATAATCATACTACCTATAAAAAGTAAAAGACCCAATGTTAATGGAGTACCCCACTGTGGGATATATCGTCTAAAATTACTGCGTAATAATATTACATATAGCCCAAGCATTAATAACACAATTGTCCTAAACAAGACTATTTTAGGGACAATAAATGGAAAAATAAAACTTTCTGATATAACAACAAATGGAACAATAAAACTAATTAATACCAAAAATTTAATAGCAAATACAACCTGTTTTTCTTTCATAATAAAAAATTATATATAATACCTCTCTATTATAGTAAATATATGTTTTTTTTTCAATAGAGACAAAAGGGCCCCAACTAAGTCGGGGCCCTTTTTATGCAATATCTTAATCAGATAAGATTATAATACCTACTAGAAAGTAAGTGCGCTACCACTAATATCGTAGCTATCTGACGCAGTATATGCAGTACTATTTTCACTACCATTTACAGGTGTGTAATAGTAATATACAACACCATTTGACCAGTTATCTTCATAACCAGTTTCACCATCACTGTAACCAGTAGCACCATCGATTTTAGCACTCAATGTTGCATTGCTAGTTGTTAAACCAGTACGGATAGCAGATGTATCTGCAGTAACTTTAAATGTTTTTGTCTCACCTGGAGAAACAATAAAGTCTGCAAGTCTGCTTGATGTATCATTTGCAATACTAAAGTGAATAGTACGTGCAAGTGTTGTTGTCACTAAGTTAGTACCAGAATCTCCAGCAGTAGTAACAGCATTAGCCAATTCTGTTGAACCATCAAATAACTTAAAGTCATAGACGTATCCACCAGTACCTAAACCAGCTGCTGAAATATATACAGATGTTGTGCTAATACGCATATCACGAACACCTGGATTACTAATTGTATATACCAACAATGTAGTCTCTGTATCTGGACTTGCTGTACCACTTGGTGAAGCATCTGATTTTTCAATTATAGGAGTAGTATTATGAAACAACATTGGACTACTTGTAGCAAAGTAAGTCTCATTTGCTGTTGGATTAGTACTACTACCAACTGCACTACGTGCAAGCAACCCTGTAGAAGCATATGCCTCTAAGTATGTACTACTATCTGAATACACAGTAGCCACACCTACAGTAGCAGGTTCCATAACACCAGATTCTGTAATATCAGCATATACTGATAATTTATCAGTTGTTCCAGCTTCCACAGTATATTCAAAACCAGTGAAAGTTACAAGTACATCAGTACCATCATCGACTACTGTAGCAGTAGCAAGAACAGTACCATCAGCATCACGTAATTCTAAATCACCATAATTAGATGATGAAGCAGATCCTGTATTTTCTTCAGTACGTAATGAATATGTTAGCTTAGTTAATCTAACATCTGCATTAATTGCTTCATATTTAGTTACAGCCAATAATTGACTTGATCCTGAAATCAAAATTTTACTTTCGACAGATGAATCATTAGTAACTTTCAATTTTGCAGTACCAAATGTCATAGTTTGTAATGCTGTAGCACTAACACTACCAGTAGCATCTTGACCAGTTGTTGCACCTACAGCAGTAAGGGCAGCAACAGTAGATGTCATTGTATCAGCATCACGAGCAGTATCAGTCTTTACATCACCTTTCACGCTAATAGTCTTTACTGTATTCATTGGTACAGTAAGATTCACAGAAAATGTATTACTTGATGAATGTGAAGGACTTACAATTTCACTTCCAAGAAGTGTATCACCATCCCACAATCCAACATTTTCAATAGCAGTTGTGGTTGTAAAGTCAACAACAACAGTAGTTACATTAATGTCCTCTGATGTACCACCTTGCAATTTAAATGAACCAAGAACAACATCTTGTTCACCTAACGCAATAGTTTTATTACCTACAGCAGTGTTTTTCGCAAGTGTTAATGTCGCTGCGCTAACAGTTAAACTATTAGCCGGATAAGCTACAGTTGCACTTGGTTTTGTTTGAAAATCAAGTGTAGATAATCTTTTTAAGTAGAATTGACCTACTTTAGCAAGATATGTATCTGAAGCAGTAGCACCATCTGCTACATTAGCAACAATACGAATTTTCTTTGTTTCACCAGATTTAATTGTCAAATATGTTGACAAATCACGCTGAGTACCAGTTGTAAACGCTGAATCTCCTGTTGAAGCAACAGAAATAACATTACTATATGCTGTTGATAAGTAAGTTACAGAACCATCTTCTGACTGTACTTTAACATTACCTGTCAAATCTGCATCTGCAGGTTGTCCAACTTCTACTTCTAAAGCCATTTTTCGGATTTCAACATCTTCACCAATAGCTTTCAAAGTATATACACCCAATACAGCATCTGTTGAACCAGCTGGTACATTTGATGAAGGAGATAGAGTGTCTTTTTGTACAGACAATGTCCCTTGTTTCATCTTAAACCAAGCATTCCCTGGGATATACCCAGCTGATGGAAATGTAGTCACATTAGGAGCCACAAAATATCCTGTGCTTAATCCTTTTGCCATGGTATCATAGTCATTTTGGATTGAAACAGCAAAATATTTATTAGATCCTTCTACAACATCTACTTTCAAAGTAAGTGTTTTTGAATATCCCTTTAACAAAGTATAATTTACAGGAACAGTTACATAACGATCTGTTGCAAATTCTGTTGTTCCAAGTACTTCATTAGCAGGTCCATATAATGTCCAGTTTTTAAGATCACTTTCTTCATTAACAGTTCCTTGAATGTAAAAAGTAATTTCTTCAATTTCAAGATCTTCATTTCCTGATTCAGCAAATGTCCATTTACCAGCTTCTTTTTGTACATCACCAATTTCAAGTTGTCCTTCATTTGAACTTGACTGAGCAGTTGACTCAGCAGAATATCCAGAAACACTTGAAGTAGTAATAGTATAAGAAGCAAGTGTACCAGAAACAATACTTGATTGATTTCCATACACTGGTAATCCAGCTACCGCAGCAGCAGATTCTACAGCAACTACTCCCATTTGAAAGTTTGTTGCAGTAGCAGTGCTCAATACATTAACCTTTACGCTTACAGTTTCTGTACCATTTGCTGCAATATTGATAGGATTATTACCAAAACCAATAGTAACTTGTCCATTATCATCAAGAGCAGTTGCAATAGCACCATGACGTACTCCAGCATCATCCCAAACACTCACACCAGTGATGTGTGTATTTGCAACAAGACCAGTTTTTTTCAAAGTAAATCCTGTAACAGATGCGCCATCACTTCCAGCTTTCAAATTGAAATGAAGTACATCATTATAAAGACTACCTAACGCAGCTTGTACACCTACTGGTGTTGTTGCTGCAATACTTACAGTTACATCACCAACTACTACTGGTGTTTCATCTTCACCTTCTGGAGCATCTACAACTGTAGCAACACCTTGTGAAGGATCAGCAGTTACAGTATCAGCTGAAACAGCTTCTTCTGAAACAGTAGGAAGCATATCAGCGCTACCGTCTACGACAGTACCAGCAAGATATCCAAGTTCACCACCCATTACGTGTGCTAAACCGTCTGCCATGATGTAATAAACAACATCATCAACACGAACTAACAATCCTTCAGGATATACATCAGCACTCAATGCTGTTGCACCATCAGAATTATAGTTAGCCCAGTGATATGTATGTATACGACCAGCAATACGCATTGCCCAATCGTCACCAAATAATGCACGAGCATCATCTGCGCTACCAAGTAAAGATACTTGATTGTCAAAACCAACGTAATATACGCCTGCTCCAACTGGTTGTTGTACTAATGATCCAGGAGGAAAATTAATACCAGCTTGAGATGATTCTTGTGGGTATGCACCAGCACAAGCAGCAGTAAGAGTATAGATAGTTCCATCATAACTTCCTGCACCTACACCATACCAAGCTTCAAATACTTGTCCATTTGGAAAATAACGTGCTTTCATGCCTTCTGTGACATAAAAAACAGCAGTATTACCATCTACAAGATATAAATCTCCTGCAGATAATGTAGGACATGTTTCTACAGCACTCACAGCAAGTGGGGCTAATGCAGCTGCACCAACACTCCACAAGATAGTTGTAAGAACAACTGACCATGTGAACGCTTTTTTTACAATGTTCATTGCTTTCATAAAATAAATAATTCTCTCTCATCTTATAGCGCATTTCTAAAATGAAACGTCTAGTAACATGAGAATAAAGTTATGTTACCACCAACCCCCTATCTAGGGTCAACCTTTCTGGCCAAGTGGACGCGTTATTAAACAACGCGATTTTTATCGCAGGAAACACTTCCCACGACCCCTAGATTGCCTCTGAAAAAGACCTACCATATGGCATGAGTCGCTCATAAAACATATAAGCGACCGTTGCCATATGATATCTAGGAAATATCATACATATAAATAGTGCTTTTTTGCACCAGAGATAACATAATATGTTATGCTATCTAGGTATAAAAAATATTATAAAGATTCTTCTGTACTAGATGAAGTTATCTCATCTTCTAAAACTACATCATCGTTTACTACTTCTACCATTTTTTCTTCATTACTGTCTTCTACATCTTTTACCATATCTACCAATGCTCCTTCTGTCTGAGATGATAAATCTTGTAATTCTTTTGCTTTTTCTACTGCCCCTACCATATCATTGGCATCAAGTAATACTCGCAATTCTTCTACAACTACATCTGCTTCCTTTACACTTAAATCAACCTGATGTACTTTTTCTTCTAATAAAGCCATTGAATCTTCCGGTATAACTTCTTCCTCTACAAGCTGTTCTTCTTCAACTACTACATCTATAGTAGTTGTAGTTTCTTCTACTTCCACCATATTCATAGTAGTGGATACCGCATCACTTACTCCCTCAGCAACCAGTTTTATATCCTCTGCATTGAGTAAAATTTCTTCCATTTTTTCCTCTACCAATACTTTCATAGCAGCATCTTCTTCTCCTATACCCTCTACAGATTCTTCTACCAATAACTCAACAGCATCTAATCCTGTATCTGTCACTGCTTTTTTTGTATCTAGGACTTCTTTTGCGATATCAATATCTTTTTCTGCAGTTTCTCTTGATACTTCTTTTAGAGATAAAGATATGTCTTTTGTCTGCTCTGTAATATCTTTTGCCAATGCTTTTGCAGCCTCTGGATCATCTTGTTTTGTTTTTTCTAATGATTCTGTTGTTAACTCTACTGATTTTTTTAATTCTTTTATTCCCACTTCTACACGTGCTGGTTCTTCACTTACTTGCTCTAATTCTTTTGAACGCTTCTGTGCAGAAGCCATATGATACTTTGTCACTGCTTCATTGTTTCCTGTAGCATGAGCTACCATTACTTTTGTTCTCTCTGTAGCAAGTTTTACTCCATATAATGTATCACCAGGTAAACTATTTGAAGAAGCACTCACACTTGCTAACCACCCACTTCCTACCATTGAGATAATTAATGCAAATACTGCCATTGCCCTGGCAACAAAAAACATCCTTGCCGGAACAAAGATATCTACCATACCAAACAATGCATCTGCCATACTACGTTCTACCGTTTCATCTACTGTATTACGAATTTGGCTCATCATTTGTGCTTTATTTTTTGACACCCAATCACGATCAGGAGACATCATCTCTTGATCTTTTATCTGTGTGAATATTGTTTGGATGTTTTTGCTCATATAATGCTTGAAGTTTTTTTGTGGCTCTGTGTAATAATACACGGACATTTGTATGATTTTTTTCTAAAATTTGTGCCATCTCTTTCATGCTCAGTCCATCGACATAGCGAAGGAGAAGTACTTCTTGATATGATTGTTTTAATTGTTTTATAGATCTTAATACTTGTGCTGCATCCTGCTTGTTTTCTGCATTGAGCACTCCGTCTGTATATAATATTGTATCTGCATATTCTATAGGGCAAGTCTTTTGTTTTGCACGAGTACGATAGGTATCTATCACTACACGGCGAGCAGTGGTATATACTAATCCACTAAAACTCCCTACATCCTTTTTCTTTCCATCTATCAAGTAATGCCATACTTTCAAAAATACATCACTGGTAAGATCTTGCGCCTCTTCTCTATTATCTATTTTTAATAAGATAAATCGATAGATTCGCTCTATATAAAGATCATATAATGCACCAAATGCATCTGGATCTTTTTTTGTAATAATGAGATATAAATACCTCTTTTCTTGTAAAATGGTTTTTATGTCCTTCATATAAGAAGACGGTGTAATAGAAAAAATGTTACACTTTTATAAAAAAGTGAAT
>JABIGQ010000002.1 GCA_018650085.1 Candidatus Magasanikiibacteriota bacterium | reverse complement strand
TGGCGGGGGAAACTAGGCGTATTACAGTAAGATCATTTGCAGATATTACTTCTGCTACTACTATGAATCTTATCCCAGCGTTTGATGTATTTGATCCGGATGAATTTATGTCTTTATAGTTAGGTATGTTGCGATTACGAAATATAGTGTCAGGATATGATTGGTTTTTAGCTATTGTGGTGTTTATGTTAACGGCAGTAGGGTTAGCTGCTATTTATAGTGTAGATTTATCTCGTGGTGAAACACTCATATATTTTCCAACGCAAGTGATTGCGTTTGTTTTAGGATTGATCACCATGGCAATTGCGGGCATTATCCACAAGACACGGTATGCTTCTCTTGCTAGGCCTGTATATATTTTTGGCTTATTGCTTTTATTGGGCGTATTAATATTTGGGACGTCTGTTCGTGGGACACGTGGATGGTTTCGTATTGCAGGATTTTCATTTCAACCAGCAGAGTTTGCAAAGGTTGCTTTAGTATTGATGCTTGGCTGGTGGACGAGTAAGCAGGGGAGGCGGTTTGATAAATGGGAGTATGTCTTTTCTAGTGGAATTGCAGCTATGCTCTATGTGGGGCTTATCATGCTCCAGCCGGATCTTGGTTCTGCTAGTGTTCTTTTAGGAATGTGGTTTTTTATGTTGCTTGTTTCTAGGGTAAAGAAACGGTATATTTTTAGTTTTATTGGCATTGGGCTTGCTGTAAGTGTGCTTGCATGGTTTTTTATATTTAAGCCATATCAAAAAGAACGTATATTAAATTTTGTTGATCCTGGGCGTGATCCTCTGGGAGAGGGATACAATGTGACTCAATCTCTTATTGCTATTGGATCTGGTGAATTTTGGGGAAAGGGACTTGGGAGCGGATCTCAAAGTCAGCTACATTTTCTTCCAGAGGCACAAACTGATTTTATTATTGCTGTTATTGGAGAAGAACTTGGATTTGTAGGAATTATGCTTATTTTAGTACTATATTACTTGCTTATGTGGCGGTTAATCATGATTGCTAGGGATGCAAATGATGATTTTTCTTCTTATACTGTCATGGGCGTATTGTTTGTATTTGGTATTCAGATGATTGTTAATATGGGTGGAGCTACAGGCTTATTGCCAGTTACTGGGGTGACATTGCCATTTGTTAGTTATGGTGGATCGTCACTTATTATGAATTATGCATTGGTAGGGTTAGCTATGGCTATTTATCGTTCAAATAAGGGAAAGGAGTGGTAAGGGAGATTTTTATTATAATTTTCCCTTGACATTATCTGCTTTCTTTGCTATATTATCGTCACTTTTGATCATGTTTTATGTCATTACAGAGTGTACCACAAGAACAAACAACTCTGATGAAAACATGTCCATTATGTGAAGAGACATATAAATCAAAAGATATTTGTGTTGTTGAGAATAGGGAAGATGCCCAACTCTATCATGTGACTTGTCACTCATGCAATTATGCTATGCTTACATTTGTTCTTGCATCTGAAAACGGCATGGGATCAATTGGATTGTTGACAGATCTGCATGCAGATGATGTGCATAGATTACGTGGAAAGTCTCCTATAACACATGATGATATTTTAACATTTCATACGCTACTAAAGCGTAATAGACTTATTGTCTAATAAACTTTATTCATTTTTTTTATAATACCTTTTATATGAGTGTACAGTTACCAGCTATTAAGCGAAACGGAGAAGCAGAGGCTTTACGTGCAGAGTTGAAAATTCCAGCAGTTGTATATGGTCCACATATTGAAAGTTTTTCAATTGCTGTTCCATCAAATTTGTTTACTAAATTATATGAGAATGTAGGGGAATCTACTGTGATTGATATTGTAGTAGAAGGTGGGGACACTGTTCCTGTGCTTATCCAAGACTTACAGATTGATCCAGTAAAGAGAACTATTTCTCATATTGATTTTCGACATGTAACTATGGGTGAGGCAATGGAAGTAAAAGTTGAATTAGTATTTGAAGGAGTTGCTCCTGCAGAAAAACAATTGGGTGGAACATTATCTAAAGGTGTGGATAGTATAAATGTTCGTTGTTTACCAAAGGATTTGGTAGATCATATCGTTATTGACATCTCAGTATTAAGCACATTTGATGATGTAATCAATACTGGAAGTATTGCATTACCAGAAGGAATGACACTTGTAGATGCTCCTGAAATCTTGGTTGCAAAAGTGGCAGCACCAATGTCAGAAGAACAATTAAAGGCAATGGATGAAGCAGACACTGCTGCGCCTTCTGTGGAAGATATTGAAGTGGAAGAAAAAGGAAAGAAAGAAGAAGAGGGAGAAGCGGAAGCAAAATAAGTTTGAGATTTTATAAAGGCAGCGTTCGACAAAGGGCGCTGTTTTTTGTTATTATAGAACAAGCAGAAGAGAATATAGTTATGTGTAAGTTCGTACAAGTATAATTATTTTACTCCTCAAAAATTCACGTAGCTATTATTTAGCTCGCTCAGCCTTAGGCGGCAGCTTATCGGAGTAAAATAATTACACTTGCACTCTCTTAATTTATGAGTAATAATATATTATGAAAAAAAATGTAAAAAAAGATTTGAAAAAGTATTTGAGGAAAATAAAAAAATGGCAGAAGAAAAAGGGGGTGGATTCTGTGCATTTTGTGTATGCTTTGGCGGGGGTTGTGGGGTTGGTGGCTTTGTTATTAGTGTTATTTTTTTCTAGAGGTTTTTTTCAAACGGAAAAAGGAGATATGGATAGGGAAGTAGAAGAATTTGTTAGAGAAGAAGTCCAGGAAGTGGATTGTGAGCATATGCGTCTGCTCGATGGTGTTTGTGTGTCTTCTGCAGAAGATATTGCTCCGGGGATTATTGGTATTATGATAGAAAATCATATAGAGGCGCGACCGCTAGCAGGATTATCTCAAGCGCGTGTGGTTTATGAAGCACCTGTGGAGGGGAATATTACAAGATTTTTTGCATTGTTTTTAGAGGCAGATGAAGTAGCAAAGGTGGGGCCAGTGAGAAGTGCACGACCATATTATCTAGATTGGTTGGCAGAATACGGAGATGCTATGTATATGCATGTGGGGGGATCTCCAGAGGCACTTGATCGTATTGCATCTACTGATGTGTTTGATATGAATGAATTTTCTCGTGGATGGTATTTTTGGCGGGGTAAAGATCGTGGTGCTCCGCATAATACATATACATCTAGTGAACTGTGGCAAGATGCATACGAGAAGTATTCACCAGATAATGCACATGTAGAAATTGATGCATGGAAATTTAATAATGATGGGGAAGTATGTGAGGAAGATTGTATTACAGATATTACTATTGCATTTGAGCGATGGACATATAAAGCGCATTGGGTCTATAATGTAGAAGAAGATTATTATAAACGTTATGAATCTGGGAGAAGACATATTGATCAGGGAGGAACACCAATTATAGCGAATACGATTATTGTTCAGCACGTAGATGCACAGGTAATAGATAATGTAGGAAGACTACGTGTGGATACTATTGGAGAGGGAGATGTGGATATTTTTGTTCATGGTAAACATTTGAGTGGTATATGGAAAAAAGAAAATGTAGATGCTAAAACACGCTGGTATGATGACAGTGGAGAAGAGATTGCTATTGCGCCTGGAGTGATTTGGATTTCTGTATTGTCTGGGAATGGAGAGTTGACTGTGGAAGAATAAAAAAGTATATATAAAAAAAATCTACTATAATTAATCGTAGATTTTTTATTTGTTTTTATATTATTTTACGCTATCAACTTTTTAAACTCTTCAATCATAGGAACTTGCTCTGCTTCATGATCATAAAGTGCAGCTATATGTACCGCAACCCAGTCTGCAATGGTGAGTGAGGTAAATATTTTTTCAAGCTCGTTTTCACCTGTAAGTGTCATAGTCATAACAGAAAGTCCTCTATCTGCATAAAGTTTTTCTACAACTTCCATGCGTTTTAATACTTTTGGGTGATCGTTCTTATCTTTTATAATGAGTATTGTAAATTTTTCTGCAAGTGCTTTACTTTTTTCTTTTACATCAAAACCATTCATTTCATTGTGATTCATTTCTGGTAGGACATTATAGAATGCTGGAATTTTTCCTGTTTCATTCATTTTTATTTTCCAGTTATATGCTATGGATTTATGTTTGGCAGATGCATAAATGATAGGTGTTTTATCTTTCCAATTTTCTGCAATTTCTTTTCCTTTTTCTTCTAATACTGCTGGTTGCATATTTCGTAGTTGTGCAGATTCTTCTAGTAATGCTCTTTCTCCCATAAGTGCGAGAAGTCCGCGTAAGCTAAATCCTAGTGCACTACGTGGTTGTATTCCTGTGTCTGGAAGTTGGACGTATGGGAGGTGATGTTCTTGTGCTATTTCTAAAAGTTTTCCACCAACTGCTACTACAGCTACAGGCAATCCTTCTTTTAGTGCAAGAGTTGCTCCTTCTAGAACTTCTTCTGTATTTCCAGAATATGAACTGGCTATGATAAGTGTGGATTCTTTTTTATGTGCTGGGACATATGGTAATCCATAATCACTATGGATGCGAAGATCAAGTTTTTCATGTACTTCAGATAAAATATCTGCAGCCAAGTGTGATCCACCCATACCTAGTACAATGTATGATGAGTATGTCCCCATGCTGCTTTGTTGCATGACTTCTGGGATGTATTCAAATTGTTTTGGTGTTGCTAGAATTGCGTCTTGCATCATATAATTAAATGATTATTTTAATTTTTCACTAAGTTCACCAGTTGCTTGGAGTTTTGCTAGGTCATCGTATCCTCCTATAAATTCATCTCCAATGAGAATCATTGGAACGGTTTGCCAGTTATATTTTTCTGCCATTTCTTTTCTGAGTTCTTCATTTTCTTCTACATTTATTTCTTCATAAGAAGCACCGAGTGCAGAAAATAGTTGTTTTGCTTTAGAACAGTATGGGCAGTAAGTAGTTGTGTAGATTTTTACGTTTTTCATAAGATTTTTTTATTTGTAGTGACAGGTCGCGACCTGTCATTACGTTATATAATGTTTTTATTTGTTTGGTAAAAATGATAAATCCATATAATATACTTTTGCTTTTTGTGGGTGAAGGAGTATTTGCACTTCTTGTCCTATTTGTACAGATGAAGTGGGATCAAACCATATACTATCACTTCTAAATATCATTTCTGTACCATTCATTGGATTAGTTCCTTTTGCATAGATTCTGTATGGACTTTTTTTATTTATTTTATATGTTGTGACGTGTTCTATTTCTGTAATCTGTGCAGTTGTTGTTATCCCAGATTGTTTTATAAGTTTTATTTGTTTTTTTCTGTTATAAAGTAAAAATAGGGGGACAATTCCTAAGAGTGAAAATATAATTCCCATCCCTACAAGAGAAAGCGGTATTATATATAGCATAGAGAACGAATCTATTTGTGCGTGTTTTGGGTTATGTTCTTCATATAATATATTTACAATTTCTCCTTTTGAAAAGGCAGGTGGATTTGTAGACATGTTTGATTTGAATGTTATTTGTTCCCCAGTATTTGTTTGAAAGCTTACTTGTGGGGCGTAAACATAACTATTGTCACTTTTCTTTTTTATGAGATCAATAACTTCTCCTGTGGTATGTAGAGCTGTTTTTTTAAAGGTATAATCTTTGTAAACCATTTGCCCAGCGATCCCTGAGAATATAATACCTACAATGGCAAATATAAGAAATGTGATTTTTACTTGTTTCATAGTATTATTACCTATTTTTTTAATAATGCATTCCAATCATCTGCAAAGCGTTGTAGTCCTGCATCTGTAAGTTTGTCAGTAATATCATACTGCTGCCAATTTTTTCCAAGCGTAAGTTCTTTGTATGTAATAGGGGATAGCTCTGGATTATAATCAGAAGAATAAGGTACGGGCATTCCTGCCTCTTTCCATTCTTTTAAAAGTTTTAGTGGTACAGTTACTATATCTGCCTTTAGCGCGAGTGCGGCTAAAAAGTGATCAAGTGTTCGTACACTTGCTACTAATACTTCTACATGTTCATCTCCTGCCTCGTACATAGTTTGTACGTTTTTTATCAGATCCATGCCATTTTCTCCTCTATCATCTAGCCTCCCTACAAATGGTGAAACAAATGCATTTTTTGTAGCACTGTACACAGCTGCGGCCTGTTCTTGATTAAATACCAGCGTCATATTTAAACGTAAGTTTTCTTTTGACAATGCTTCTGCTGACTCTAGTCCAGATGCTATGACAGGTAATTTTATATGCGCATTTGGGATCCAACTATTCATTATTCGTGCTTGTTCTATCATTTTTTCTGGCGTAGTATCTTTATCTGCGTAGACTTCTATAGAGATAGATCCTTCCGGGATTTGCTTGCTAATTTCCTCAACAGTGTTTTTATAAAAATCAAAAAGGGCCTCCGTAGTAAATGATTCTCCGTTTTTTATTTTTTCTTGTACTTGTGGATTTTTTGCTACTAGGCTTGGGTTAGTCGTTTGCCCATCTAGGAATCCTAGTAGTTTTATTGCCTTTTTCGTTTCTTCTGGATCTCCACTATCTAGGAAGATTTTTGTATGTAAATGTTTAGGTCTAGTCATATAGAACAGTTAAATAGCTATAATATACTATCATGCCTAAATAATCCCGATTATTTTCCAAAAATATTGGCTACATCAGCACTTCTAATCATTCAATGATACATTGGTATCACCTCATAATTCTCAGCACTGCTTCGCTCAAAATTTTAGAAAAATATTTCTAAATTATTTAGGCATGATAGTATATCTATAATACTAGAGTGAGAGGAGATGTACAAGTGTGGGTATCTTGTTTAAATATATTACTTCTCCATATAATATCTTAGCAATATTTCTGTTCCTATTTTCGATGAATCTTCTCGAATAACTTTATATCCATGTTTGATATAAAAGCTTTTTGCACTGATAGAGGAGTATACAGTACTTTTTTTATATCCTCTATCCAGTATAATTGATTCTATATGTGAAAGTAGAGAACTCCCTATACCCTTACCATGATATTTAGGATCTACAAAAAGTGTTTTTATTTCATTATCTTTTACACCAATCACCCCATGTATATTATTATTGTTAGTTGCTACAAAGTATTCTCTTTCGTGGGCTGTATCACGAGGTCTAAACGGATCTATTTCTATCATAAAATCGATGACTTCCTTAGAGTAATCTTTTGCATTTGTTTTGCAAATAGCATCTTTTATGAGTTGTTCTACTTTTTTATAATCAGTAGATGTTATTGGTCGGATGTTCATTTTGTAAATAATAGATAAAGGGGTTTCTCTGTATTATTGCAATTTACAGTTAGCCTAAAGAATTATATTCCTCTTTCCACTCTATATTTCCTTTTTCAAATTCTAATTTTAATTTTCCTTTAAGTATTTTTAACATACCTTTCAATTTAGGAAATTGTCCTACAGCTTTATTTGGATAATTAGCAATGAAAGCAGGTTTATCAAACATCTTATAACCAACTTCTACCAGTTGTGTCAATGATTCAATTTTATCCAATGCTTTTATAAATTTTGCTTCTTCGGTTACTCCATCTTCATATTCATACCATAGATCTGAAATCTCATTTCCAATACTTTCTGGTAAAGTGTCTTTTAATTCTTTCATGGCTTCTACTTCTTGTCTATTTTTATCTTCTGCAGAAACTTTACCTTCCGCAATTAAAAGAGCATCAATATCACCAGTCAATGCTTCTGCAAGATCATGCACTAAGGCAACTTTTATAGCTCTATGTATATCAATATCTAATTTTAATTCATCTGCAACAATAAAGGCCATTAAAGCGAGCCGCCAAGAATGATCTGCACTTGATTCTTTTCCTCCAGCACATGTGTCACTGTATCTATATGTTGATTTTAAATTTTCAATTTTTTGCAGAAAGTTAAATATTTTTTCTAAATTTTTTGAATTGTTTTCGGTCATATGTATGTAGGAAAGTTATAATTATTTTAATCATCTTAGAATATTTTTTGGAAATAAAAAATTATAAAGGCAATAATGAATAGAGGAGCAGTTATAATTCCAGGAACATATTTTTTTTTAATTCCATACCAAGTTATATGCCAGATTCCATTTATAAACATAAGGAGAATGAAAAACGCCATCAAATTTTCCTTGAAAGGAATTTCTATGAAATAAACTAATGTCCATAAAATAAGAAATATTACTTCAAATGATAGAAAAAATTTGAAAGTCATTGGAAAGAGTGGAAATTCTTTATAAAATTTATTTGATAGCTCTTCTATAGAATGTACCAATTGTATTCCGAGCATTATAAGAAAAAAATATTCTAAAGTGGTCATATTAAAGTTATTAATTCCTAATAAATATTTCACCTCTCCCCATAAACCTCTCTATAAAACGCTTCCTTCTTCTCCTCATCAAGTAACATCTCATACATCTCAAATTTAAAAAACATAGCCGCAGTAAAAGACGTATCACGACACATATTTAGAAAATCATTAAAAGATGTGTGGTGTAAGCTAATCTTTTCTCCAGCATCTTCTTGTTTTTCTCTTACTTTTTTTAAGCCTTTTGCAATATAAATATACTCAGAAAAATGTATTTTTGAAGTTCCCGGATACGTCCGCCACAGTTGCCATTCTTCTGCCTCGTATCCAGTTTCTTCTAGCAATTCTCTTTTCGCAGCAGCAAGTGGTTCTTCTCCTGGATCTATTCTTCCTCCGGGGAGTGAAGGATATTTACCTTCTCGTGCTGGTTGTTCTTGGACAATAGTTAAAATATCTTCCCCAATACTTGCAATAACCTCTACAGAGGGAACCCGGGTAAGTCGTTCAAATGTTTCTGTAGTACCATTAAACATTTCTTGCTCCCATTGATATACATTAAATAAAATACCATTATGAACTTGTTTAGCATTTTTTGGTAATTGCATAGGATTTTTTTAATAATTCTATTATTACTGTAGCACAATTTCCACAACCCTGTCATGCCCTGACAAATCTTTATGTATATGAAGAGAAGATTTTTGGAATACTTTTTTTATAAATATTGAAATTTTTTCAGATTGAGTAGGATCTATTTCTAGAAATAGAGTAAGAGGTTTTGTTATTTGTTTTTTATTTATTTGTTCAAGCAATTCTTTATATAGTGCCAATCCATTATCTGCCGCTACCAGTGCGTTTTTTGGCTCATGTTGAATGGATGGTTCTTTATTAAATTGTTCATCTGTAAGGTAGGGGAGGTTAGCTGTAATAATGAGTGAAGAATTATTTAAAAACAGTGAGTCATTTATTTGTTCAAGTAAACTTCCATGTATGCATGTAAGATTTACTTTATGTTTCTCTGCATTTTTTTTCGCAACTTTGATTGCTTTTTTAGAAATGTCTGTAGCAATTGTTTTTATGTTCACTTTTGTTGCAATTGAAATAGGAATACAGCCACTTCCTGTGCCTACGTCTAGAAGCATGGCATTTTTTATTTTATGTTCTTTTATTTTTTTTATCACCAGATCTACCATGAGTTCTGTATCTGGGCGTGGGACGAGTGTATATTTATTTACAAAAAAATCCAGCCCATAAAATTCTTTATGGCAGGTTAAATAGGCGAGTGGTATACCATTATTTCTTTTTTTTACTAATTGGAAGTATGTAAATTTTTTGACACAATTAATTTTATACTCGGGATGTGCAATCACAAATTCACGTGATGTATTTATCACATGTGCTAGGAGTAATTGCGCATCAAAAAGTTCGATTGACTTTATTGCTTCTGTAAGTAAGTCTTGTATAGTTTTTTTCATACAGGCTTTTATTGTCCACCATCCATTTTTTCTTCGTCAGCTGCAATAAGTTTTTCTATTACTGGAGATAAGTTTCCATCTAAAATAGTATTAATACTATTCCAACTTTCTTTAATTCTGTGATCAGTAATACGATCTTGAGGATAGTTATATGTTCTAATTTTTTCACTACGATCCCCAGAACCAATCTGGCTTCTGCGTTTTTCATCTTGCACCGCTCTTTTTTCTGCTTCAATTTTTTCATACACACGTGCACGAATAACTTCCATTGCTTTTGCACGGTTTTGAATTTGAGATTTTTCATCTTGGCATTGCGCCACAGTTCCTGTAGGAATATGTGTAATACGTACGGCAGAATATGTAGTATTTACACTTTGTCCACCATTTCCACCAGCACAATATGTATCTATACGAAGATCATTTGTTTTTATATCCACTTCTGTCTCTTCTATTTCAGGCATGATTGCTACACTGGCAGTAGAAGTATGAATACGCCCTTGTTTTTCTGTTTCAGGAATACGCTGTACTCTGTGTACGCCCATCTCATATTTCATTTCTTTATATACATTTGTCCCTTTGATAGAAAAAATCACCTCTTTATACCCACCAATTCCAATTTGATGTTCACTAAGTAATGTGTTTTTCCAGCCCTTTGACTCTGCATATTTCATATACATTCGCATAAGATTCCCAGCAAAGAGTGCCGCTTCATCTCCACCAGCACCAGCACGAATTTCTACTATGACATCTTTTTTATCCATAGGATCACGTGGACGGGTAAGTTCTGCTAACTCTTTTTCCAGTGACTCCTTTGTTTGTTCAAGTGTTTTTAATTCATCTATTGCCATATCTTTCATCTCTGCATCTGCTTCTTTTTCTATCATTTCACCCGTATCTTTTATCTGTTCTTCTGTTGTTTCTAGATCAATAATTTTTTTATACACAGGAGTAAGCTCATTAAACTCTTGAGATACTTTTTTTAATTTTTTTGCATCATTAATCACGGCCATGTCTTGTAGGTCGAGTTCGCATTGTTTAAATTTTTCTTTTAGTTGTATGTATTTAGATAACATATTAAGTTTATGAGAAATTTATTATATAAAAACAGACCGAAGAATACGGTCTGTTTTTTTATGTAAATCGCTATTTTGCGTCTTCTTCTTGTGTTTTTGCCGCAGCACGTTTAGCACGTTTTGCTTTTTTCCCAGTATGAACTCCTGCAGTACTAGCTTGAAGGTCTTTTCGTTTTTGGAATTTCTCCACGCGACGAGCAGTATCAAGTAATACTTGTTTCCCTGTATAAAAAGGATGAGATGCTGATGAAATTTCTACAGCAACTTCATAATATGTAGTACCATCTACTTCACGAGTCTTATCTGACTTTCGTGTAGACATGGTCATAAATTCCACACCACAAGATGTATCCATAAAGATAACTGGGTGCAT
>JABIGQ010000001.1 GCA_018650085.1 Candidatus Magasanikiibacteriota bacterium | reverse complement strand
CTTCCAGATCTAATTGAGACTCAAAAATCATCATATGCATGGTTTTTAGACCAAGGAATCCAGGACTTGTTTGAAGAAGCATCTCCTATTACTGATTTTACTGGTCGTGATTTAGAACTATATTTAGAAGACTATAGTATAGATGAACCCAAATTTGACGAAGCGACAAGTCGTGAAAAAAATATTTCATTTGACGCGCCACTTCGTGTAAAAGCTCGTTTATTAAACCGTCGTACAGGACAAGAACACACTCAAGAAATTTATCTTGGTGATGTACCTGTCATGACTGTGCGTGGAACATTTATTATAAATGGAATTGAGCGTGTGATTATTTCACAGCTTATTCGTAGTCCTGGTGCATATTTTACTGCCTCAAATCTTCGTGGCCGTAATTATTATGGTGCAAAAATTATCCCAAATCGTGGGGCATGGATTGAAATCGAAACGGATGCAAACAATGTCCTTTGGATAAAAGTAGACAGAAAAAGAAAAGTAGCGGCAACTTCATTGTTGCGTGCTTTTGGGTATAGCACAAATGAAGAAATCATGGAGTTATTTAAAGATGTAGATACTCATCCAAACATTAACTACATAGAAAATACATTAAAAAAAGATGCTGCAACAGATGAAAACGAAGGATTGATTGAAGTATATAAACGTATCCGACCAGGAGATTTGGCTACTTCTGACAATGCAAAAGGATTAATCCACGCCATGTTTTTTAACTTTGATAGATATGACCTAGGGCGTGTAGGTATGTATAAGTTTGACACAAAGTTTAATCTAGATGCAGAAGATGAATATGAGAAAAAAGAACAACGTGTTCTTTCTCCAGAAAAATTAGTACTTGTTATAAAAGAAGTTATTCGATTAAATGTTACTCAAGATCTTCCAGATGACATTGATCATTTAGGAAATCGTCGTATTCGTGCTATTGGTGAATTAGTCCAAGACAGATTCCGCATAGGTATAGCACGTATGGAACGTATTATAAAAGATAGAATGAGTACATATGAGGTAGAAGGACTTCTTCCAAATAAATTGATCAATGCTCGTCCTGTTATAGGAGCTATTCGTGAGTTTTTCATGAGTTCACAGCTTTCACAATTCATGGACCAAATTAATCCTCTTGCGGAGCTAGAGCACAAACGTCGTGTTTCTGCGCTTGGGCCGGGTGGGTTATCTCGTGATCGTGCAGGATTTGAAGTTCGTGATGTACATACAACGCATTATGGAAGAATTTGTCCTATTGCTACGCCAGAGGGACCAAATATTGGATTGGTTGGTCATCTTGCAAGTTACGCAAAAATTAATAGTTTTGGATTTTTAGAAACACCGTATCGTCGTGTAATAAATAAAGTTCCAAATGAGGCTCGTTTCACAAAGGGAGAAATAATTAGAGAAACAGTAAAAGGTGTTGCAAAAGCTGGTGATAATATCACAGAAGCTATTGCAAAAAAATTAGCAGGAAAAAAAGATATTACAGAAATAAAAGTAAAAGCACGTGCTACAGATGAAATCGTTTACCTAAATGCTATTGAAGAAGAACGATATACTACAGCAAGTGCGACACTTGATACAGATGAAAAAGGATACCTGTTGGCAAAACGTGTGCCAGCTCGTGTGCATGGTGAAGCGTCTACAGTAGATGTAGATGAGATTGAATTTTTAGATGTTGCCTCAAATCAGTTATTGAGTATTGCGACAAGTATGATTCCATTTTTGGAACATGACGATGCGACTCGTGCGTTGATGGGAACAAACATGCAAAGGCAGTCTGTGCCATGTATTACACCAGATGCTCCATTTGTGGGAACTGGTATAGAACGTGTGGCAGCAGCAAATAGTGGGCATGTATTTTTTGCAGATGAAGATGGTGAAATTACTTTAGTAGATAGTAATCGCATTGAGCTTACAACAAAAAAGAAAAAAGTATATACATATAAATTGAATAAATTTTTACGTTCAAATGCTTCAAGTTCAATTAACCAAAGACCTACAGTAGATATTGGAGAAAAAGTAAAGAAAGGACATCCACTTTGTGATGGGCCTTCTATTAAGGGTGGTGAAGTTGCGCTTGGTCAAAATGTATTAGTTGCATACATGGTATGGGATGGATACAATTATGAAGATGCGATTATTGTTTCAGAGCGTCTTGTTCAGCGTGATAAATATACATCTATTCATATCGATGAGTATTCAAACGATGTTCGTGAAACAAAATTGGGATCAGAAGTTGTAACAAGTGATATCCCAAATGTAAGTGAAGAAAAATTAAAAAATCTTGATTCAGAAGGAATTGTTCGTACAGGAGCAGAAGTACAATCTGGTGATATCCTTGTTGGTAAAATTACTCCAAAAGGTGAAACAGAATTAACACCAGAAGAAAGATTGCTTCGCGCAATATTTGGAGAAAAAGCACGAGATGTTCGTGACTCATCTCTTTATCTAGAGCATGGTGATCATGGAAAAGTAACTGATGTAAAAGTATTTTCAACAGATGAAGGAGATAAATTACAACCAGGAGTAATAAAGCAAGTCCAAGTGACTGTGGCTGATATGCGAAAAATCCAGGTGGGTGATAAGATGGCTGGACGTCATGGAAATAAAGGTGTTATTTCTCGTGTGGTCCCAGTACAAGACATGCCATTTTTAGAAGATGGTACTCCAGTAGATATTATTCTATCTCCATTGGGTGTTGTTTCTCGTATGAACTTGGGACAATTACTTGAGACACATTTGGGGCTAGCTGCAAATGCACTAGGATATACTGCTGCTACTCCATCATTAAATGGAATTACAGAAGATCAAATTAAATCAGAATTAGAACGTGCAGGATTTCCTGCAGATGGGCAGCTTCAATTATACGATGGACGAACAGGAGAAGCATTTGATCATAAAACAACAGTTGGGTATAACTATATGTTAAAGTTAAACCACATGATTGAAGATAAACTTCATCAACGATCAATTGGGCCATATAGTTTAATTACTCAGCAACCACTTGGTGGTAAAGCACAGTTTGGTGGACAGAGATTTGGAGAGATGGAAGTATGGGCACTAGAAGCATACGGTGCTGCACATACACTTCAGGAAATATTGACTATCAAATCAGATGATGTTCAGGGACGATCAAAGGCATATGAGGCTATTATAAAAAATGAACCAATTACTCGAGTAAACTTACCAGAATCATTTAATGTGTTAGTTCGTGAAATGAAAGGTCTTTGTTTAGACATGCAACCATTAAAAGAAGTTGAAGAAGGAAAGTATCTTCCAGCTGCAGATGTGGCAAGAGAAAAAAGAAAAGCGAGAGAAGAGGATACTGAAGCAAATGCATAAATTATTATTTGAATCTTGCGAAAGGCAAGCGGGGTATAATGCTCTGTCAGCCTTCTGCAGGTGAGTTCATTCATTTTAAACGTCGCTTTTATGAGTCGCGAATACATTTCAAAAGATTTTGATGCATTGGCACTACGCCTAGCATCACCAGAGGTCATTCATAAATGGTCTTACGGAGAGATTACGAAGCCAGAAACAATTAATTATCGTACACAAAAACCAGAAAAATCTGGACTATTTGCAGAAGAAATTTTTGGTCCTACAAAAGATTGGGAATGTTATTGTGGAAAGTATAAAAAAATTCGTTATAAAGGAATTGTTTGTGATAAGTGTGGAGTGGAAGTAACCAATTCACTTGTACGTCGTGAACGTATGGGGCATATTGAACTTGCAACTCCTGTAACACATATTTGGTTTTTACGTTCTATTCCATCAAAGGTAGGATTGATTTTAGATTTATCTATCCAAGCATTGGAGCGAGTTGTTTATTTTGCTTCTTTTATTATTGTAGGAATTGATGAAGATCAAAAAGCAGAAACAGAAGAGTTATTGAAAAATGAATATAAACAAAAGAAAAAACAAATCCAAAAAGAATTTAAAAAAGCATTGGAGAAAGTGGGAGAAGATAGTGGTGTAACCACAAAAGACGTTGAAAAACAATTTGAAGAAAAACAAGCTGAACTTGATGAAGATTTTGATTCAGCACAAGGTGAGTTGAAAGATATTAGCATGTTATCTATTATTTCAGAAAATAGATATCAAGAACTTGCATTACGATATGGTCATTTATTTGAAGCGCGTATTGGTGCAGGAGCTATTCGTGATTTACTTGAAAAACTTGATTTACCAGAAACATTAGAAAAACTTCAAGAACAAATGTTGAAGAGTAAGGGAGCGAAACGTGAGCGTCTTATTCGTCGCATGAAACTTCTAAAGAGTTTTAATAAAAATGATATTCGTCCTGAGTGGATGATTCTTACTGCTATCCCTATTATTCCACCAGATTTACGCCCTATGGTTGCCCTAGATGGTGGACGTTTTGCGACTTCTGATTTGAACGATCTGTATCGTCGTGTGATTAATAGAAATAATCGCCTAAAACGATTGATGAGTTTAAACGCTCCAGAAGTTATTTGTAGAAATGAAAAACGCATGCTACAAGAAGCAGTAGATGCGCTTATAGATAATAATGCTCGTGCTGCAAAAACAGTAACTGCTTCTACAGGACAAAAACGTCAATTACGATCTTTAGCAGATATATTAAAAGGAAAACAAGGACGTTTCCGACAAAATTTGCTTGGGAAACGTGTGGATTATTCTGGACGTTCTGTTATTGTGGTAGGACCAAACTTAAAGATCAATGAATGTGGTTTACCAAAAAGAATGGCACTTGAATTATTCAAGCCATTTGTGATGTCAGAAATTATTAAACGAGAATTAGCACACAATGTAAGAAGTGCTTCTCGATTTATTGAAACAAATGCACCAGAGGTGTGGGATATTTTAGAAGATCTTACAAAAAAGACTCGTGTATTATTAAATCGTGCACCTACCTTGCATCGTTTAGGTATTCAGGCTTTTCGCCCAACATTGGTAGAGGGAAAAGCTATCCGATTGCATCCTCTCGTTACTCCTGCGTTTAATGCGGATTTCGATGGAGATCAAATGGCGGTTCATCTTCCTTTGACAGAAGAAGCAAAATGGGAAGCAGAGAATTTAATGGCTGCAGAAAATAATATTTTGAAACCAGCGACTGGTCGTCCTGTGGTTACTCCACAGCAAGATATTGCGCTTGGGTCATATTATCTAACGAAGTACGCAGAAGATGATACGAAAGAAGTAACAAAATATTTCTCATCTGAAAAAGAAGCGAGATACGCATATAAAGCAAGATATATTTCTTTGAAAGAACGTATCAATGTTCGTTTCATGGATGTATCAAAATTTGAAGAAGGTACAGGGTCAATGGTAGAGACAAGTATTGGACGCATATTATTTAATGAAGTATTGCCAGAAAAATTACCATACTATAATGAATCTGTAACAAAGAAACATTTGGGACAAATTATTCAGATGTTACTTGAATTTTATGGACAAGCACAAACTGCTGCAGTACTTGATAGTATGAAAGCGCTTGGGTTTAAATATGCGACTAAATCTGGATATTCTCTAGGAATGGATGACTTTGGGCAAATTGATGAGAAAGCAGGAATTTTAGAAGAAGGTGATAAACGTGTTCAAGAAGTAGAAGGACAATATCAAGAAGGGTTGCTTACAGATAGTGAACGTCATGCAAAAGTACTTGAAATTTGGACAGAGGTAAAAGAAAAAGTAGTTTCATTTAATAAACAAGCTCTAGATAAAGATGGCCCTGTGTTTGCTATGATTGATTCTGGTGCTCGTGGAAGTTGGGGACAGTTAGGACAGGTTATTGGAATGAAAGGACTTGTGGCTTCTCCTACTGGAGACATTATTGAGTTGCCAGTAAAAGGAAACTTTAAAGAAGGATTTGAAGCGATTGAGTTTTTCATCTCTTCTCATGGTACACGTAAAGGACTTTCAGATATGGCCCTTCGTACTGCAAATGCTGGATATTTGACTCGTCGTCTAGTAGATGTAGCACAAGATGTGGTTATTAAGACAGATAATTGTGGTGATAAAGACGGTGAAATCATCACAAAAGCAGCTTCAGAGGGAATGAATAAAAAATTAGCTGATCGTGTGGTAGGGAGATATGTGCTTACTGAAATTTTAGATGGAAATGGAGATGTTCTTCTAAAAAAGAATGGACTTATTACTCTAGAAGTTGCTAGACAAATTGAAAAAACAGATATAGAAGAAATACATGTACGTAGTGTGCTACAGTGTAAATTACCAAAGGGAATTTGTGTAAAATGTTATGGAACAGATCTAAGTGATAATGAACCTGCAGAAAAAGGATTGGCAGCAGGAACTATTGCAGCACAATCAATTGGTGAACCTGGAACACAGTTGACTATGAGAACCTTCCATCTTGGTGGTGTTGCCGGTGGAGGAGATATTACTCAGGGTCTTCCACGTGTAGAAGAATTGCTTGAAGCGAGAAAACCAAAGCGTAAGGCATCATTATCAGAAGTAGCAGGTACTATTGAAATAGAAGATGCTGATGGGAAAATTATTACGAGTCCTACTGGAAGAAAGATTTTTGAAGGTCGTCGTGGACAGAAAATTATAAAAGTTCATTTCGATGGAATGGATGAAATGAAGTTAACCTTTAAAAAAGCAGATGATCTTCGTGTGGAAGATGGTCAAAAAGTGAAAAAAGGTGATATGCTTGTCGTACGCGGAGATTCTGGTGAAAAAATAAAAGCAGAATACGCGGGAAGTATTGAAATCAAAAAACGTCAGATTATTCTAAACTACGAAGGTCGCCATACGAAAGAATATATTATCCCAATTGGGTATAAACTATGGGTGAAAAATGGTGATGTGGTAGAAAGAGGAGATCAATTGACAGAAGGTGCTGTGGATTTAAAAGAGTTGTTTGAACTAAAAGGACGTGATGCTGTACAGCGTTATATCCTAGAGGGAATCCAACAAATTTACTCTGCACAGGGTCAAAGTTTAAATGATAAGCATATTGAAATTATCATTAAGCAAATGTTTAGTCGTGTATATGTAGAAGAATCTGGTGATACGGAATTACTTCCTGGTGAAGTAGTAGAAAAAGCACAGCTTCTTATAGCAAATGCACAAGCAAAATCAGAAAAGAAAAAAGAAGCAAAAGGACGAGAGATGTTCTTGGGTATTAGTAAAGTTGCTTTATCTACACAGAGTTTCTTATCAGCAGCTTCTTTTCAAGAGACTTCAAAGGTATTGATCAATGCTGCGATTACTGGGAAGATAGATTATTTAGAAGGATTGAAAGAAAATGTTATCATTGGACGCTTGATCCCTGTGGGGACTGGGTTTAAAGTGAAGAAAGATGAGAAATCTAAATAATAAAAGTGCCGCATAATAAAAAAAGACTTCGGATATCCGAAGTCTTTTTTTATTTTTGTCATTATTATTTACATGCTTCTCCAATACACATTGTTCTGGTAGTACAGTCATCTTTTTCATCAATTGCTCCATCACAATCATTATCTAGACCATCTAAGCAGATCTCATTGTGTCCTGGGTGTGTGTTGTTATATCTATCATCACAGTCTAGTGCACTATCACACCATTCTTGTCCATAATATCCATCACCATCTACATCAAAACATTCATTCTTTGCTTTTGCTTCTTCTTTATCTGCTGTTGTACACACTCCTTCATGTTTTATGCTATGTCCTGCAAATATTGCTACACATGGACTTGTATATTGTAGGAGGTTTGTGGTACAAACAGGACCATTTATGCTATCGCAATTTTCTTTTGTAATAGTTAATGGCGCTGGTGTCGGTGGAATTTTTGTAGTCGTGGCATGTTGTTTTTGTGTGCTGGTGGGTTTATGAGTAATCCAGGTATTATCTTTTGTTGATCCTTCAGGATCTGGGAGAAGTACACGTGGATTAGTTGTCTCAGGTACTTCTTCTATTTCAATTTCTTCTACAGCGTCTTCTGGTATGATAACTTGCGGGCGTACTGTGCATGTTTTATTTAGAATAGCTCTTCCATCGCAGACTGCATGATCTGGGAATGTGCAGTCAATGGTGGGAGTATCATCAAATGGGTCTGATACGCGTGTAGGTGTTCCACTCATTTCTAAACACATTTGTTCTGCATTTATGAGTTGGGCTGATGTGAGTCCTATGATTTCATCAGTACTACATCCTGCTCCTAGTAGGATAATTGCTGCGCTGATTATGAATGCTTTTTTCATATGTTAGGTATGTTTATGTTTTATGTATATATGGTAGCATGTTTGTGGTAGTGGGGCAATGTTTTATTATTATTTATTTCACCTTCTCATCTTTCCAGTTCCACCATTTTAATTTTTCTGGGTCGTGTTTTTTATGTGATGCAAAATATACAGAAGAACGACAGACATAAAGCATGCATCGATCTACATGTTTTCCAGCATAATTGCATAATTTTTTATATAGCTTTTCTGGGTCTTTGTCTTTTAAATCAGATACACTATTGATCCCTATGTTTATAAAATCTTGTGCAATACTTTTTCCAACTCCTGGAATTATTTGTAATTCTTTTAGTTTTTTATTCATACATGTAGATTAAAACCTAACCCTTCCACAAACACTAGAAGGTAAATCATTTCCTTTTAGAGATGGAATAATTAAATCTATTGCCTCTCCTTTTCCTCCTTTTAGCTTTGGCAAATCTTCTAGTAATGTCAATAAATCTTTAGAACTTACTCCTTGTGCATGACCGCTCAGTATTACAAAAAGAGGGGAGTCACTGAGTAATTCATTTACAAGTGTTAAAAGTTTTGGTAAATCTTGTTTAAATTTCCAGGAGGTTCCTCCTCCTTTTCCAAATGCTGGCGGGTCAAGTATTATTCCATCATATGTGTTTCCTCGTTTTATTTCTCTTTCCATAAACTTCATCACATCATCTACTATCCATCTAATTTTTTTATTAGATAATCCAGAGATTTCGGCATTTTTTCTTGCCCAATTTACAGAAGCTTTTGCGCCATCTACATGGCAGACTTCTGTGTCTTCTCCTGCTTGGCTTGCCATGATGGTGGCGACACCAGTGTATGCAAATGTATTTAGTATTTTCACTGGACGGTTTGCTTTTTTTATTTCTTTTTCTAACCATAACCAATTGGATAGTTGCTCTGGAAATATACCAACTTGATTATTTATAGAGGGGCGAAGTTCTATGTTTACGTTTTCTAATGTAATTTCCCAAGATTCGGGTAGTGTGTCTACATTCTTCCACCCTTTTATTTTCTCTGTGCGCTCATAATATGCATCTGCATTATTCCATACAGTGTTATCTAATTTTTTCTTCCATATTGCTTGCGGGCATGGGCGATCTAAAATATATTTACCAAATCGTTCTAGTCGCCGTTCATTTCCGCAGTCTAAGAGTTCGTAGTCAAAGTTCATGTTGTTTATTTTCTTATAATAATAGATGTAAAGAATTTTTCTTGAAATTCTGTTAGTGTTTGTATTTGTTTATCAGTAAATTGCATTCCTTCTGGTACAACTATAAGCTTGTCATCCTCATCATCTGTCCTGTGAATGACTGCTATGCATGTTCCTCTAAATGTTTTAAGAGGTTTAGATATTCCTAAAATATACGCATCTATTTCTTCACCATCTGGGGCTATTGTCTTTGGAAGATAACCATAATTTATAGGATAAATAAAGTTAAATTTTGGGTGTTTGGCACCAAGTGGTCTATCTATGGTTACTGTTACTGTTTTGCCAATAAATGTAGTAGAGTATGTCATGTTTTTTTATGAAAAGTTAAGTTTATTTATTTTTATAATCTCACAAGAAATATTTTTTTCATTAATTTCTATTTCAAATACATCACCTTCTTTTTTCCCTATCATTGCTTTTCCCATAGGGGATAGGTGTGAGATGATACGCTTCGTAGGATCTGCTTCATCTGATCCTAAAATAGTGTATGTTTTTTTTACATCGTTAAAGAGTATTTCAACTGTATGTCCTATTTTTACATAATCTGTAGGGCTGTTTTCTGGAATAATAATTGCGGTATTCAATTTTTTTTCTATTCTGTCCATAGCAGAATTCATACCACGCAATTTTCTTTTTGCCAGTTGATATTCTACGTTTTCAGAAAAATCTCCCATTTCTGCATGGGCTTGGGTTTCTTCTATCACTTTTGGGCGTCTTCTTTTTATAGAAGCGAATTCTTCTGTAAGTAAGTCAAATTGTTTTTTTGTGATATAGGGATCTTTTTCTACATGAGTATATTTCCCAGGTTTTTTTCGTATTGGGGTTTGCATAGGGGTTATTATACAAATAATTTTGAACTTAAATATTTTTTATCCTGTTAGGTAGTATAATATCTATATTTTCATTTTGAACTTTTTTAATATGGTTACGCCTTTGTCATCGGTATACCCTTCTTTTTTTGAATGCTCAATAGAGTCAATCAAAAGTTCTACCATCTTAATCTTGATTTGTCGATAAATACTTAAAATTTCTTTTGCTTGCTCATCGTCGATATTTTCAAATAGGTGTTCAACTTTTATATTATATCTTTCGGGCCATTTTTTACCCAAAAATTCACTTTCTGGATAATGTTGTAAAAAATCATCAGCATCTTCTCTATCTTTTAGAAATTCATGTAGTGCTATTGGGCTATGTGTTCTGTCTGATAGCATTTCAAGTAATTTTTTTGCATGTTGTGTGGTTACGTTATCATTCATAGAAATATTTTGTCGTTTTACTTCTATATCAGATCCTCCAAATTTTGTATGTTTTAATTTTTTTAGCAGTACTGATGTTAGATAACCATCAATTTTCTCTGTATTTATATCTATCATATCTCTACCATCTTCATCACCTTCTGATAATGCTGTTTTAAATTTTGCTTCTGTTTCTTTATTATAACCTTGTGTAAGTAATAGATAAAAAAATCTGCTTGTTCTGCCATTTCCGTCACCATAGGCATGAATTGCGTTTATTGAACTTGAAAGTAATATAGCAATATCATTAAGATCATGACCTTTATCTGACATATCTTTTATCGATTTTAACACCTGATAAAAGAGCATGGGGCGATCTTCAGCATTGGGTGGTGTATATCCTGCTAATCCTTCACCCATACTAAGTATCACATTTTCACCGTCCATTATCCAATCCTTTTTACTTTTATTTCGAATTATACCATTGATACTATTGAGTAGATTAATAAAGTCTGCCTCATCTAACTGTGCGATAAAAGATCGAATATTTTCGTCACTTGAAAATAGTTCTTGTAATTCTTGCCCATGTAAAGCTTGGATATGTTCTGTATTGATAAGTAAGCGCTCAAGTACGCTTGATGTGTTAATTTCATTAACATTTTGTCTGTTTGCCTCTATTTGATCCATATTTTGGGATTATTATTTATTGCCTAAGTTTAATAGTTTTCATTATGTACTCTATGTTTGAATACAATTCTTCTTCATCTCCATTATTTTTAATAGTATAATCAACTCGTTTCATACAGTCTGAAATTTTTTGGACAGATTCTCCATCATCTTTTTTTTCAATTTCTATAAATGTTTCTAAAGTCATAGGATCACCTATTTTTTTTCTATTTTGTACCCTGTTTAATCTTATTTTTGGTTCAGCATCCACACCAATTAATGTGAAAGAAGAATGAGTTTTCAAGTAGTCGATTTGTCCTATTTGTCTCATCCCTACAATGATAATTAGTTCATCATTGCTCTGTTCTAAAATTCTTCTTGCTAAATAATCATCCCCATGAGTTGCGGCTAACTTTCTAGAATAGTTTATTAAATTTCTTCTATTAATGGATATACCTTGTTCTTTTGCCAATTCTTTTAACTCAGAACTTATTTGATACATTGGGCAATGAAGTTTTTCTTTTATATATGCGGCAACTCTATCTTTTCCTGCTGCAATAGGTCCTATAATTCCAATTATTTTTTTCATATGTGTGAGGTTGTTTTGAATAATGTCTTAGTATATGAAAAGTTTTGATTTTTACTTATTAAATTAATAATAAGTTAAAATCTTGTGGCACCGAAAGTGCATCAGTATTCATTTTACTGTTCTGTTTAAAATCACTATCTAATATTGTATTACAAGCTTTTCTAAAATCATCATATAAATCTTCGGCAACTAGTATCAATTCGCCATTTTTGATATCAAGATGTTTGTTATCAAAATGTTTTGCTTCTTGTCTGTTTGTGAGACCTATTTTATATTTTGGCAATAAAGCATGTGCCATGCCATTTCTTAAGGAATCATGTAAGTTGTATTTATTATTGTAAGAAATGTATTTAGGCATGAGTTCATTTATGGCGCGATTAAAATGGATTTTAGAAAAGCCACTCTGTTGCCACGATTTTTTATCATCAAGACATTTCCCAAGGAATTCAATGCCTATGCCAATTAACATAAAAGAGATGTAGTGATATTTATAGGCTACTTGTCTATATTGTTTTAAAAATGTGATTTTGATAAATTCTTTTGGTAACATTTGATTTTCATTATTTCACTTAACATGGTATATACACTTTAATAAATTTTTTTTTCAAAACACGTTATAATTTACATATTCATGTTTAAACATAAACATATTATAACTTCACCATTTTACTAAAAATACTATGAGGAATCATCTACAGTTTACCACTGAATACTTGCGTCTTGCAAATATTGTCCCACAGTATAGGATTTAACAAAAATAAATAAAAGTGATATAGTAAAAATATACTTAAATAAAAAACCATATGTCAGGACATTCCAGATGGTCAAAGATACAGCATAAAAAAGGAAAAACAGATAAAGCCAGAAGTAGCTTGTTTACGAAATTACTTAGAGCTATTACTGTAGCTGCTGGGCAAGGTGGGGGAGATGTAGAAATGAATTTTTCACTGCGTATAGCGGTAGATAAAGCAAAAGCAAGCAATGTCCCAAAAGACAATATAGATAGAGCAATAAAAAAAGGATCAGGAGAAGGGAAAAATGGAGTAGTATATGAAGAAGGGGTATATGAAGGATTTGGTCCGGGGGGAGTAGCAATCCTCGTAGAAGTGCTTACAGATAATAGAAATAGGACTGCCTCAGAGGTAAAGCACCTATTTTCCAAATGTGGTGGATCTATGGGAGGCCCTGGTAGTGTGCAATGGCAATTTGAGCATTTAGGAATTATTACATTAAAAAAAGAATCTGTAAAAGAAAAAGGATTAGATTTTGATGAGTTTAGTATGGAAATGCTAGATGCAGGAGCAAAAGATATAAAGGATCATGTAGATGGTATAGAAATTATTACTGCAAAAGAAGATTTGAGAAAAGTATTAGATGCTGTAATAGAACAAAAATTAGAACCAGAGGAATCTGGTTTAGAATGGATTGCAAAGGAGCCTGTAGAAATTGATGAAGAATTGCAAGGAAAAATCGCTAGGGTTTATTATGCCTTTGATGAAAATGATGATGTAAAAGAAATTTATACAAATGTGGCGTAGGTAAAATGATATAAAAAAAGTTCTCTATATAGAGAACTTTTTTAGTTATTTGTTTTGATTTATCTTATAAACTAAAGTTAAAAAACTCAGTAAATAGATCAATTAATTCATTATTTGCAGTATTTTCATCTGGTAATCCAAGAGCATTGGAATACAATCCAAAAGCATCGGAGCTATGGTAATCATGGTATGTGTAATGAAGATTGTGTTTTTCAAATAAATCTATCACATCTTCTACCCATATAAGCCCACCTTTTTCATCTGTAAATGTAGAATTATTTGTTCCAAATTCTCCTATAAATAAAGGGACATTATTATCTGTTGCAAATTGTGTCCAATAAAGTAATGTATTTTCAATATTGTCTTTATCTCTCTTCGTGACTTGTGTATTACTTGGGCTAGCATAAAAATCTAAACGAATTTGTCCGTATCCATATGCTTCAATTCGTTTTCCTTTCATTTCTCCGCTTATACTGTAATAATAGTCTTTTTTTACTTCTATATACTGATCTACACTATACCACATTGATTGTGATGGAGTTTGTTTAATAGATAATACATCTTCTCCATTTTTTATTACAGAATTAAATGTGGCATCCCCGGCAGAATTCCATGTTTCCCAGCCAGAATCAGGATGAAGTGATACAGTCATGTCTCTTATAAATTCTCTATCTTGGTTATATTCTTTTATGATTATGTTTTTAAAAAATACAGATCCTATTTGACTCCCAGATACCAGAGATGGTACGGCAAGTATATGATTTTGATTTGTATTTTTTACTAATTCTCCCTCATAATAATTCCAATTGGAATATCCTTCTGGAGTTGTTGGGTTAGAAAAAGTAGCATCAGACCATCTCAAATCATCTGGGAATGATGTACGTGTGTTATCTGGGTATATTCCACCGTCAGCAGTACCCATCCAAGATAAGTTCTGGTGAGTAAATTCAAATGGATGATAAAAATGCATGTCATATAAGACATTGTCATCATCTAAAAGTGATTGGACAAGCTCTCTATCATTATATGTTTCAAACTGTTCATATAATCCCAAAGGCCATTCAAATACGATCATGTGGTTTTCATCTACCGTCCTTATTCTGTCAGTAATATATTGCGCCAGAGCATTCCATTCATCTATATGTGATACAGGTACTGGTTCATTGAGTAAACTAAAGCCAGCGATAGTAGGTTCATCGTGATAACGCTCTGCTATTGCTTGCCAAATTCCGCCTAAACGGTATTGATTTTGGCGATTTTGCCAAAGATTTACTCCTTCGGGTAATCCAGATTGCGCTCCGCCTGGTGGAACATGCATGTCTAAAATAAGGTATATATTATGTTCTTTTGCCCAGGCAATATTCTCATCTAACCATTCAAAGCCAGATTCTTTATATATCCATGGATCATTATCATCTTCAAATACTTTGTAATTCATTTGAAAACGAATAACATTCATGCCCATTTCTTTTACTTTTGCGTAATCTTCGCTTGAATGATGGTTTGATGTGATGATCTCTTCACCAGTATGATACCAGTGATAATTATTAAAATTAATACCACGAAGTTTTATAACTTCATTATTTACAATAAGTTGATTACCATTGCTATGCATGAATTGATTTTCACTATCATTTGTTGTGGCAGTTGTATTTGTATAAATGGATAATAGAGAGGTGCTTGCTATGGTAATAGCTAGAGCAATAAGTATGTGTTTTTTCATAAGATTTTATTAAAATGTATAACTAATTATAGCATATTTTTAGCATCTTGTACATAGTCTATGGATTATCTAACTTTCATGATATCCTATATATACTATGAAAAATAATAAAAAACGTATTTTAGGTATAGATCCAGGGTTTGGGCGTGTAGGATATGGTATTATAGAGGGTAGTGGCAGTGAATGGACTCATATAACTCACGGATGTATAGAAACAGATAAAAAACACTCATTTATAGAGCGTTTATTAGAATTACGGGGGGATTTGCAGAGTATTATACAGAAATATGCCCCAGATGTGGCTTGTGTGGAAGAATTGTTTTTTTATAAAAATGTAAGTACAGGTATACAGGTAAGTCAGGCGAGGGGAGTGATACTCATGGTATTGCATGATGCAGGGCTATCTATACATGAGGCGACACCACTTCAGATAAAGCAGTCAGTCACAGGATATGGGAAAGCAGATAAAATTCAGGTACAAGACATGGTTTCACGTCTATTAGGGCTTCCGGAGAGACGTTTGCAAGATGATGCCGCAGATGCGCTGGGGGCTGCAATTTACCTTAGTGGGCAGCTAAATATGATAGAAAAAGGTTGTGTGTAGTGATCATATTGACAAAATAGGTTTTTTTTGCTATACTTATAACATATTTAAATCCCTCTATCCATAGAGGAGCAGACCACAAAAGACATGCCTGATGTGTGCCTGTTAATTATATGCATGACCTATGTTAGCAAAAGACAAGAAGAAAAAAGTAATAAAGAAGTTTCAGACTCACGAAGGTGATACTGGATCTACAGAAGTACAGATTGCTATTTTATCTACAGAGATAAATGAATTGGTTGCCCATCTAAAGGCACATCATAAAGATCACTCTTCACGTAGAGGATTACTAAGAAAAATTGGACAACGTCGTAGATTACTTCGTTACTTACAGAAAGAAAATGCAGCTTCATATGAAGAATTAGTGAAGAAATTGAAATTAAAACAAGCAAAGCAATTTTTGAAAAAAGAAGAAGTGAAAAAAACAAAAGCACAAATTGCAGAAGAAAAGACAAAAAAAGCAAATGACAAAAAATAATACAACAAAAAATCCATTAAAACACCCCGAACAGCGCGTTGGGGTGTTTATTGATGTTCAGAATCTTTATTATAGCGCAAAAAATTTATACGGAAGAAAAGTAAACTTTGGAAAAATAGTAGAAGAAGCAGTGGCCGGAAGAAAATTGATTCGTGCAATTGCCTATGTGGTTCGCACCGAATCTCAAGACGAAACTCCGTTTTTTGAAGCGTTGTATAAATTGGGAATTGAAACCAGAGAAAAAGATTTGCAAGTATTTGCTGGTGGAATGAAAAAAGCTGATTGGGATGTAGGATTAACTGTAGATGCTATTCGTCTTGCACAGAGCTTAGACGCTATTGTACTTGTATCTGGTGATGGAGATTATTTGCCATTGGTAGAGTATTTACAAAAAAGCAGTGGAAAGCAAGTAGAGGTTGTTGCATTTGGAGAAACAACATCTAGCAGACTAGTAGAAGAAACAGATGATTTCATAGATTTAAGTGAACACAAAGACAAGTTTCTTATAGCAGATAAGAGAAAAAAAACCAGAAGAGGAACTACAAGGAAAGTGTAAAATATTGTAATTAAGAAAATTTATTAACTTAAGATTGGTGTGGAAACTATTAGATCCGCTTTACATACTATCTTGTCTAAATAATTCCGATTATTTCCCAAAAATATTGGCTACATCAGCACTTTGAATCAATCAATGATACATAGGTATCATTTCATAATTCTCAGTACTGCTTCGCTCAAAATTTTAGAAAAATATTTCGAAATTATTTAGACAAAATAGTATAATAAGTGAGAGGATCTATCGCCTCTGCATCAGTCTATAAACTATATAGGCTTATGCCATTAGACATAAAAAAATGGTCTACCCAATGGGGAGACCGAGAATTAACGATCGAAACTGGTCGTTATGCACTCCAAGCAGATGCTTCTTGTACTGTACGTTATGGTGACACAGTTATCATGGCAACGGTAGTAAAAAGTAGTAATATACGTGATGGAATAGATTATTTTCCACTCATGGTAAATTACGAGGAAAAATTATATGCTGCAGGAAAAATAAAAGGAAGCCGTTTCATAAAACGTGAAGGGCGACCAAGTGATGAATCTATTTTATCTGCTCGTATTGTTGACCGCGCACTTCGTCCACTATTTGACGGACGTATTAGAAATGATATCCAAGTAGTGTTAACTGCATTAGCAGTAGACGGAGAAAATGATGCAACTATTACTGCGCTTATAGCAGCGAGTACTGTATTATCTATTTCTCCTATTCCTTGGAATGGTCCTATTGGTGCTGCTCGTGTTGGGCGTGATACTGAGGGAAATTTCATGTTAAATGTAAAGAGAAGTCAACTAGAAGAAGAAAGTGATTTAGATTTAATAGTGGCTGGTACTCCAGAAAAATTGATCATGACAGAAGCTGGAGCAAAAGAAGTACCACTTACTGCTATGTATGAAGGAATGAAATGGGGTTGTGAACAATTACAACCAGTGGTTGATTTGATTAAAAAAGCACAAAAAGATTTAGGTGTAGTAAAAGATGATTTATTTTCTGATCTAGAAGAAACAGAGGAAGATAAAGTAAAGGAAGCAGCAAAAGCATTTGTTTCAAGTGTTGCTGATTCTATGATCTTTGACACGAAAAAAATTGCAAAGACAGAACGAGTTGCTGCAATAAAATTAATTAAAGAAGCATTAACAGTACATTTGACTGAAAAAGGATTTGAAGAAGAATTTCATGGTGCTGGTTTAAAAAACGTAAAAGAATATTTTTCACAAGAAATTACAAAACGTATTTTAGAAAAAGATGAACGTCTAGATGGACGATCACTTACTGAAATTCGTGAACTTCTTTCTGAAGTAGATTTATTACCACGTGTACATGGTTCAGCTATGTTTATGCGTGGAGATACTCAGGCAGTATCTATAGTTACTCTAGGAGCTCCTGGAGATGTTCAGTTGCTAGATACTATGGAAGAAGACAGAACGAAACGATATATGCATCATTATAACGATGCGCCATATACATATGGTGAAGCAGGATTTATGCGTGGGCCAAGTAGACGTGCTATAGGGCATGGAGCACTTGCAGAACGTGCACTAGAACCTGTATTACCAAGTGCTGAAGATTTTCCATACGCTATTCGTGTAGTGTCAGAAGTATTGGGTTCAAACGGATCTAGTTCTATGGCATCTACTTGTGGATCTAGTCTTTCTCTTATGGCAGCTGGAGTACCAATTAGTAAGCCAGTTTGTGGTATTGCTATGGGACTTGCATCTGACTTAGAAGGAAGTGGAAAATGGAAAGTATTAACAGATCTCCAAGATGTGGAAGATGGTCCTGGTGGAATGGATTTCAAAATTGCAGGAACAATAGATGGTGTCACTGCTGTGCAGATGGACACAAAAACATTTGGACTTACATGGGATATAGTAGAACAAACATTTAAACAAACAAAAGAAGCACATGAGCATATTTTAGGAAAGATGGCACCAGCTATTGATACAGCTAGAGAAGAACTTTCTCCATATGCTCCACGTATTGAAACTATTGTTATTGATCCAGAAAAGATTGGTGATATTATTGGTCCTGGTGGAAAAGTGATTAAAAAGATTACAGAAGAAACAGGTGCAACTATTGATATAGAACAAGATGGAAGAGTTCTTATTACAGCAGTAGATGGAAAAGCGATGGAAATGGCAAGAGAACAAATATTAATGATTGTAAAAGAAGTAGAAGCTGGAGAAATTTATGAAGGTAAAGTTGTTCGTATAGAAGACTTTGGTGCATTTGTAAATATTTTACCAGGAAAAGATGGATTAGTTCATGTAAGTGAAATCTCATGGGAAAGAACAAATAAACCCGGAGATGTATTGAACATGGGAGATGTGGTAAAAGTAAAAGTGAAAGAAATTGATAATTTAGGACGAGTGAATTTATCTATAAAGGCATTGTTACCACGACCTGAAAGATCTGAGTCTCCTAGACCTCCACGTGCTGGCGGACATGGTGCAGGGCATCATCATAAAGGACCGAGACCTCCACACCCACCACATAAAAAACCACATGGTGAGCGTCCAGGAAAAGTAGAATTCCAAAATGCCCCTCCTAAACCAGAGGCACCAAAGGCTCCACCAGTGGAAGAGCCACAGAAAAAACGTGGTTTGTTTGGAAGAAAAAAGGACTAGTGTAGAATAAAAATATTAAAAAACTGTCGGGAAGCCGGCAGTTTTTTTGTTGTATAGTTTGTGTAATTGACATGTGTATGTAATTTAGCTATTCTAAATATATGGATATTAACTAATCAATTATGTATGAGTCAATTACTTGTATTTATAGGGAAACCGGGGGTTGGTAAAACTACAATAATAGAAAATTTAGAACCACGAATTGAGCATGTGGATGTGTTGCCATTTGTACAAAAATATATTATAGATGGAGTATTACAAGAAGATAAAACTATTGTGGCGTATAAAGAAATGTATGATAGCCTAGAAGAAAAATTATTGTCCCAAAATACACCGTTAATATTAGAATTAGGGACAAATCATGCGCCACTAAATATTGAAAAACTGGGAGAACTTATGGAAAAAAATCATGTTTCTATTTTTTTATGTGATGCAAGTATAGATATTTGTAGAGAAAGAGCATTGGAAAGAGATCGTGTGATGGCTTCTGATTCACTAGAAAGAAGATTATCTCGAGACTTCCCAAATTCACATACAATTTTATTAAAGGAGAAAAAAAATGAATTTATATTATTAGACATGGCTCAACCATTAGAAGAAAATATTAATATTATTCAAAAACATATTATAAACTTATCCCCTTGACAAAAAAGCTAGAAAGAACTACTGTACTAGTATGTAATAACAAAAGGAGTATGACAAAAGTACAATTATATAAGAAGGAATTAGCAGAGTTACTTGCTGATATAGATGACCCAAAGATAATGAAGTTGTTTTTAACTGATTTATTTACGTATGCAGAATATGAAGATTTTGGGCTGCGTTTGCAAATTATAAAAATGTTAGAAACAGGAACTCCACAGAGAAAGATTGCAAAAGATCTAGGAGTTGGAGTAGCTACGGTGACACGTGGGTCTACTATGTTAAAAAACACAAAAGGCGGATTTAAAAAAATATTAGGTTCATATTATGAATAATACCCTATATACAATGCAAATTGCATGGTGGTGGACAGTCTTTTGGCGATAATGTCCTACTTTTTTGTATATAAGTTCAGGCCATTATCGTGGTCTGTTTTTTTATTTTTATCTTTATGTATATGACACATATTATTACACACACACCAGATGAAAAAGGATATTATGGAGAATATGGTGGGCAGTTTATTCCACCACCGTTGGTCCCTTTATTTAAAGAAATTACTTTGGCATATAATGAGGCTATTCAAGACATTGATTTTATTACAGAATATCATAATTTACTTACTCATTACGTAGGGAGACCATCTCCAATATATTATGCAAAAAATTTAAGTGAGCATCTTTGTGGGGCACAAATCTATTTGAAACGAGAAGATTTAAATCATACGGGAGCGCATAAGATTAATCATTGTTTGGGAGAAGCACTTCTTGCAAAACGAATGGGAAAGAAAAAATTACTTGCAGAAACTGGGGCAGGACAACATGGTGTGGCTTTGGCAACGGCAGCAGCACTTGTTGGGTTGGAATGTGAGATACACATGGGAGCGATTGATATAGAAAAACAACAACCTAATGTTGTTCGTATGAAATTACTTGGGGCAACGGTTGTTGCAGTAGAGTCAGGTGGACGTTGTTTAAAAGATGCGGTAGACAGTGCGTTTGGGGCATATATGAAAGATCCAGAAGATGTGTTTTTTGCTATTGGTTCTGTGGTGGGGCCACATCCGTACCCTATGATGGTGCATCAATTTCAATCAGTGGTCGGAAAAGAAGCACATGAACAAATTGTAGATATTGCAGGAAAATTACCAGATTATGCTATTGCTTGTGTGGGCGGAGGATCAAATGCCATTGGACTCTTTGATGGATTTTTAAAAGAAGATACAAAACTCATTGGGGTAGAACCTAGTGGAAAAAGTTTTAAAGATGGAGATCATGCTGCTACGCTGACACTTGGGAAAAAAGGAGTGATCCATGGCATGATGACGTATGTATTACAACAAGAGACAGGGGAGCCATTGCCAGTGCATTCTATTGCTTCTGGATTAGATTATCCAGGCGTGGGCCCAATTCATGCACATCTAAAAGATACTGGTCGTGTGGAATATGTGGTGATTAATGACGAAGAGGCCTTGTATGCTTTTCAAGTATTGTGTAAAAGGGAGGGGATCATTCCAGCTATTGAGAGTGCACATGCTATAGCGCACGCTATGAAAATAGCTCCTACGTTAGGGAAAGAGACTGTTTTGCTGGTAAATCTTTCAGGGCGGGGTGATAAGGACATTGATTTTGTGGTGGAGAGGTTGGGGATGTAGAATATTGAAGTGATTGTGTATTTTAGATAAAGGGAAAATTTTTTTTCTCTTTTCTATAGTGCAAAATTTGTTCTTTGATAAGTTGTTTCTTTCTGCACTATAAGAAACAAAAAAAGAGGAGCTTCATCGTGAGCATTCTTGATCGCGTGCGGTTTAACCCTTCCTTTGTAGGTCATGTAGGTCTAGAACAGGAGTTTTTTCTAACTCAGAAACAGGGGAGTGATACTATAGCAGTACCACTTTCTAAATTCTTTTTAGAGATGATGAGATTAGATTATGGTGTTTTATCTTGGACTTATGAGCTTTCTTCTTGCCAAGTAGAGTTTAGGACACAGCCTCATGCAAGTGTTTTAGAGTTGCTCTATGAGTTAAAGAGAAATATTGTACTTGGTGAGTATGTGGCTCGTTTGACTGGTTGTATGCTTGAACCAAATGAAGTTATGCCAGAATCTGGGTTTCCATTGGATCATTTTCCAGATACTAGATATTTATATATTGTCGAGTATTTGAATAGAGTGCAACTATCTGCAGCTATGCGAGTGGCAGGGACTCATGTGCATTATGGATGTAAAGATCCTAAACATGCATTGCGAGTATATAATGCACTTCGTAAGGAATCCCCAAAGTTTATTGAGATGGGAGATTTTTCTGGCGGGGAGCGTTTACGTTTGTATGGTTTAGTAGCTGGTGATATGGTTCCACCAGAATATAAATCTTTGGCTGAATTTGATGCTGCTGCTAAGCAGTACAAGTTTGATAAAAATTTGTCTAACTGTTGGCATCTTGTTCGTATTACGAAGCACGGAACTGTAGAGGTTCGTGCATTTGGAAATACTAGTGATATTGGCGTGATTGATAGTTGGGTGAGTACGGTGAAGCGTATTGGCGATTCTGCCTGATCCCTCTTTTGTTCTTTTAAAAAAGTGAAAAGCGTCTGTCGGTCCTGCCGGCAAAGACATGGAACGTATACAGACGCTTTTCACTTTCAATATTATCATATTTTATATATCATTGCACTCTATACAATTTATTGCTATGATACAGTGTATATACATAAAGATAAATTTAACTATATATCCATATGAAAAAGAAAATTATTTTCTCAGGAATTCAACCTACAGGGAATCTTCACATTGGAAATTATTTAGGTGCGGTAAAAAATTGGGTGGATTTACAAAATAGTGGTGAATATGATTGTTATTTTTCTGTGGTAGATTATCATTCTCTTACAGGAGATATGAGTGCTCATGATAGGCATGATCAGATTATTCGTACAGCAGTAGAGTTAATTGCCGCAGGAATTGATCCAGAGAAATCTACATTATTTATTCAGTCACATGTGGCAGAGCATACGGAGCTTGCATGGATTTTTAATACTATTACGCCCATGGCTGAGTTGGAGCGTATGACACAGTTTAAAGATAAATCAGCGAGGCAAGAAAAGAATATTAATGCTGGGTTATTTACGTATCCTGCGCTTATGTCTGCAGATATTTTACTTTATCATGCAAATCATATTCCAGTGGGGGAAGATCAAATACAACATGTGGAGTTAGCGCGGAGTACTGCACGTTGGTTTAATAATAAGTACGGAGAATATTTCACAGAACCAGAGGCTCTTATTACAGAGGTGCCACGTGTAAAAAGTTTGCTTGAACCTACAAAAAAAATGAGTAAAAGTTTAGGTGCGGGGCATGTGATAGAAATTTCCGATTCACCAGAAGTGATACTTAAAAAAATGAAAAAAGCAGTGACGGCAAGTGAAGGTGGAGATGCATCTGTTGGAGTAGAAAATTTATTATTATTGCTAAAACATTTTGGTTTAGAAAAACAATATAAAGAATATGCAGCTGCCCAAAAGGATGGTTCTATTCGTTATGGAGATTTAAAGCAGGATTTGTCAGAAGTAATTGCGGATCATTTTTCATCATTTAGAGAAAAGCGAGAAGAATTATTATCTCATCATGACGCTATTGCAGATCATTTATTTGCAGGGGCAAAGAAAGCGCAGGCAGTGGCTCAAAAGACTATGGAGGATGTAAGGAAGATGGTAGGGTTGCGATAAGAGATGTGTGTCTTTCTTTTATCTATGATATACTAGGAACATATGACATATATTATAGGAATTTTTATTATTGCAATGGGTGCTGTCCTTATAATCTATACTGAATGGTTTATAGAAAATTTTGGGCGTAGTGCTTGGGCAGAAGAAAAGTTTGGGTTAAGTGGTGGAACACGGGTTATGTATAAAGTCTTAGGACTTATTATAATTTTTGTATCACTTTTGTGGATGACTGGATTATTCCAGAGCATTCTTTTAAGTGTATTTGGTAATTTATTTGGCTTGTAAGTGTAACTATGGTATATCATAGTGGAAATCAATTAATCGATCCCCACCTCTTATTTGAAAAAGTGCAATTACGAGAGGGAATGCATATTGCAGATTTTGGATGTGGCAGAACTGGTCATATTGTTTTTCCTGCTGCAAGAATTATAGGAGAAGATGGAATTGTTTATGCTATAGATATTTTAAAAGAGGTATTGGCGACTGTAGAGAAGCGGGCAAGTCTGGAAGCATTTTTACAAATTCATACTATTTGGGCAGATATTGAACGGATTGGTGGTACGGCTATTGCGGCTGACAGTATTGATGTTGTATTTTTAGTTAATTCACTTGCGCATGTAGATAATAGGCATGCTGTGTTAGAGGAGGCGAGGAGAGTTTTGAAAAATAAAGGAAGGGTGGTTGTGGTGGATTGGAATAAAACGGGATTAAGTTTTGGGCCATCAGATGATAGGTTTGTTGATTTTGAAGATATAAAGCGGTGGTCTAGGATGCATGGGTTTTCTGTGCAGGAAGAGTTTGTGGCGGGGAAATATCATCATGGATTAATTTTATATCAGCATATATAGAAGTATTTTGTTTTTTACAGACAGAGTAACATATACTTATTTAATTTCTCATAAACTCTCGTAGCTAGTAGCTCGTTCGGCCTAAAGCGGCAGCAGCTCAAAATTAAATAAGTATATATTACTCTTCTATAGGGTGAGGAATTTAAAATATTAAGGGGAATGTTTTTGAAAAAATAGATACGATACTTATGTATTGTTTTGTATTTTATATGAGAGAGTTAATGAAAAAAATTTATAATTCATAATTTATCATTTAGCATATGGAGGGGTATACACAACGTATAGGAGCATGGGGTGAGGAAGAAGCCTCTCTTTTTTTAATACAGCAGGGTTATGAAATTGCTGGTAGAAATATCAGCTGTCGCATGGGGGAGTTAGATATTATTGCGTGGCATGAAAAACCGTATAATGGGAAGACTCTTTGTTTTATAGAGGTAAAAACACGTGGATATGGGTTAGGTAGTGGAGCACGGGCTACAAATAAGGAAAAAGTACGGCATATGCAGTTGGCGGCAAAGTGGTATTGCAAGCATGGGGGGATATGTATAGAGGATACTCCTATTCAGTTTGAGCAAATTAGTGTATATGGTGGGCCGGATCGTGGGGTGGTTTCTCTCCAGCATTTTATTATTCCCATTGACAAAATGGGGTTTGTGTGATATAGTTTCTCTATAGTAGCTTCATCATAAAGCTACTTTTTTTATACAATGTTATAACTAGGTAAAATAATATAAATTTTTTTACATAATTCAGGCGCGTTTTTCTGGCAAATATTACTTAGTCTTCGCTACATGCGTACCTCGTTTGGACGATAGAAGGCGCAATATTTGAGAAAAATGCTTTCCTTCAGATATTTAAAAAAAATTTATATTATTTTATCAGTAATATTTCATTAATTTTATTTTTTTTAATCTTATATATTATGGCATCAGAAATAGCAAAGTCAATACAGATTATCTGTGATGAAAAAGGGCTTGATTATGAAATAGTGATGGAGGCGATCCAATCAGCACTTGGCGCTGCATACAAAAAGGATTTTGGGCACAAACAACAAAATATTAAAGTGGATTTCAATGCAGAAACAGGTGATATGCGCATGTGGGACGTAAAGACTGTGGTGAAAGATATTACTGAAGAGGAATTAGAACAAGCGCAAGAAGATTTGGTAAAATTGCGTGAATTAGCGGCTGAAGAAAAACGAGAATTAACAGAGGAAGAAGTTGCTTCTATTCCACGATTTAATCCAAAAATGGAGATGATGATTTCTGCTGCAAAAGAAATAAAAAAGAAAGTGAAATTAGATGAAGTACTTGAAGTTGAATTAGAAATTCCAGGTGACTTTGGGCGCATGGCAGCTCAGACTGCAAAACAAGTAATTATCCAAAAATTACGAGAAGCAGAAAGAATAAATGTATTTGAAGATTTTCAAGAACAAGAAGGAAAAATTGTTCAAGCAACGGTGCAACGTCGTGATAGACAAGGGAATATTATTATTGATTTAGGAAAAATTACAGGAATATTACCTCAAGCAGAACAGATCCAACGTGAATTTTATCGTCCAGGTGTTCGAATGAAATTTTATGTCATGTCTGTAGGAATGGGGAATCGTGGACCTGAAATTGTTCTTTCTCGTGCACATCAAGATATGGTGCGTGCAGTATTTGAACAAGAAATCCCAGAAATTGGAAATAATGAAGTTGAGATAAAAGGAATCGCAAGAGATCCTGGAAATAGATCAAAGGTTGCAGTATGGACTGGAGATGAAAGTATTGATCCTATTGGTTCATGTATTGGGCAGCGTGGAAGTCGTATTACAACTATTATAGATGAATTGGGTGGAGAAAAAGTAGATATCATTCAGTATAATGATGATGTTCAAGAATTTATAAAAGAAGCATTATCTCCTGCAAAAGTAAGTACTGTTGAATTGGATGAAAAAGAAAAAGTAGCAATAGCAAAGGTAGCAGAGGATCAATTTTCTCTTGCTATTGGTAAATCTGGACAAAATGTTCGTCTTGCTGCTAGTTTAACTGGATGGCAAATCAATGTTGTGGATCTAGGAGAAGGAAAAGAAGTGAGTAGCGAACAGTCAGAAGATGAGGTAAAAGAAAAATCAGAAGTTGAAACTCTGGAAGAAGTAGAAGAAAAGAAAGTTGATGATGTTGAAGAGAAAAAAGACGCAGTGGAAGAAAAAAGTGAAGAGAAAAAATAGAGAGTAAAAAATATTTTTTTATAAAACACCCCAACGAAGTTGGGGTGTTTTTGTTATGTGTCATGATATGGTATAATAAGAGTAACGTTTTTATTATGGCGACGCGAAAAAAAACAATTCGTCGTTGTTCTGCTTGTCAGAATACGGGACATACAAAAAGAACATGTCCTGTTTTAGCTATGGAAAAAAAGAAAGGAAAAGAACGAGTGCCAGTGCGATCATTTGGAGAAAAAAAGAAATCAAAGCACATGATAGATTTGCGTGCGGAAGAGAGGGATATCCCATGGAGCATTACTCCATTTATAGAAAAAAAGAAAAAGCAACAAGTACGTGTTCCAGTAAATTTTGCAGACATGGTGAGTCATGCGACTGGAGAAGAAATGACAAAAAAAACTATTGTTTCAGAAAAAAAATCTTTATCAACGTATGGACATTTTCGTATTGATAAAGAAAAACAAAAGCAAGCGCGTCCATCTTTGAAATCTCGTCTCCCAAAACTTCCTCGCTTAAATCCAATGGAGCGTTTCTTTGAGATGGTGGAAGATAGCAAGATATGGATTTTAGAAATGAATAAACAGATTTCCTGGAAAACATTTGCTATGCGGGCGGTAGCGTTTATTTTACTTCTGGCATTACCGGTTCCTGTATTTTCATATTATAGACAAGTAAGACAAACGAGTGATCAAGTAGTAGAGGCAAGTACGCAAGGATTTTTATCTCTTCAATCATCGACACTTGCGGCATTGCATACAGATATCCCAAAGGCGCAGGCAGATTTACAGCAAGCCCTTGGTTTATTGGCAGAGGCAAATGATTTAATTGAACAAGAACATCATGTGGCTCAGTATATTACATCTCTTTTACCAGTGGTGGGAACGCAGTTAAAAAGTAGGCAGTATATTTTACAGGCAGGACAGCATATTGCGCTTGGCAATACATATTTGATAAAAGGAATTAGTGAAGCACAGGAAAAAGATGTATTAATGACAAATCGTCTTGTCACTATTCGCCAACATATGCGCAGTGCGACGGTGCAGTATGATGAAGCATTGGCAATATTAGCTGGGGTACATCCAAGTGTATTACCTGTAGAGCACCAACAATCTTTTTCTGAATTTAAATTGCTTTTTGCAGCATTTATAAATGATATGAAAGATCTAGTTGAATTATCTCAGGCATTGGAGGTTATACTTGGAAGTGAAGATTTTAGACGATATTTACTTGTATTTCAAAATCATCATGAGATAAGACCTACGGGTGGTTTTATGGGAAGTTTTGCAGTATTGGATATTCAGAAAGGTGAAATAAAAAATATAGAAGTTCCTCCTGGTGGAACCTATGATTTAAAAGGGCAATTAGATACGTATGTAGAAGCTCCTGCACCATTACAATTGGTGAATGCAAGATGGGAATTTCAAGATGCAAACTGGTGGCCAGATTTTCCTGCATCTGCTAGAAAAATGGCATGGTTTTATGAGCATAGTCGTGGAAGTACTGTGGATGGTGTGATTGCTATAAATGCGCGCATGCTTGAGCGTTTACTTACAGTCATTGGTCCTGTAGAAAATGAAGCTTTTGATATTGTGTTACAGGCAGAAGATGCATTGACTACGCTTCAACAAGAAGTAGAAATTGATTATGATAAAAAATTAAATCAACCAAAGGCAGTTATTGGCGAGGTGATGGGCCAGCTGCTTGAAACGGTAACAACACTTGATCAAGTAGATATGATACAGCTTTTAACGGGGTTGCATGATGGCGCAAGGGAAAAAGATATTCAAGTATTTTTCTTTGATAATGAAGTGGAACATGTATTTCAATCATTTGGTTGGACAGGGGAAATAGTGCAAACAAGCCCTGTGCAAGATTATCTTATGGTGGTAAATGCTAATTTGCAAGGACAAAAAAGTGATGCAAAAATAGAACAAACTATTGACCATCAAGCAGTAATCCAAGAAGACGGAAGAATTATAAATTCAGTTGTTATTACCAGAAAACATACAGGGCATCCGGGAGAATTATTTTATGGAAGTGTAAATACAAATTACATGCGTGTCTATGTGCCAGAGGGGGCAGTGCTCCTAGATGCTGGTGGATTTACATATCCAGAAGAGTCTGCATTTGACGTGCCAGAAGATTGGTATACTCCAGATCCAGAAAAAATGTTATATGAATATGACGAAAAAATTCATGCAGAAACTGGTACACGTGTGGTAACGTCATTTGGAAAAACATCATTTGAAAATTGGGTGCGCACTGCGCCGGGTCAAGAAAGTGTTGTGTATTTTACCTATGAACTTCCATTTGCTGTAAATATGGAATCAAAAACAAAAGAAGATAGATTGGCATCATTATTTAGCCCAAATCCACGAGTGGCTTCTAGGTATAGTTTATTTGTTCAGAAACAATCTGGCGTGGAAAGTGAATTATCAACAACAATTATTTATCCCGAGGGATGGAATCCTATCTGGCGTTCAAACGAGCGTATGGATCTCGCCATAAATGGTGCTACTATGCAAGTTCCATTACGGAGTGACCAATCTATTGGGGTCGTGTTTGAACAAAAATAATATATGGATACTATCATGTCTAAATAATTCCGATTATTTTCCAAAAATATTGGCTACATCAGCACTTTAAATCATTCAATGATGCGTAGGCATCACTTCATAATTCTCAGCACTGCTTCGCTCAAAATTTTAGAAAAATATTTCTAAATTATTTAAACAAAATAGTATATATATGCTTAAACAACCAGACAAAAAACCAGAACAATCAGAGGAAGAAGTGCATACATTTGTAGACACTTCTTTAGACACACCTTTAGAAGATATTCCAGAGAAGAAAGTAAAGAAAAAAGTAGCAAAAAAGAAAATAAAGAAAATAAAGAAAACGGTAAAGAAAAAAGTAGTTATAAAAAAGAAAAAAAGAGTAAAAGTAAAAGAAGAAGAATTGCCAGTTGAGACTCTAGAAGAATCAGCCACAAGTCCAGTGCGTGCAGGTATGGAGGACGATGAAGATGTAGACGAAGAGAAGCCAGAAGATCTACATGAGGTTGAAGAATTTTTTCCAGAAAAGGAGAACACAAAAAAAGAAAACAAGATAGATGATGAACTATTAGATATTTATAAAAATAAAGATGGCTCTCTTCCAGACATGAGTCAATTTCAGGTACGAAAAAGTAGTAGATTGCTTCGAGCATTTTCTGTATTGCTACTGTCTGTTGTTTTTTTATCAGTGGTTGCTTGGGTTGGGTTTTTTGTATTTCAACCGCCATCTTCTTTTTCTGAGGAATCAATTATTTTATCAATTTCTGGAGAAGAGGCAGTAACACCTGGAGAAGAAGTTCGTTATCGCCTAAGATATAGAAATGATCAGGGGCGAACATTATCAAAAGCAGTATTACAGGTGCGTTATCCTTCTGGATTTGAGTTCAAGGAAAGTACCATAGAGCCCTCCAATGAGAGTAATGATGAATGGGTGCTAGGCACGGTAGGAGCGCATGACAGTGGATATATAGATATATATGGGAAAATGTATGGAGATATAGGGGAAGCGCAATCATTTCGTGTATTTTTAAATTATTATCCAGAAAATTTTCATTCTGAATTCCAAAAAGTTGCTACGGCAAATATTACTATAAGTGATGCGCCATATACTATGGAGGTTATTATTCCAGATAATATTATAGCAGGAATAGAAGTGCCTATTGAAATAGTAGTGACGAAATTATCAGACGCAGAAAGCATTTCTGGGGACGTCCAATTATTATTTAGCCCAGACAATGTATTTATAAAAACAAAGAGTGAACCTGCTAGTGATGAATTTTACCCATATCGTTGGACAGTTCCTGCGGATGTAGAAACATATACAGTTATGGTCTATGGATCATTTGAACAGTCTGGTGATGGGGCAGATGCGGTATTGCCTATTCGTTTAGAAATGCTACCAGCACAAGGAGCAGATCCGTTTGTGTATGTAGAAGAGAAAATAACTACTGCACTGGCAGATGATATAGATATATCTATTATCCCAGCAATAAATGGGTCAATGCATGATTTTTCTGTACAACCTGGAGAAGTGCTCCTTGCTAGTATGGTTGTGAGAAATAATGGGAAAACAACTTTGGAAAATATCCGAGTACGTGGTGTGTATGAAGCACCGTCATATAATAAAAGAAGCATGTTACGATGGGGAGATTATGAGGATTCTGTAGATGGATTGTTAGTGGGGGAACAAGTAAATGATCAATATCGTCTGGGGATTATGACATGGGATGAACGGCATATCCCAGACTTGGCACGCCTAGCTCCTGGAGAAGAGGTGACTATAGATGTGAGTGTCCCAATTCAAAATAGTACAGATATAACATTGACAAATTTTACTGCTTCAAAGATTACTTTTTCTACAGATATGCAGTATAAAGAAAATGGAGAACAAAAAGTATTATCTGGTACGCCAATAGTAATGACACTAAATTCAGATGTGTCACTAGATGTGCGTGATGATGTGGAAGTGGGAGATAGTTCATTTGATAATCATGCGGTGACATGGGTGCTAGGGAATACCTTTCATGAATTAAAAGATATTACACTTTCTGCAGAAGTATTTGGCAATACTCTCCTAGAGGAAAGTTCTTTTGATGTTCCAGCTGGGGAGATTGATTATAACAGTGATAAGAAAAAGATTACTTGGACAGTTGATTCTATGCCTATTGGTTTAGATGTCTTAGCTTTATCTTTTTTACTGGAACGACAGGAAAATAATCCATCCCAAACATATCTAATGTCAAAGGTGATAGGTACTGCTACAGATACGACTACTGGTGAGGAGATTACACTTATCTTTGATGAGATATTGTTAAATGAG
>JABIGQ010000027.1 GCA_018650085.1 Candidatus Magasanikiibacteriota bacterium | reverse complement strand
GGATTATTTTTCAAGAGTTTGAGGATTATACGCTGGTGATTATGTTTAGTGTTGGTGGGCATGAGCGGGTGTATAAGTAAATATATATACAAAAGAACCGAATAAATCGGTTCTTTTGTTCTCATTATGGCCATAATGGGATGTGCACGCGGATGAAGTCGGTGTGCACGACTGTTTTTCTCGGTCAAGATCTATTTTTGATCTTTTCGAGAATTTAGGTGGGTGTTTCTCTGTGGGTGGGCTTTTAGTGCCCTGTGTGTTCTGAACAGGCACATGCTCCATTTACTTTTGGATGCCTGCACCTAGGACAGATGTTGTGGTTTATCTGCGGAGGAAGTGGTGTTAGATCGAGAAACCTTTCCGGATCGGAGAATTCTGGCCACAATCCTTCGTCCATCGCTGATGCAGAGTTCTGCATATGTTGCACCCCCTGTAAACGGAGGTGTTCAGCGATCTGGCGCAGTTTTTCTTGTGTTACTGCTGGTTCAGCGCTGATGGATGGCGTTTTGTCACTAAGCCGTACCGCGCGGATTTCTTCCGCGATGGTTTCTGGTTTGCTTTCGGGGGTGACTACTATTGTCATTCTACTTTCCTTTGCACGTTTTTTCGTGCCGTTGGTGCCATTGGAAATATTTCCCAGGCAATGAAGAAGAAACTTGTATGCGGGTGGGTTATTCCCGCTCGGTTTACAAAGTGCGTAGACGGTTCCACCCGTCTTGCAGCAGATGAGCGATCTCGGTGTCGATTTTTCCTCCTCGTCGTAGTGTCCCGGAAAGTCTTCCGACTTGTTGAAAAGTATTCCCCGCTCCGCTGTCTATGAGTAGCACTAGCATGTCTCGCATCACCCCTTTTTGAACGCCTCTGTTTGTTGAGACATTTTTCAGGATGGAATCGAAAAGATCAGCGACATTGCTTGGAAGTTCATCCCCGTAGAGGGATTCTCCATCTTGTGGGTGGTAGCTTGGAGGGCTACCAATTTGTGTGAAGAACTGGTTACTTTTCCACCTATCGTGGGTGGGGAGTTGCCCCATAAGCGCTGTACGCGCTTTATGGAACACCTTTTCAGCCGGTCCTCCGACCATTATCACGTGGACCATTCCTGTGCTAGCCATTGGGACCAGCAGGTTGTCTTCAAGTGGGAGGAGACAGCAAAGCGGGTCTCTCATGTAGAGAGTGTGCTCTGCCATGTAGCGAAGTGATTGGGCTCCGTTTCTCGCCTCTACGAATTTTTGGATTGGCTCTACAGAACTTGTAAGTCTTGAGAGCTCTGTTGTTAATCCATCAATTTGCTGGTCGAGTTTTGAACCAAATTCTATCTTTCTGTCAAAGAGAACGTCGACTTGTCCAGCCACTTTTGGGTGAAATGTTTTCACATATTCAATGACAAGGCGGGCCATTTTGTTGGCGTTGGCGCGCGTTTTTGCTTCGTCCATTCCATTTACTCGGAGCACCCCCTCTAGTGCAAGATAGACTTCAAGCTTTGTCTGTTGTGTCAATTGCTTGAGAAGATGTAGGGCTGGGATGATGTATGCAAGAAAGCGCAGAGGAATGCCACTATCTTTGACACCGCATCCAACTGACAGAGTTACTTTTTCATCAATCGGAATGCTACGAATCGTTTTTCCTACGATGTCACTGGTGTTAACGAGCAAGCCAGCTATTGCGTCACTACGAAATCTCATAGATTTTCCTTTCGGTATGTCTTACTTTGTATCCCCACCATCAGTATTGATAGAGGGAAGACAAGTTAAGATACATTTTGTATTGTTCTATAGACACGTTTGGCCCTTCTAATACCAAGTCTTTATTTTTTAAAAGTACTTTGAAAAAAGACCCACTTGGTTGTTTCACTATGAGTTCGTTTGTTTTTTTGTCTTCTAGTAATAGGTATGTCACAGCTAGTGTGCCAGATGAACAAGCTGTTTCTTCATAAAGTGTTCCAACATCGCGTACCCAAATTATGGGTTTGATTTCTATATTTTTAGCTTTTTTTGTAAAAGAAATTACTCCAGAAGCTTTTTCTGTTAGGAGTTTGTATTTTTTAAGAAGCTTTTTTGTTTTTATTTTATTCATTTTTTGGGTTGTTACCAGGTGCGTAATTCCTGGTAAGGAGACAATGGTTCCCTCTTCTATTTTTTTAAGAGAAAAATCATTAATATTTACGGATATTGTCGACACTTTACTATCACTTGTTGCTGGTATTTTTTTATTGTAGCCACTAGACTCAAGTAGCAGTTTTTTTTTATTTTTTTTGTTCCACAAAAGATATGCGAGAGATCGCACTGCGTTGCCACAAAATTCTCCTCCAGCCATTTCAATGCGTCCATCATTTTTTTTATTTTTTGGCATCGTAATAAAGCCGACCTGTTCTATGTATTTGTCAGATTGAAGAATTTGTTGTGCAATCGTTACTCTATATTTTTTTTGTATGTTGTTGGTAACAATTGCGGTTATATTTCCGCCAGGATTGATTGTGTAATATATTATTTCCATATTGTGCTTTAAGATGTATTTAGATTATATTGAATTGCATTATTTAAATTCGTGGCACATGCAGGCACTGCCCTTATTGTTTCGATTTCACAGATCAAAATGGTTTCTTTTCCCAAATGCCTTATTTTTTTAAGCAAACAAAAAATCGCCTATATATAGCGATCATATCCTCAGCATAAAAAACTCGATACTTTATTATCTGAGGGAGTGGTAATGATGGATTGTGTTACAGAGTATCTTTTTCATAAAAGGTTTATTATCATGTGTTACTACACTAACACATGAGTACAGTTATGTAAAGAGTCGCCTGTGGATAAAATATAATGGGCATGGTTTTGCGGAGTCTCTGTATATTGCAAAGACGCAGCAATGCTGCGTCTCTACTTCACTTCTAATGCTTTTTCATATCCACCTTCACCATGATGAAGCCAGTGGGCAATACGTGTAACAGTTGTGGTACTCACGCCTGTTTTTTTTGCAATTTCTCTATATGGGATGCCTTTTTCAAGTAACTGTACTATTGCCCAGCGATTTGCAATTTCTTCTAGTTCTTCTAGTGTATGGACATCCCGCAGAAAATTTAGCATGTCCTTTTCTGTTTTTAATGAAAGGAGTGCGCTAGAAAGTAGTTTAAGTTTTTTTGTCCTCCATGTCATATGTATTATTTTAATTTTTTAGAATTAGTTTTTTTAACTCTTTTGCATTTTTTGGTGTTATGATAGTTTCTCCAATTGTTTTTTCAATTTCTTTTCGTGCTGTCCCAGCTACATGACCACCTTGTCTTGCAATCTGTGTACTTTGCTCTAAGTTTTTTGGATTTTTCTTTTTTGAAATTTCAGTAGTTGTGGTTTCTGCAAGCATATTTAATACTAACTCAAGATTTGTCATGTTATCTCGCAGATTTTCTTTTTTCAATCCTTTTAATTTCTTATATGATTTTACAGATTCTCCAGACCATGCTTTTGTAATTTCATCTGTTAATATTGCAAATTCTAGCCCTTCTTTTACCCCTCGCTCTCCCCATTCATCAGTAAGTTCTTTACGAACTTCAATAGTTTTCAATCTTTGGTTTATCCATTCTTTCGAGTATCCTTTTTGTAAATAGGTTTGCATAGCTCTGTCAAAAGCAAGTTCTGGATCTGCTGTTTCTTCTATTCTCTCATAACCAACTTTTGCAAGCCATAATTTAAAAGGCTCTGCCTTTGGGGAGGGAATTGATTGAATAAGTCTGAAAAGAGTTTCTGTATCTGCTACATCTGTCATTCTCATTTTTCCATCGGGGGCTTTCATTTTCAACTGTCCCAAAAATTGGGACAGTTGATTTCCTTCTTCATCTAACTTAGTTTTTAGCGCATTCCAATATTTTCTTGGACGAGGGCTATCTGTTAAAATAGCAATAATATCTACAATAGAAAAAAACCATAGTTCTTTTTCTTCATCCCAATGACGACGAACTTGTTTTTCATGGAAAAGTGCTATGGAAGTTTCTTTTTTAGACATAATCATTTTTTTAGAGCAATTTTATTATAGGGTAGTATAACGAGAATTGCAGGAAAAATCCAGAAGAAAAATGCTAAATCGTTTTTTATATATGGGGAGTCTACCAGCCCCATAACAACGTTTACTGCCATAATTGCCAGAAGAAATGCGGCATGTCTATTTTTCGATTGCATGAGAGCTACACGGGTATACCAAATAATAATCCAAAGAAATCCAACTAATCCAATAATTCCAATATTTACCCACATGGCGAGAAATATATTATGTGGATGATGAAATACTTCTATCCATTTATCTATTCTGTAGGGATAAATTTCTTTCTGATAAGAAGAAAGCCCTGCTCCAACTATGGGGTGTTCTATAATTAATTCTGTGGCCTCTGCCCACATATCTAAGCGCATTTGCCCGGATCTGTCCTGGAAAAACAATTCTTTACGGATTGGGTTTGTGGCTGGTAGAGAAAAAAGGATCACAAAACAAAGTATTCCTGTTATGATTGTAGGGATGCGTGTTTTTTTACATATCAATAAAAGCACTCCCATGCTTCCTAGGATTCCAATTAATCCTCCTGTGGATTTAGCATAATATACGCCAAGTATTGTCATGGGGATTAAAAAAAGTGCAAGAAAAAATTGAAATGTTGTCTGTATGGATCTTGTCTTTTTTTTCATTTTTCCCCATGTATCTACCACTATGTAGAGGGAGAGTGGGAAAAGTGGGGCCAAAAATAATCCTACGCCATTTGGGAATCCATACCAGCCTGTAACACGATAAGTGTTTCTATTTTCCCAGAAGTCCCATGGAACCATCCATCCTGTAAAGTGTTGAAATATGGCAAGTGCTGCAGTGACAAATCCTATGAGTAATAGGGGAGTGTATACGAAATTTTTTACATATTGAATATCTTTTTTTCTTAACCAATCTGTGAGGATAAAAAATAATATGACGGGCTCTATAAAAAATGCTTTCCATTCACCAGCTGCATTTAGTATGTTATGTGAAAAAAACAGATTAATTGTAGCACCAAGTAAAAAAAGTCCTATGGCAATGAGGAGTGACTTATGTGTTTGTAGCAAATATTGAAGCGTTGCGAGATATGTTTTATCTTTCCATTGACTATACATCCATGCTAGTAGGATAATGAAAAAAAATCCTTCTAGTAGAGTTGTGGGTATAAATCCAATCTGGAATCGTAGGAGATACGTAGGTAAAAACAGGAAGAATAAAAACATTCCCCAAGAAAAACGATAAAAGGTAATAATTGAAAAGCAGAGTAAAATGAGGGGAATAAGCATGATGGACATATTATGGTATACTATTACTTGTAACCTATAACTTCGGTTGAGTTTAAATAGGTATGGGGCTACTGTTTATTAAGTTATACTATAATATAATTATCTAATATATACAATATATGAAAAAAATTTTAATTATGCTCGCCAATCCAGATAAGGATAGTTTCAATGGAAGACTTGCAAAAGCATATGCGGCAGGGGCTAAAAAAAGTGGGAATAAAGTGAAATTTCTTGCATTGGGGGATCTTAAATTTAATCCTATTTTACATAAGGGGTATAAAGAAATCCAGGCATTGGAGCCAGATTTGCTTAGTGCACAAGAAAGCATAAAGTGGGCAGATCATATTGCGCTCTTTTATCCTACATGGTGGGGGACAATGCCTGCAATACTCAAAGGATTTTTTGACAGAATATTTTTACCTGGATTTGCCTTTTCATTCCATAAAAAGGGAAGTGGTTGGGATAAATTGTTAAAAGGACGCACAGCACATATAATAGCGACCATGGATTCTCCACCATTGATCAATTGTTTAATATTACGTGGAGCTTCTGAAAGAATTATTTCTACAGGGATATTTGGATTTTGTGGGATAAAAACAAAGAAAAAAATAAAGATAGGAGCTGTAAAGAATTTTTCTGATGAGAAGAAAGAGAAGTGGGTCGGGAAGATGAAGGAGTTGGGTGGAAGATTGTCTTAGATTTTTACTTCCCAAAAATCTCAACAATAAATGATTTCTTCACCGCTCTTGTTATATATAAAAACAGTGCGTACACAAGCATTGCCACAGGAATAATAATGGCGATATGTTGATTTTGCATTGCATAGACCACCATCCCCATAGCTGTGGTAGATATAACGATCTTCCACCAAGTAGTTAGTGAGAGTGAAGTTTTACTGTAATGTCTGATGATAAAAAATAACATAACACCAGTATATAGTTCAGAAAATACCGTCATCCACGCTGCTCCGGGGATTCCATACATTGGGATAAAAATCATGTATCCAGTAAACGTGATAATAGCATTGCTTGCAAATACCCAAATCGTTTCTTTTTGTCTATTAATCGCCACTGCTGCGTGTCCATAAATAGCACTAAAGTATACTCCTAGTACTGCCAGAGATAATACTTGAAGTGGGTAAACTGCTCCTAAATATTCTTCTTTAAACAGTAGTATAATTGGTTTTGCTGCTAGTATGGTTCCTGTTACTATAGGCAGCCCCAGCATCATCATGACATCAAATGCTTGTTGGTAATATTTTTTAAATTCGGTTTTTAACTCCCTAGACCATGCATGCGCTAGTAGCGGAAGAAGTAATCCCATCATCATCATGGCAAGCTGGGATACTATATCAATAACACGGTATGCGGCACCGTATAGACCCACATCTATCTGACTATGAAAATGTGCTAGGATAAGTGTGTCTCCACGCAAGTATACAACATTAAATATTATTGAAATTGCAATTGGCCACATTTTTTTTATAATTTCTCTCCATACTGTTTTATCATAAACAAGGCGTAGTTTTACTAGTTTATTTGTAGAGTATAAAACAAATAGTGCATAAGCCACGTTGGACAGTGTAATAATTCCCAAGACTGGAAGAAAGTTCGCTTGTGCCCTTATCATAAATATAATTCCCAGCACCAGCACAATTCGTCCTATTACTTCCCCTATGGATTGCAAGTGTGTTTTTAATCTTGTTTGATAAAGCCCTACAGAAACCAGATTCATGGAAATAGCAAAAAATGAAATCGTGGTAAATGAGATTGCAATTTTTACTTCTAGCGGATATGGAAAAAACCACGCTATGATAGGAACGAGCGCAAAGAAAATAAATGCAGTGATTAATCTGAAGGTAAACAAATTATGGAAAATATGTATTTGTTTTTCTTTGAATGCCTTATCAGTTATGTTTGTAGGGCGTTCGCTCGTCATCTGTGCAGTCAGTGGTGCCATGCCAAAATCAACTAAAATTCCAGCAAACCCAAGAAAACTGATAACTGTGGTATACCATCCATATTGTTCTACGCCTAGATATCTGGTAAGCATTATTACAGCAAGTAACCCTAGTAACGTAGAAATTATTTTTCCAATAAGTTGTGCAGCAACATTATGTGCTAATTTTTTTGTGATTGTCATATCTTATTTATAACAGAAAATGAGTTTTTTTTCAATCCGGCTCCGCTTGTCCTTACGGCAAGCTGCGCCGGACAAGTCCGGTTCTCTTATTCTTTACGGCAGATGGAGTTTACAGGGCGAAGTAAGCGTAGCCCTGCCGGATAAATCCGTTTTTTTCATAGTTTTATCAAGAGAAATGGGTGTGTTTTTTAAAATAAAAATATGCTATAATACATACATATTAAATTACGTTTTTTATTATGAAAAAATTATTTTCAACATTATTATTTTCTTTTTTATTTATTATAAGCTTTGGCTTGTTTATTTCACCAGCAGAAGCAAAGGATGATTTTAACTTTCGTGATTATGAATATCGTGCTCAATTTGTGAGTCAATCCACACCAGATCCTATTGAAATAGAAGCAGGGGAGACAAAATCCGTTACCATAACATTTAAAAATACAGGAACAAAAACATGGAGTGAAAGTGCTATAAACTTTGTATCTGCATATGCAGTAGAAATGAAATATAGAGACTCAGATTTTGTGGGACCAAATTGGTTAAGCACAAATCAAACAGCAAAGATGAAAGGATATATTCCACCTGGGGGAACAGGAGAGCTTACCATTGAACTTACTGCCCCAGATACAGCGGGAACGTATAAAGAATGGTTTCATTTGGCAGTAGAAAATCACACGTGGCTAAAGGGAGGATATTTCTTTTTGAAAATAAATGTTGTCCCTGCTACAAAAAAAGAAGTGATAGAAGTTGTTGAATTGGAAAAAGAATTACCTACAGATAGTGCACAGAAAAAAATAGAAGAAGTAAAATCATTGTACCAAGCAAAGGTGTTTGCAAATACAAAAAAAGAAGTTTCTGTTAGCGGTGGCGAAGTGGTTTCTGCTGTTATTGTGTACCGTAATATGGGAGAAGAAACGTGGGATGCGCATAGGTTTCGTTCTACTATGCCTACAGCACTTGCAGGAAATAGTAAGAAATTATCCTATGCAGATAAAAATTGGAAAAATGATACTCTGGTAGAAGAAGTTGTTAGTCCTGTAGATGAAGGTGGATTTATTCGTAAAGAATTTACATTTCGTGCTCCAGCAAAAAAGGGAGATTATGACATAGTCTTTTTTCTAGAAATAGAAGGGGAACGAGTAGAAGGATCGGAAGCGAATGTTCATTTGGTAGTGACAAAAGATGCAGCAGAAGAATATACTACACCATCATTTAAAACATCTGCATCTGTTATTCCCCCAAAAACATATACATTAAAAGAGGAACCAAAGATACGTGTAGGTGTGTGGAAGATAGAAGAAAACAGTGTCATATTTCAATCAACAGAAGATTCCTATATTATATATAGTGGAGATAAAAAAGTAGATATATTGCCAAAAGGAAAAAAAGCAACCCTTACATATTCAAATGGGGTATATGCACTTGTGGCAGGAAATATTTCTGTGACAAAGGCTCCATACATTCGTCTTGTCCCAGAACATAATGATCACGCCATCTTTGCATTATTAAATTATGAAAGAAAAATTAGATGGAAAGGGCCTACAAATTTCAATAGATATCATGGAGCAATGGAGTTTAGATCTATGAAAGGTGGGGCTGCAAAATATGTGATTAATGAATTGTTCCTAGAAGATTATATGAAGGGAATGGGAGAAAATTCCAATGGATCAAATAAAGAGTATTTGCGTTCTCAAGCAGTAGCACAGAGAAGTTATGCGTATAACATAAAAGCATCTGGTGGAAGATACCCTACAAGGTATTTTGATGTTGTGGCACATACGGGGGATCAGTTATATCTGGGGGCTGAGAATGAAAAGATGATGAATAATTTTATAGATGCAGTAAATGCCACACGTGGTTATGTGGTTACTTATAATGATGAAGTAGTTACGACTCCGTACTTTGGGCATAGTGATGGAAGAACACGAAGCTGGGTAGAAGCGGGATGGGGACGTACTGGAAAGCCGTGGCTTGTCTCTGTAAAAACCGAGTATGACGCGGGTAAATCTATGTATGGACATGGAGTAGGAATGAGTCAACTAGATGCTGCTGCTCGTGCTGAGGAAGAAGGATTATCTTGGAAAGCATTATTAACATATTATTATACAGGGACAGAAGTGGAGAAATTATTTAAATAAAATAGTATACATAAAAAAAGACGTTCATAATAGAACGTCTTTTTTATTTCAAATTTTATTTATTTTTTTTCTACTGCTGTAGTATCTTCTAAGGTTTCTTTTTTTCCAGGGGCTCCTTTTTCTTCTTCTGGAGCAGGACCACGTTCTATTGTTTCCCAAATTTTTTCTCTAATTTGTTTCATTGTCTCTGGATTTTCTCTTAGGAATAGTTTTACTTTTTCTCTTCCAACTCCTAGTTTTATTTCACCAAATTTATAACTATTTCCACTCTTGTTAATGACTTGTTGTGTGACACCAGTATCTAGTGTATCTCCTGCAAGAGAAATTCCTTCATTGTACATAATGTCAAATTCTGTTGTCATAAATGGAGCTGCAACTTTATTTTTTACTACTTTTACTTTTACTCTGTTTCCTATAACTTTGTCTGCTTGTTTTATTTGTGCGCTACGTCTGACCTCTATACGTATAGAAGAATAAAATTTCAATGCATTTCCACCAGTAGTTGTTTCTGGATTCCCAAAAAACACACCAATTTTATGACGAGTTTGGTTGATAAATATCACTATTGTATTTGTTTTATTTACAATACCTGCAAGTTTTCGGAGCGCTTGGCTCATGAGTCTTGCTTGTAGGCCCATATGTGAATCTCCCATGTTTCCTTCTATCTCTGCCTTTGGCACAAGTGCGGCTACTGAATCTATTACTACAATATCTACTGCATTTGATCGAACAAGTGTTTCTAGAATTTCTAATGCTTGTTCACCATTGTCTGGCTGAGAAATAAGTAAGTTTTTTACATCTACACCAATTTTCTTTGCATAGTCTGGATCTAGTGCATGCTCTGCATCTACAAATGCTGCAATGCCGCCTAATTTCTGGACTTCTGCAAGAATGTGTTGGGAAAGAGTTGTTTTTCCACTAGACTCTGGGCCATAAATTTCAATAATTCTTCCACGTGGGACTCCTTTTACTCCTAGAGCAATATCGAGTGAAATACATCCAGTAGAAACAGATTCTACTTCCATAGCACGTGCCTCTCCAAATTTCATAATAGCCCCGTCCCCGTATCGTTGTTTAATTTGATCAATAGCGGATTGGGCAGCATTCATTTTTGCTTGTGATTCGTCTTTTTTTGTCATACAGAAATATTATTACGATTGGGCAGGCACCAAATAAATTAAAAAATGGTATTATATACTATCTTGCCTAAATAATCGGTATTATTTATACAAGACAGTATAAATAATACCTTGTTTAGCGTGTATTGTCAAAAATTATTGGAGCTATTTAGTCTCAATCAATTTCTCACGTCATTGCGAGGAGGAACGACGAAGCAATCCCAAAGTTAAACGCACTAAAGTTTAGGATTGCCGCGTTGTCCTATCGGCAACTCGCAATGACGTGTTTTTTAAAATATACCGTACGAATTTATATGTGGCTACTTACTTTTTTATAAACTATTTGCTTGTTTATATACCACATGACGTGTATCAGAGATCGCTTTTCCATGTTTTTTCTTCGCAGTAAAGGTAATTGTATTTATACCAGGAGACAAGGGTAACTCTTCTTGAAAATATCCTTCTTCATTATTTACAATATTTTTTCCGTTTATTTGAATTTGGGCATGCTTATCAGTTTGTCCATAGACCTTTAGAGTAGCCTCATGCGTAATAAGACCGCTATCTGGGCTATAAATGGTAAGTGTAGGTGGTTCTATGATTTGTTTTACTTGAAGCACTAGATAACTGAGTATTCCAAGTGTGACCAAAGCAATCCCTAGGTTTCGTAATATTAATGGAAGATTATATGTAAAAGAAAAAGAGCTTAATCTTTTTCTTTTTGTAATGGTTGGTTTTTTTTTATTTACTTCTTCGTATGTGAATTGTTCAATATATGGGGCTGGGTCAAGATCAAGTTGTTCTATGTATGAAGTGATTAATTTTTTTTGGTAGAGTTTTCCAAATGGCAATTCATCAAAACGACATTCTTCTATAGCACGTAGATGCTCTTTACTTATACGTATGTTTTTTGCCATTTCAGCGAGAGTCATTCCTCTATAGAGGCGTGCTTCTTGTAGACATAAGCACACTCGTTTTGATTCAACAAGTTTTTTTTCTTTGAATCTTTTTTCTTTTTTAGTTGACATATACTAAAACAGCTCTTTTTCGTTATCATCATCTTCTTCCTCCTCATCTTCCTCTTCGTCTTCTTCATATTCATCATCAAGCCCATCATATGGATCTTCCTCTTCTTCATCATCCTCACTATCGTCTTCTTCCTCTTCATACTCCTTCTCTTCATCTTCTTCTACCTCTATCTCTTCTCTTTTTTGTGGTGGTGGGGGTGGAGCTTGTTTATATACATTTAATTCACCACCTGCACCCATGGTCTTTTCTATTTCTTTTTCACTAATAAGAATTTCTCTTGGTTTTGCCCCATTTGAAGGGCCAATAATTCCAGCTTCTTCTAATTCATCTAATATACGTGCTGCACGGGCATATCCTACTTTTAGTTTTCTTTGTAAAAATGATGCACTTGCTTTTCCTGCTTCTACAACTAATCTTTTTGCATCAAAGAATAATGGATCTTGGTCATCATTTTCTCCACCAAACATGCTGGCAGTTCCTTTTCCATTTGTAGATTGAACAATAGAATCATCATACACAGGTGTTCCTTTTCCTTTCAAGAATTTTACAATGCGTTTTACTTCTTCTTCTGCAATAAATGCACCTTGGATACGAATAGGTTTAGATAAGTCGGCTGTCTGGAGTAACATGTCTCCACGACCAATTAATTTGTCAGCACCAGCAGAATCTAGGATAGTTCTGGAATCAGTAATAGATGCTACAGAAAATGCTATACGAGCTGGAATATTTGCTTTCATAAGCCCTGTAATCACATCTACACTTGGGCGCTGGGTTGCTACAATTAAATGAATACCCACGGCTCGGGCCATTTGTGCTAGACGGATAATACCAGATTCTACTTCATTTGCAGCAGTAGCCATGAGGTCTGCTAACTCATCTATGATAAATATAATACGAGGTATCTTTAGTGTTGGGTTTTTTTGATTATAGCTGTCTATATCTCTATTTCCTGCTTGTGCAAGTAATTCAAATCGTCTGTTCATTTCTTCTATACACCATTTTAGTGCATTTACTGTTTTACTTGTATCTGTAATGACTGGAGTAAGAAGATGTGGAATTCCATTGTATAGTGTGAGCTCTACACGCTTTGGATCTACCATAATCATACGGAGGTCTTCTGCTGTGTTTTGATATAATAAACTAGTAATAACAGTATTCATACATACAGTTTTCCCAGATCCCGTAGCCCCTGCAATAAGCAGATGAGGCATGCGTGGTAAATCTGCAAACCAGACTCTGCCACCCACATCTTTTCCAAGTCCTATCATCATGGAATGTTTCCTGCGTTTAAATTCACGTGATTCTAGAAGTTCACGAAGAGAAACCATAGCTGTTTTAGCATTTGGGACTTCTATCCCAATGAGAGATTTTCCAGGAATTGGTGCTTCTATACGGATAGGATGTGCAGCGAGAGCTAGGGCTAAATCATTTGATAAAGAAGTAATGCGAGATATTTTTACCCCACGAGAAGGTTTAAAAGAAAATTGTGTTACCGTAGGCCCTACACGAACTTCTCCCATGGTGACATCTATATTAAATTCAGAAAGAGTATCTTGAATAACCTGCCCATTTTGTTTTATGTCTCCACTGCTAGGTTTTCCTTTTCGTTGTTGAAGAATATTAATTGGGGGGATAGGGCGAACAATAACGTTTTGTTGCCAAAGCGGGATTTTATGAATATTATTTCCTTCACTTTTTTGTGGACTACTTGGGATATGTGAGTCTTCTTCCTCTTCTTCATACTCCTCTTCCTCTTCGTCATCTTTTTCCTCATCAATTTCTTTACTCGTAAATCTTCCTTTTTTATCTGCTTGTTCTTCTTCGTCTTCCTCTTCATATTCGTCATCATCCTCTTCTTCCTCGTTTTCTTCATCTTTTACAAATAATGTATCTACAGTAGAACGCATTCCTGTTCCCACAGCACCAAATTGTTTCATAAATGCCTTATGGAACATAATAAAGTGAGCGAGTGATGTATTGAATATAAGTAAAACAGAAATACAGATAATACCAATCAATACTACCAGAGAGGCAATATTTCCAAAGTATGTTTGTAGTGGCCATGCGAGCATTCCGCATATACCACCGCCATGTCCTTTTAGTGCATGAAACCACATATCTTCTGCTGGGAAGCGAAGGTGGATAAGGCTAGATGTAGCAAAAAAGAAAAGTATAGAGCCTATGCCATGTGTTTTTCTATAATTATATGATCTATCTGCCAATATATAAAAGGCAATAATAACTACAATAAACGGAACACCGTAGCGCATAGAACCAAATAATGCACTTAAAAGATGTTCATTTAGTATCACGCCTACAGTACCTGCAGCATTAAAAAAGCTTAGTGTGGTGATGATTGCAAATACTACAAGGAGTATAGAAATAATACCGTGTATGAGGACGGAATTATTTTGTTTTGCTTGTTTTTTTCTAGATTTAGCCATAATATAGGTATTTTATCATAAAATTGTGAAAAATGGAATATATGAGTGGTGTGAATATATATAATTGAAGAATTTTTTATATCACTTGAACCCACACTACACATATGATATACTCTACGTACATGATCATTATCGGGATGCACAATTGATTATAAGTTATACACAAGCGCTATTTGACAAAAAGCGTCTTTTTGGGTACAATATATCAGCTAGTAAAAGGGCGAGTTTCTTCTTCTTTTTAGCTAAAGATAGCGAAAAAAGGTGAAAAAATTCGCAATAAAAGCGCTCTTTTTCTATACAGTTTCCAATCAATATTATGCGCAAATACTTTATTTTTATTGGAAGGTAATCACAGACAATACTCACATTGTCTCTTTTTTGTGTCTATATATACAATAGACTTGTCGCATAATAAGTTTAATACAAAACAATATATTTCTACTCATTTTTCCTTATCACGCGTATGCCAATCTATAAACGACAGCAGACCCAAGATAAAGAACGAAAATTCTTTACAGAAAAACGTGGAGCTATGGAGCTTCCAGATCTAATTGAGACTCAAAAATCATCATATGCATGGTTTTTAGACCAAGGAATCCAGGACTTGTTTGAAGAAGCATCTCCTATTACTGATTTTACTGGTCGTGATTTAGAACTTTATTTAGAAGATTATAGTATAGATGAGCCCAAATTTGACGAAGCGACAAGTCGTGAAAAAAATATTTCATTTGACGCGCCACTTCGTGTAAAAGCTCGTTTGCTAAACCGTCGTACAGGACAAGAACACACTCAAGAAATTTATCTTGGTGATGTACCTGTCATGACTGTGCGTGGAACATTTATTATAAATGGAATTGAGCGTGT
>JABIGQ010000026.1 GCA_018650085.1 Candidatus Magasanikiibacteriota bacterium | reverse complement strand
AAGGAGATCAATATCTCCTCCTTTTTTTCATCATACGCCCGACTTCCAAAAAGATATAAATGAATATTTTTTCCAAAATACTGCTTAGAATATTGGGTGAATTTAGTTCTCTCGTGTTCTGTCAGCCTCATATTATTCCATCGTAGATTTAGATTTATTTTCAGGCTTTTGATAATATAATAGGTATATATTATCAATACGGGTGTAATTAAAAGTGTTGGTACTAATATTTGAATATTATAAAAAACTACTTTTTTATATTAAAGATAGAAACACAAAATAACAGAAAAAAACTAGACAATTTGAATATAATAATGTATATTTCCATGGGAAACTTTTTTAAGGACAAAACTCATGAATACATTAGATACATCAATAATAGAAAGACTTAATGAAAATCCTGATCTGAAAGAATTTGTTGTTTCATCTCTTGATCTAGTAAATTCGACTGAAATAACAGCAGACGAAGCGGAAGCAATATTACTTAACAGAATAAGGGAATACGGTCCAAAACTTCTTGGAGAATGGGCAAAAAAAAAGAGTACCAAAAGGTAAAAGAGATAATTGATGAAAATCCACAGGCAAAAACCCAAGTAAAAAAATCACTCCATTGGCATACCACATTTGGAGACGTTTCTATCAATGAGCAAACATTTATTATTAATGGGAAGCTTGTACGGCCTTTTTGTGAAAGTGCCCATATAGCCTGTAGAGGCTATTCTTTATTGCTAGAAAGACGTATTACTGACTTTGGTTCAGATTTTTCTTTTGGTAAGAGTGCTAAAAAAATAAAGGAACATTACGGGTTAGACATACCAGAAAGTTCGATTCGTATTATTACACAAAAACACGGTAATCATTTATTAGGGGCAGAGAATCAAAGTTCTAATGATGATAATACTCCTGGAGTTGAGCAAATTATCGTACAAACAGATGGATGTATGATCCCAAAGATTGAATTTATACCTAACGGTGAAGAATCAGATTTGAGAAAAACACGAAAAGTAGGTTGGAAAGAAGTTCGCTTGAGTTTAGGCTATATTCCAGGAATGAACAAACCTATTTATGAGGCAACATCAGGAACCACTGAAGAAACAGGAAGACAGTTATTAAGTTGTGCCAGTCAGGTAGGTTATGGGAAAAATTCAAAAATACATGGTGTTGGTGATGGTGCTAAATGGATAGCGGATCAAATAGAAACACAGTTTGGAAGCAATGGGACTTACTTAATCGATTTTTATCATTTATGTGAGTATCTTCATGCTGCTGCGAAGTCATGTTCTGAAGCACCCGAAGACTGGTATAAAAAAGTAAAACAATTGATGTATGATGGTAAACATAAAAAGGTACTTGAAAAATTAGAACCATCTATTGAGCCGTCAAATATAGAAGACGAACAAGCACCTGTTCGTAAATGTTATCGATATATAAAAAATAGACCTAAGCAATTTAATTATCCTCAAGCAATAAAAAAAGGTCTGCCAATAGGTTCAGGTAAAATTGAAAGTGGTAACAAATCAGTTCTTCAGTCTCGAATGAAAATTACGGGTGCATGGTGGAAAGTTGAAAATATTGATAAAATGTTAGTATTACTGACATGCAAACAAAATGAAAAGTGGGATAATTATTGGGGACAAATCCCGAAAGCTGCTTAAGCTACTTTAGTATATTAGAAGTTAACAATATTTATACCAATACTTTTAATTACACCCTATCCATTACTCCATAATTTTCTAAAATAGTTTCTAACTTTAAGTCTCCGTTCTTTAAATCTTCATAGATATTGGAATCTTCTTTAGATACAAATTGATAAAATAGCTCAGTATTAATATCTGTTATATTTGTTTTTAATAAAACATCTTCATCTGCATATAGGTTTCTTGATTCAGCAAATAGTCGCCTTAATTGTTCTTGTGATATTTTCTTCTTATCCGAACTTGATTTTATATAATAATCACCACTACTTGTAGCATAGGGTTTATTAATGCCTTGAGTAATAGTAACTAGGATAACTTTT
>JABIGQ010000025.1 GCA_018650085.1 Candidatus Magasanikiibacteriota bacterium | reverse complement strand
GTATTCCAGAGTTGTTCTGGATTCATTTCTCCTAAACCTTTATATCGTTGGATATTGATTTTTGGTGATTTTTGGGCACCTTCTTCATCCTCTGTTATTTCTTCATTTTCTTTTATTCCATGTTTTTTCTTGTAGGCGGTTAAATCATCTTCAGTATATAACCAAGTCATCTTTTTCCCTTTTTTAATACTGTATAGTGGAGGTTGTGCTATATAAATGTTTCCACTATTGATTAAATCTGGGAAATAACGGAAAAATAAGGTGAGAAGAAGGGTTCTAATATGTGAACCATCTACATCCGCATCTGTCATGATTACAATTTTATTATATCGTAATTTTGAGATATCAAACATTTCACCAATATTTGTTCCTAGTGCAATAATAAGTGATTTTAACTCATTGTTTGTTAAAATTCTATCTAGTCGTGCTCTTTCTACATTTAATACTTTTCCACGCAGGGGTAAAATAGCTTGTATATTTCTATCACGTCCTTGCTTTGCAGAACCACCAGCAGAATCACCCTCCACTATGAAGAGCTCTGAATTTTCTGCTTTTCTACTAGAGCAATCAGCTAATTTCCCAGGTAAAGTGAATCCTTCTAATGCACCTTTTCTAAGGACGGCATCCCTAGCAGATCGCGCTGCTTTTCTTGCTTTTGCAGCCAGGACACATTTACTAATGATTCCTTCTGCATCCTTTGGGTTTTCTTCTAAAAAGATTGTAAATGCTTCTCCAAATGCGTTTTCTACTGCAGGACGAACTTCTGGGTTTCCTAGTTTTCCTTTTGTTTGCCCTTCAAATTGTGGATCTGGAATTTTTACAGAAATAACGGCAGTAAGCCCTTCACGGACATCTTCTCCAGAAAGTTTACTATCTTTTTCTTTGAGGATTTTTTTATTTCTTGCGTATGTATTGATAGTTCTAGTTAGCGCACTTCTAAATCCAGATACGTGCATCCCACCATCTGGATTGGTAATATTATTTGCAAATGGGTGAAGAGATTCTGAATAATCATTTGTGTACTGTAGCGCAATTTCAACAGCAACTTCTTCTACTTGTTTTTCAAGATAAAAAATATTGTCATGCTTTGGCTCACGGTTTGCATTTATATGACGAACATAACTAGCAATTCCACCTTCAAAATAAAATTGATATGAATGTGTAGAAAATGGTGAAGCACTAGGATCTGCTTCTTTTTCTTCTGCTGTTCTTTCATCAATTATGATCAATTTCACTCCTTTATTTAAATATGCTTGTTGTCTTAGATGTGTAATAATAGTGTTCCATGAAAAATCCATGGTATCAAAAATGGTGCTATCTGGACGAAAACTAATAGTGGTTCCTCTGCGTTTTGTGTTTCCAATTGATTTTACTTTTGCAACTGGTTTACCAATTTTATATTCTTGAACCCAGATTTTCCCTTCACGATGAATTTCAGCTTTTGTTTCTGAAGATAAAGCATTTACTACAGACACACCTACTCCATGTAACCCACCAGAGACTTTATATCCGCCATCTCCAAATTTTCCACCGGCATGAAGGGTAGACATGACTAATTGTAGGGCGCTTACTTTCTTTTTTGGGTGAATGTCTACTGGGATCCCACGTCCGTTATCTGTGACAGATACCCAGTGATCTGGTAGTAATGTAATAGTAATTTCATCACAATGTCCTCCCATGGCTTCATCAAAGGAGTTATCTACGACTTCCCATATCATGTGATGTAATCCTGTGGCTCCTGTTGAACCTATATACATTCCAGGGCGTTTTCTTACTGCTTCTAATCCCTCTAGGACGCTAATACTTTTTGCGCTATATTCTTGTTTTTTTTCCGTCTTTTTTACCATACAATTCTTTATAAAATAGTGGATCCATTGTACCACAATGGCTTTTTGAAAACAAGGGCTGTCTTTTCGTATATTTTTATTGTATACTATATGCATATGGCATTATTTTCAAAAAAACAATCAGATACATTATCTCAGTATGTTGACCCTACAGGAGAGTTATCTAGTAAGGAGTTTCGTTTTGGGTATTGGTATTTGACGCATAAAAAAACATTAAGAAATATTGGTATCGGTGTATTAGTAGCGTGGATTGTGGTTACGCTGGGAATTTCTCTATTTATCATAGGGCAGTATGCTTTTTTTGGGTATTGGCAAGATAAGGGGATGTATAATATGCAGGCGGTTGAATTTGAGGATTACACTAGATTACAACCTTCGTATAGTCCTGTGGGGCTTGTTATTGAATCACCATTTGTTTATGAGAGTAGCCCAGGGAAGTATGATATTGTCTCAGCGGTAGATAATCCAAATCCACGTTTTGTTGCACATTTAGAGTATCATTATGTGTATGATCAGGGAGAAACGGCTATACATACAGCGGTGTTATGGCCACGGACTCATCATGTACTTCCAGCATTGGGTATTGAAAATACTTCTTTTCTGTCTCGTACAAAAATGATTATTGATACTATGAAATGGGAACAAATTGATGCGCATGATATTTTTGATATTGAACCATATATTGCATCACATTCAAATTTTTTATTAGATAATATTGTAATAGAGCGTCAGACTGTGGGTTCAGAGGTGTTGGTTCCAGAAGTACGATTTGATGTTACAAATGATACGATTTACCACCTCTGGGATGCAGAAATGTATGTAGATGTTCGTCGTGGAAATCAGACGATCGCTATTTTACCTATAACTATGGATAATTTTATGGCGGGGGAAACTAGGCGTATTACAGTAAGATCATTTGCAGATATTACTTCTGCTACTACTATGAATCTTATCCCAGCGTTTGATGTATTTGATCCGGATGAATTTATGTCTTTATAAATAGACTTGTTACATAGATATGTTGCGATTACGAAATATAGTGTCAGGATATGATTGGTTTCTAGCTATTGTGGTGTTTATGTTAACGGCAGTAGGGTTAGCTGCTATTTATAGTGTAGATTTATCTCGTGGTGAAACACTCATATATTTTCCAACGCAAGTGATTGCGTTTGTTTTAGGATTGATTACCATGGCAATTGCGGGCATTATCCATAAGACACGGTATGCTTCTCTTGCTAG
>JABIGQ010000024.1 GCA_018650085.1 Candidatus Magasanikiibacteriota bacterium | reverse complement strand
TTTTTGTGCACTAAATGTACCTTTGCTGAATTTTTTATCATAAAAATCTTTTGCCAATTTTCCTAGGCTCCAGTGATACTTTTTATATGGGATAGTCTCCACTATGTGCCCTATCTCTTCTGTTTTTCTTAGTATTCTTTTATTTTCACTGCTCAGTTCAAATTGAGATAAATCTATTCGTACGAGACGAGTTTGTGTCATGACACCTTTTCCTAGGCGCCCAAAATAATACCCATTGTCATACATGGTATCTATGTGTTTAGGAGAAAAATCTTCAATCGTTTTTTGTTTCCAGTTCAGATATGTCATGTAGGTCAGTATTAATCATCAATATTATGACAAAATGGCGTTTCTACTTGCTCACCAGTTTCTTTATCTGGCAGATCAATCATGCGAATTTCACAGTGTTCGTAGTTGGCACATGTATCTACAGAAAGTGTTTTACAATCACGCCCAACACGAGTATTGCGTTGTTCCATTAATTCCTCTTCAACTAATGGGAATTCATGTTCTGGTTTTTCTGGACGTGGCCCTGTTTTATATGCATATATTGCCCCAAAACAGATAAGAAGAATGAGTGCTGAGAATATAAGTGTATATTTTTTATTCATATAAATATATCTAATTAGTATAATGCTATCCACATACCTAGCAATACAAAACCAATATGAATAATCCAAAATCTCATAACGGTTTTTTCTTCACTCCATCCGCGGAGTTCAAAGTGGTGATGAATAGGAGCCATTTTAAAAATACGTCTCCCTAGTGTATATCGTCCTAGAATTTGAATAATAACACTGGCAAGCTCTGCATAAAATAAAAATGCAATAAACGGTAATACAAGCATCTGATTTATAACAATAGCATTAAACGCCAGCAATGCCCCTAGACCCAGCGACCCCACATCTCCCATCTGAAATCTAGCGGGTTTAATATTGAAATATGTATATGTAATTAAGGCTCCGGCAGTTGTAGCATTTAGATACGCCATCTCTGGATATCCACCTAACCAAGATAAAATACCAAGCGCACTAAAGGTAACTATAAGGGAACCACCAGCAAGTCCATCCATGCCGTCTGCTACATTTACAGCATTTGCAGTAAACATAACACAGAAAATAATAAGAGGAATAATCCACCAGCCAATATTTACATATCCATCAAATGGAATATGGATTTCTCTCCAACTTTCTCCCAATTTATAATAAATCCACCATGCAGTAATACTTCCAGCTAAAAATTGCATGAGGAGCCTCTCGTGGACATGTAGCCCCTTTCCCGGATGAGAACCCAGCCAGAGAGAGGTGCGTTTAAACATAGACCATGGAAGAGTAATAGATAACCACAGTCGTTGTTTCCAGTTTTTATGCACACGGATAAGACGGAGTACTTGCTTCAATTTCCTAACACGACGTTTCTTTCCACGTACATTATTCATAAAATCATCCACACCACCCAGTATTGCCGCTAAAAGCATAACGCCTATAGGCACCCATGTAAAACTTCTGTTCCAGTTAAAAAAGTATGTAATGACTGCTACGGTGATAATGACAACAAGGCCTCCCATGAGAGGGACACCGGCTTTACTTTTTCTGGCACCTAAAGAAAGAGTAGAGTCATATTCTGCTCTTCTGGTGATATTGTATTTATATAAGAATTTTATAAGGAGGGGAGCCCATAAAAAGGCAATACCCGCAGAAAAAAGGGCAAATCCTATGGCCCTTCTTAAAATATCTAAATGTTCCATTGATATATACATATAGCGGAGTATAGCATAAAATGGTGGAAAAATCAATGATTTTGTGTGGAAACAAGGTGAATAAAAATATAGTTGGTTTAAAATGGGCTTGTTATGTTTTTTAGTTTTGGATTAGTAACTTTAGTATAAAGTTGTGTGGTTCTTATATTGCTATGCCCGAGAAGTTCTTGCACATAACGAACATCTGTACCATTTTCGAGTAAATGGGTGGCAAATGAGTGCCTGAGTGAATGAAAGGTTGCCTTTTTTGTGATATTTCCTTTTTTTAGTGCTTCGGAAAATACTTTTTGTAAACTTCTTGCACTGAGTTTTCCGCCTCGGTTACTTTCAAAGACGGGGGAGTCTCCCGATTTTTCTTCTATAAAAAATAAAAGATTATTTTTCAGTTTATCTGGAAATATGCTTATCCGATCTTTTTTTCCTTTAGCATTTTTTATATGGAGTGTGTTTTCTTCTAGGTGTATGTCTTGTACTTTGAGGTTAATGATTTCACTAATACGTAATCCTGCGGCATAAGAAAGTGATATCATGAGTTTATGTTTTGGATTTGAGATTTGAGAAATAATATTTTGTATTTCATTTCTTGAAAGCACTATTGGCAACTTTTGAGATTTTTTTGCACATTTAAAATTAATTTTTTCATTTTGTTTAAGAACCTCTTTATATAGAAATTTAATACTGTTTAATGCAAGGTTGACAGTCTGTGGTGATTGTTTTTTGTTTTCAAGTTTTTCAAGAAGGTATTGTTCAATTGCTTGTTGTTTATCTTTGTAATTATTCTTTTTTGAGAAGTTTAGATAATCATTAATATAAAGAGTGTAAGCTTTTATAGTTTTTGGGCTGTAATTGCGTAGTTTTAGGAGTTTTTTTGTTTTTTCTATGAGTTGCATATATTAAATCTTTAGAGTATAATAAAGTTATATAAATTATATCATGAAATTCATGTTTTATGTGTATTTTTGTATATTATGCGAATAAAAGTTCGGATAAAAGAGAGTTAGCTGAAATATTCCTTTTCTTTTTCGGGCTATCGCCCAATTGTTTTTAAAAAATTTTCAAATTTCTTTTTCTAATATGGAAAGTTTAACTATACAAAATATAATCTGCTTACTTAATGAATGGCAAACATTAGCGGGTGCTTTAATCGGTGCTCTTTTGCCGATGGTTATAGCTCTTCTAATTTACCCTATCCAGAAATACAAAGAGAAGAAACAACAACAAAAAGAAACCCTATGCCGTATCGAAGTTTATACCAGTCAAGTAATGAATGACATGGGTGATACCTTGAAAGACTGGCTTGGGTTTATTGATAGAATCAAAGATGAATCAACAAGGAAACCTGATAAACAAATTGGTATTTTCCTAACCAACACCCCCTTGTCTGTCCCGGTTTTATATGACAAAAAACTAATTCAAGAAAAAACATATGACATTGTCCTTCATAATTTTCTATTAAACATGGGTAAATGGGTGCGTGGCTTTAATGCTTTACTGAATGAAAAATATAGATCTTATTCTGAATTGCAAACTGAAACTCAATCCCAAATTTCTCATGCACGAGCATTAAAGGATTCTAACCCGGGAGAAATAATGGAAAATTACCGTCAAATGCTTGCTAAATATTCAGAGGCAACAGAAAAAAGTCTCTGCATGTCAATTCGTAATGGCATTGAGGTTACGACGATAGTAAAAGAATCTGCCAACACCGCTCTTAAGAGTAGTTTTGGATTCAAACGCTGGGTATATAGACTGACTAAAAAATATCGAAGTTACAAAAAACTAAAAAAATTATCCATTGATGACTATTCATCATTTCAAGATGCCGTCTCCCTGCATTTTCAAAATACTTTTTTAAAGAATTTAAAATTGTACCTGCAAATAAGCCGAGAACAAAAAATGCATTTCATAAATACAAAAAATGGCAATGCAGATAATAATAATAATTATGAGACTAAAATTGAGAAAGAAGTGTTAAGTTTATTCAGCATAACAAATAAAGAGAAAGAGCTTTTGTAACAGTAAAAAGAAATTTGAAAATTTTTTAAAACAAGTTTTCTTATCAGAAAACAAAAGGAAAGGAATACATCAGCTAACACGGTATATCTGGTTACGGCTTTTATCCAAAAGCCTCCACCCATATTTGCCTTCGCTATGCTACGGCAAACATCAGATATACCGAAACGTTATATGTAATTGGCTTTTATATTTTTTCTTTAAAACAAAATTATTTGGTGTGGTTTTCTCTACAACAAAAAAACACCTCTTGAAAGAGATGAAATGTAATGAGGTCGGGACAGAAGACGTTGCTTCTGCCCCGACCGTATGCCCAGGTCGCTGTGTTGCTCTACTTGTCGAGGGCGATGAAGTCGGCATCCACGAGTTCGAGGGTATCGAGCTCGGGCGGATGCTTGAAGAAAGAGCCGATCTCCGGGTACTCGTTGCCGTGGAAGTTGATGGTGCAGACCAGGTACTTCTTTCCACGGTAGACGATCACAATCCCCGCCTGCGACTTCTGGCCGACGAACTGTTGCATGATCTCCTCAGGGACGCTCGGCGCCACTTCAACCGATCCCTCGCAGTGCCACTCATATGCCGAGGGAATATTGAGCGCGGGATTCACCTCGACTGCGGCGGAGAGCGAGAAGTTGCTGTCGAGCTCCCAGAGGTTCGACGGCTTCGGATCGGGGTACTCCTTCTGCGAGTGCTCGAACGCTGCCTGCATGAGCGCTGAGAGCGGGATGTGGAGCGGCCCTTCGTCGTCGCCCTCTGTGAACAGATGCGGGAAGCCGTGCGCGTAGTAGGCCAGGATCTCAGGATCCGTGGCGAGTGACACGGCGACCCTCGTTCGGTCATCCTGGAGTTGGGTGATGGCCACCCAGTTTCGCTTGGGCATTTCTGCCTCCTATAGTTGTAGGTCTACTCAATGGTAGAATAGACTTTATACCATGTAAACCAAAGTTTTGTCAAGGATACGGTCGAAAACCACCTCAAATAATTGTTGCAAAAATATAAAAGCCAACTACACATAACAACCGATATCAGGTTCAGAAAATATGACTTTTTTATCTTTTATGGACTGTCAATTTTCTTCCACCAATATTCCGACTCTGGATGGTGAGAATATAACGTCTGTGCAAATATTAACGATTGTACTAAACTGAACGTATTCGTGAATAAACCGTCGGAACATCAGATATGCCGAAACGTTGTACGAAATCAATTTTTGGCTAATATTTTTAAAACATAAAAAATAATATGAAAATAGTTATTGGATGTGGAGGGGCTATATTGAAAGATAAAAAGATTCTTCTTACTCAAAGGATTGGCACTAAAAAGAATTATCCCAATTGTTGGACATTCCCAGCAGGAACACTAGAGGATAATGATATTACATTAGAGATTGCAGCCACAAGAGAGGTGAAGGAAGAAGTTGATATTGTATTTATTCCAAATAAAAAACTTGGTTTTTATGAAACTAATACAAAAAACACAAGATTTATTGGGTTTATTTTTCTGGGGGAATGGTCAGGTGATATCAAACCATTAGAGACTGAAATTTCTGAGGTTGCTTGGTTTACATATAAAGAAACGAAAAACTTAGAAATGGCCTTTTCATATAACAAAGCTATAGACGATTTATATAAAAAGAAGTTAATTGAGTAAAACCGCCAAAAATTAACATCGTACAACACTGAATATATGGTTTCGCCATGCTAACCCAAATTTGCTTTCCATTTCGTTCCAAGTAAACTTCAGATATTCAGAAACGTTATACTGATAATTTTAAAATTATGACAAAAAAAGAGAACTCAGTAGTACTTTTCTATGAAAAACAAGTTCGTCGTCTTTGGGATGGAGAAAAAGAGCTTTGGTATTTTTCAATTGTAGATGTTATTGAGATTTTGACCGAAAGTGTTAATCCGAGAAAATATTGGAGTGTACTAAAGACAAGATTAAAAAAGGAGGGAAGTGAGTTGGTTACAAATTATAACCAACTGAAGATGCAATATTCAGACGGGAAGTGTTAAAACATAGATTAAAAAAAAAGGAGTGTGAAAGGGATAAGATATATGCATATAGTGTAATGACAGGTCGCGACCTGTCACTACGTTACAATATATTTAAAACAAACAGGAAAAAGTGTTATTTCTTCTAAAAATGCAAAAAATTTACAGAACAAAGAAAACAAAAAACTAAAATAACTCAACTAAACCCCAACTCTTCCAATCTTCACCATCTCCGCAGTCTTTACTCGATTAAGGGACTTATTGCTGGTGCAATTTATTTGTTAGTTGCTTTTGAATTTTCTTTGAGATTGTTTTTTTGTTCGCCTAATGATGTCCAAAAGAATTTAAACATTAATTTCAGGGATTTTGTGATTTCGGGTGATTGAATAATTACTCCAAAGAGTTCATTTTCTTTAAAAGATATAAAAGCTGTTTTGTTACCGTAAATTGATATTTCAATTGAAAAGGGGTAGTTTTTTTTGTCGATTAAGCGCATTTCTCGTGCAGATTCTTTGTCTGTTTTTCTCCATTCCATAGAAGCTTTTGAGTCTGGTGCAATAACTTGTGCAAATATATTATGTTTCACACGATCTTTCACGAATTCGTCTGCCATTTTTTTTGAAAGATCGGATTGAATTTTTGAAAAAGCTACTATTGAACGGAGCGGTTTTTTTTCTTTGATAATGTCTTCATAAATAGAATAAAGGGCATCAACTCCTTCAAATACTTGAATAGTAGGGCGTTTGCGTGCTGTTTTGGAAAGTGATTTTAGTTGGGGGAGGATATCGCCAAATAACGCTGTTTGTTGTTTTAGCATTTTTGTAATTGTTTCTGGTTCTGCGGAAATAAATAATGTCTTTTTTCCTTTTCCAGTAATTGACACTAATTGTTTTTCTTTTAATGATTTCATGACTTCGTAAACCGTTGTTCGTTTTACACCAGAACGGGAAGCTATAGGACTAATAGGAGAGGGGCCTAATTCAAGATTAGCAAGGTATACTTTTGCTTCTTTTTTATTAAGCCCAATTTTTTCTAAATATTCAGTTATAAGCATAAAATTTGTTAATTATTATGTCGATTATTCCGTCAAATACATTATATCACTTACAGACGCGTCTGTCAAGTTTGGCTAGTCCTAGCATAAAAAACGTTGAATTGTCCATAAAGTAAAATAGTATATTGTGACAAAAGACTTGACAAAACCAATAAAATGTGATATAGTGACAAGTAATTAATTAAATAATCAACTAAATAATTAACTAAACATACTATGAACAAACATAAAAAAAGCATATTAATAGGATTAATTGCTGTCGTAATAATAATGGCAGTATCCTTGGTAGTAAGTAAGAACAAAATAAACAAAGATGAAACATATACAGTAGGTGTAGTAACATCTTTATCTGGGCCAGGAGCTAGTTTAGGAAAACCTTGGGTACAAGGAATGGAACTTGCAGTTGAGGAAATTAATGCACAAGGGGGAATTAATGGGAAAAACATAAAGCTAGTAGTTGAAGATGATAGTATGAATACTGGTAAAAGTGCAACGGCTGCTAATTTTATTATTGGCACAGAAAATCCAGATGTTTTAACTACATTATTTCATATTTCAGCAATTGCGATGAATCCAATTTCAGAAAATGCAAAGACTCCTTTAGTCACAGCGTCTTTTGCCAGAAGTGTGTTAGATAATCCATATACTTTCAAAATTAATTTTGACTCTCTTACCGGTTGTGAAGATTTAATTAGATATGCAAAAGAAAATAGTCAGTACAAAAAACTTGGAGTTCTCATGTCAAAGACTGGGTATAATGAGTTTTGTCTTGAGGGAGCAAAGAAGGCTGAGTTAGATATTTCAGAATACTGGTATGAGTTTGGTGAAAAAGATTATAGAACTCACTTGTTAAAAGCAAAACAAGATGGTGTAGATGCTCTATTAACGGTTGGAATCGATTTTGAGTATATTGAAATGTTTGACCAGATAAATGAGTTAGGGCTTGATATGTCATTCTTTTGTGCTACTGCCTCAGAATGTATTTTTAATGAGAGCTTAGCAAGTAAAGCATCTAAGTTAAAAGGAAATGTATTGAGTGTTGATTTTGTAGATCCAGAAGCTTTACCAGATTCAGATTTCGCTGGTAAATATAACGAAAAATATGAAAAAGCAGAAGGTATAGTTCTTACTTATTCAATGATTGGTTATGATCAAATGATGATATTAAAAGATGTTTTTGAAGAATGTAATGCTGGGGATAAAGAATGTATATTCGATGGGCTAAAAAAATATGATGGCGTAGGAAGTGGAATAATTAATTCGAGTGGATTTGAAGACAGAGCGTTACAACTAGACAATGATGTATATGAATTTGTTGATAACAAATGGAGATTAATTCGGTAAGAATAATATTAATATTTATAAAAAAAGAAAAGGGTTCTATATTCGAGTCCTTTTCTTTTTAAAAATATAATAATATGTCAATTTTCATCCAACTCTTATTGAATGGTTTAATTGCAGGGGCTATATATGCATTAGTTGCAGCTGGTTTTTCATTAATCTATTCAACAAATAAATTTATTCATTTTGCTCACGGGGTGGTTGTGACTTTTGCTGCATATTTTTTGTATTTAATGTTTGCAGTTTTGGGGATTAATTTTTGTTTATCTGTGATTTTTACAATAATATGTGCTGGATTGTTAGGTTGGATTATAAATGAATTTGTTTATAAAACAATGAGAAAAAGAAAGGCTAGCAGTGTTATTTTATTGATTGCAAGTGTAGCCTTGCTTATTTTGTTAGAGTCATTAATCTTATTATTCTTTGGGCCTAGTGTTAAGACAATCAACTTTCTCGAAGGTGGTATTGGAGTTAATATTTTTGGTGCAATGATTACATCACTTCAAATTGTAATAATATTCATTGCTATAATTCTATTTTTCGGTCTATGGCTGTTTATGAAAAAAACTATATTAGGTAAAGCTATGAGGGCTGTTTCAAACAATAAAGATGTTGCAGAAATAGTTGGAATTTCATCGAAGCAAATTTATGCTTGGAGTTTTATAGTTGGTTCTTCAATAGCAGGTATTGCCGGGGTTTTAATCAGTATGGAGCAAAATCTAGATCCAGTTATGGGCACAAATTTAATAATCAAAGGATTTACAGGCTCAATAATTGGTGGTATTGGGAGTGTCCCAGGTGCAATTATTGGAGCGTTTCTATTAGGATTGGTTGAAGTTTTAGGTATTTGGTTTTTGCCTTCAGGCTATAAAGACGCTATTGCTTTTATTGTCTTATTTATGTTCTTGATATTTAGACCACAAGGAATATTTGGTAAAAAGGATTTTTCAGGCAAAATTATTTAATTGGATATTATGTTATCAGCTTATATTATTCATCTCTTAATTTTAATAGGAATTTATTTAATTTTGTGTTTATCATTGCAGTTAGCTTTAGGTTATACAGGATTACTTAATTTAGGGCACATTGCATTTTATGCAATAGGTGCTTACACTTCAGCATTACTAACATTAAGCGGTGTGCCTTTTATTGTTTCATTTTTAATGGCTGGTATTGTTAGTGCTCTATTTGGGTATTTGCTTGCATTCTCAACAAATAAGCTAAAGGGAGATTATTTAGCATTGGCTACCTTAGGATTTACTTTTGTAATATATGCTATTGCATTAAATTGGACTGATTTAACAAATGGAGCTTTAGGATTAGCAGGTATTCCTAAACCTGATTTAGGAATTTTGCAAATAAAAAGTAATGCCTTCTACTTATTCTTTGTTAGTATTACTGCTGTTTTTTCATACTTAATTATTAATAAAATAGTAAAATCACCATTTGGAAAGGTTTTAGAAGCTATTAGAGATGATGAATTAGCTGTGAGAATTTTAGGTAAGAATACTTTTAAAATAAAGAACTATAGTCTGGCGGTTTCTGCTTTTTTTGCGGGTATTGCTGGAAGTCTCTATGCTCATTATATAACCTTTATTGACCCTTCTTCTTTTGGTTTTATGCAGATAATTCCTATATTATCAATTGTTATTATAGGTGGAATTGCATCACTTAGAGGGACAGTGCTCGCAACGTTTGTTTTAGTTTTATTGCCTGAACCATTGCGTTTTATTGGTTTTCCATCTTCAGTGGTTGGCCCAGTTAGGCAAATTATATATGCGTTAATGTTATTGTTGATTTTAATGTATAGACCAAAAGGATTTTACGGTAAAGTTAGCCTTGAATAATATGCTTGAAATAAAAAAAATAAGTAAAGATTTTGGAGGTGTAAAGGCAGTAAATAACTGTTCGTTTAAAGTTGAACCTAATACCATCACTGCTTTAATAGGGCCAAATGGTGCTGGTAAGTCAACTTTGTTTAATTTGATTTCTAGTGTAATAAAATCTGATACAGGGAAAATCTTTTTTGATAAGAAAGATATTACAAATTTACCTCCTGAAAAAGTATCTAACGCTGGTATATCTAGATTGTTTCAAAAAGCACGGTTATTTGAAAATCTGACAGTAGAAGATAATTTATTATTGGCTTTAGATCATACTGATACTAAATTTTGGTTTAATCTTTTTTGTAAAACTCCTAAACAGACTGATAAAATTCAGAAAGTTGAAAAAATGTTAGACATGTTAGGAATGAAAAAAACTAAAAATATGTTTGCTAAAGATTTGAGTTACGGTCAAAAAAGATTAATAGAACTAGGTCGAACAATTCTTAATCCGCATTCCTTTTTAATGCTAGACGAACCTGTGGCTGGTGTTACTCCAGAATTGCGAGATAAAATAGCAAATATTCTTATTGAATTAAAAAATCAGGGAGAGACTATACTTCTTATTGAACATGATATGAATTTTACACTTGGTATTGCTGATAGAGTTATTGTTCTTGACCAAGGTTCTGTTTTAATTGAAGGCACTCCTAAGCAAATAAAAAATAACAAACAAGTTTTGAAAGCTTATTTAGGCGAATAATATGATAAAAATAGAAAAGCTACAATCAGGATATAATAAAACTAAAATCATAAAAGGACTTGATATGGTTGCTGTTGCTGGTGAAATAACTGCTATAATCGGCCCCAATGGAGCCGGAAAATCAACTCTCCTTAAGAGTGTTTTTAATTTGTGTGATATTTATAGTGGAAAAATTTTTTATAAAGAAGAAAATATCAAAAAGCTTCCTACCCATGATTTAATAAATTTTGGAATAAGTTATGTACCACAAGGAAGACAAGTTTTTACTAATATGACGGTAAAGGAAAATTTAGAAATGGGGGCTTTTGTGTTTAAGGATAAAGAACTAATAAACAAAAATATTGAGGATATTTATCGGAAGTTCCCAATATTGAAACAAAAACAAAACCAAGATGCTGCGACATTAAGTGGTGGACAGCAACAATTGTTAGCGATTGCTAGAAGCTTAATACAAAACCCTCAATTATTGCTTTTAGATGAGCCATCTTTGGGTTTAAGTCCCAAAGCAATGAAAGAAGTATTTAAAAAAATTCAAGAGATAAATAAAGAAGGAGTCTCTGTAATTATTGTTGAGCAAAATGCAAAAAAAGCGGTTGAAATTGCAGATAGAACTTACATCCTTGAAAATGGAAAGATTGCATTAAGTGGAGGAAAAGAAATATTAAAAAATCCTAAAATTAAAAATATTTATTTTGGTGGAATATAAAAGATCTGTGCTTCCTTTTGTTATTAAACCAAAACCCTTCCAATCTTCACCATCTCCGCAGTCTTCACTCTATAAAGCGTCTCATTATCATCGCCAGATTTCTTACGTTCTACCCATGTCTGTGTAGCGAGAGGCTTTTTTATATTTGTAATAGTAATAGTCCCTCTACGGACACCATGATATATGCCATCGGTTTTCCATTGGAGGGAATGTACATATTCAATTGTTTTTGGAACATTATTTTTATACTCCACTTTAGAAATAAGCAAAACGTGATTTAGATCATGTTTTTCTCCTGTGCCCATCATGAGAATTAGATCTCCCGCTTGTACTTCTTTTAATAAAATATCTTTTGTATTTTTATCTGAAATAAGTGTAGCTACATTTGTATTTTCTGCCGGGCGAAGTGATGCAAGCGTTCGTCGCAAAGGATTTTTTGACAGTGGGGTAATATGTTTTTTTAGTGAAGTGTTTTTTGTAGCTTTTAGTTCTTCACTTAGTACATAATATACAAATCCAGAACACTCAATGCCAATATTGTGATCAGTAGCAAATTGTGTAATTTCTTTTTTATTCAATGCAGATAGGTCTACTTTTTCTCTTAGTGCTACAAGAGAGAGTTCCTCTTCTATTTCTGTTACGCTTCCTTTTCCTACAGCTACCCTTAGTCCTGCGCGGACTTTCATTTTTTTATTATTAAAATAGGGACAGGGGATAGTATGTTTCCCTAAAGAGATATTAAAATAATGATCAATTAATTTATTTGCTTGCGCTGAAAGACTTGATTGTTTCATAATAATTAACTTTTTATAATATTGGCAATACGTGTTCCAAGATCTGTAAGCGTATTGTGTTTTATAATCAATTGTTTATTTGTTTTTATACGTAAAAGATCTGAACCAGCTTTATCATTGTTATATAAAATTATTTTCACTGGTTCTTCTTTTAATCGTTGTTCTACATGCTCTACTGCATATGTTTTTTCTGCTTTATTTCTTACAATAATCTGTGCTCCATCTGTAATAGATATAATATCCTTTTGTTCCACAGATTCATCAAATAGTGAGAGAAGATGAGCCTCTCCTATGGTAATAAGTTCACTATCTTTTTTCTTTTGTAGTGTAGATTCACATGTGGTAGATGCAGGTTGACGTGCATTAATTTCTATCAAATAAATATGCCCTGTATTATGTTCTACTATCACATCCACCCCAAATAATCCTCGCCATCCAGATGCACGAAGTTTATCTCCTATATCGTCTACAATTTTTTTATACTGTATGTTCTGTGCCTCATCTAAAAGATCATTTGTCACACCCCAATCATTCCCAATAGTTGCAAATGCCTGGTCAGTAAATGGTGCTAGTCCTGTTATTTGATAACTAATATTTCCAAGTATTGTTTTATCTTTTGATACCACATTATTACTCGTAAACATCATACCGTCAATTGCAGTACTCATTCGTACGGGTCTGTGTGGAAATTTTTGTTGGAGTGTTTGTAATTCTTCTTTTGAAGAAATTAATTGCGTCCCACTGCCTGTATGCGCACGATTGAATTGCAATATAAATGGCGTATCTGTCCAGACAATATTTGCCAATGTATCAATACGATGAGGGGGAAGGTAACTAGTCAATTCTTCCAACCATTCTACTTGTGAAATTTTTTCTTCAATACGATTACTCAGTTCTGCAGAAGGATTTATGATTGCCCAGTTATTTTTTTTACACGTCGTTTCTATACGTTTTGTATTTTTAAACACGACTATGTGTGGAAGTGCATATTGCTCTAGATATGTTTTTGTTTTTTTATGTTCCAATAATTGCCACGTATCAAGTGGTTTATCTTCTTCTAAAAGGAGAATATTTGAGTTATTCTCTGTGATAGATTTGGCAAATGGCGTACAATTTGTAATAATAGATACAAAGGGTAAGTCTTTTGCCCACAATGCTCTTTCTATATCTCTAGTGACATAGATGATTTGTTTGGTTGAAATGTTATTTAATTTGTTCATAGATATATAAATTGTACTAAAAATAGAGGAAAAAGTCTAGTGTTTGTCCTTAATATGATGCACAAGGTAGAGAGAATTATACATAATTTTAAATATATAATTAAAAAAATATGCATAAAGAATTAAAACAATTTGGGAAAGTAAAAATAGAAGAACCACTTTCTAAACACATAACAATGAAAGTTGGTGGGAGAGCGAAGTATTTTGTTGTAGTAGAAACTATAGAAAAATTAAAAGAGCTTCTCTCATTTTTAGATGGTCGTGGAGTCCCACATATTATGCTAGGTGGTGGAAGTAATATTATTTTTTCTGATAATGGTTTTGACGGGGTTGTTATTGTCTTTAAAGATACAACATGTAATGTAGTAGATACAGAAGTAGAAGTTTTTTCAGGATGTAGTACTGTGCGCATGGCAAAAGAAAGTATGGCAGCAGGTCTGACCGGTTTTGAATGGGGAGTTGGGATACCAGGAACTATAGGAGGCGCATTAAGAGGAAATGCTGGAGCTATGGGTGCTGAAATGAAAGATACGGTAGATCGAGTGGAGGTATATAGGAATGGGGAAGTATTAGAGATTTCAAATGAAGAGTGTGAGTTTCGCTATCGTGATAGTGCATTTAAACATAATGCAGATATTATATTACGCGTGTGGTTTACATTTGCAAAAGTAGAAAATGAAGATGTAAAAAAGCAGGCCATGGAAGTATTGCAATATAGGATAAAAACGCAACCTATGGGATTCCCAAGTAGTGGGTCTGTGTTTACAAATGTTCAAGTAAAAAATTTAACATCAGAAATAAAAAATAAAGAAGAAATTCCAAAAGAGTTTTTTGAAAAAGGAATTATTCCTACAGGGTGGCTTATTGATTCTCTTGGGTTAAAAGGAATAAAAATAGGTGGAGCACAAATTAGTGAGAAGCATGCAAATTTTATTGTAAATGTAGGAGAGGCAAAGACACAAGATATCTTGGATTTAATTGAGCTTATAAAAGAAAAAGTGTATACTATATATGGGATTAATTTGGAGGAAGAAATAAAAATTGTTTATTAAATAATCATTCATTGTATGATCATAAACATAAAAGCAACAAATATAGAAATGACAGATGCATTGAAAGAATATGCACATGAGAAAGCAGAGTCATTGGAAAAATATTTCAAAGATATACAGAAAATAGATGTAGATTTTGGGATGGATAATCATCATCACCAAAAAGGAAAAGTATATCAGGCACAAATGAATGTCTTTGTACCAGGGAAAGTGTTAACTATCTCAAAAAAAGCAGAAGATCTATATAAAGCAATAGATAAAGTAAAGGATCATCTAAAGACAGAATTGGATGAATTAAAAGATAGAATGCGAAAAAAAAATAGAAATGAAATAAGAAATGCAAAGGGGTATCAAGAAGAAGAATAAAAAAAACATCCCGATTTAAGCGGGATGTTTTTTTTGTGTTATAGAGCGGGAGCAAATAAGTTTGATTTTACTAGACAAACATAGGAGAAAGTGATAGAATAAGTCAGTTAATTATCTAGTTTCCAATAGTATGAATGTCATAAAAAAGGCATATGAAAAAGTATTTGGTAATTTCAATACCCAAACCATGAAGGCACTACAGCCT
>JABIGQ010000023.1 GCA_018650085.1 Candidatus Magasanikiibacteriota bacterium | reverse complement strand
CTGCACCTTACCATTTCTCATAGCCTGTTTAATTTCTCTATTTGTTTTTGATTTCCCTACGATTTGGATAAAAAAGACTAAAAAGAGGAGTCCAACCATGAGTGCCTCCATACCCTGGGTAAAAGGGATGGAAATAAAAAAGGTTAGCAGAATTAAATACCACGCTGCTTCATACTTATAAATGACAACTACTTCATCTTGTTTTTCTATACGATCACATAAAAGCGCCATATTATTTTATTTAAAAATATAAAAAATTATTTTTTCTCCATTTTTTCCTTCATCTTTCATCAAGGATCATCTTACTTAGATTCCATTAACTAACTAAACAACCTTCACTTCCTTACACAAATACACATCTTGCACAGCATTCAATATCTTCACTCCATCCTCTTTTGATCTTTGGAATGCTTTTCTTCCCATGATGACACCGCTTCCTCCAGCTCTTTTATTAATCACAGCTGTTTTTACTGCATCTACAAAATCATCATCACCACTTGGGCCACCAGAATTAATGAGTCCAATGCGTCCCATATAGCTATTTGCCAGCTGGTAACGACAAAGATCAATAGGATGATCACTAGAAAGTTCTGTGTACATTCTTTCATCATATTTGCCGTATTTTTCCATTTCATTTATTGCCTTATATCCTCCATTACATACTGGTAATTTTTGTTTTACTATATCTGCGCCAAGTGTTGCACCCAGATAATTTGCTTGTCCTGTCAAATCTGCTGAAGCATGATAATCTTTTCCTTCTACATTGAATCCATTATTTCGTAAATAACACCAAAGCACCGTAAACATGCCTAGCTCATGTGCATATTGAAATGCCTCTGCCACTTCTTGAATTTGACGTTTAGAATTTTCTGCCCCAAAATAAATGGTAGCCCCTACTCCAGCTGCTCCCATATTATATGCTTGCTCTATACTTGCAAACATAATTTGGTCATGATCATTTGGATAGCGAAGAAGATCATTATGATTTAATTTTAATATAAATGGGATCTTATCTGCATATGCATTACTTACCATACTAAGCACACCTAGACTAGAAGCGACAGAATTACATCCACCGTCTACTGCTAAATCCACAATATTTTTAGGATCAAAGTAATCTGGATTTGGAGAAAAACTTGCTCCAGCAGAATGCTCTATCCCCTGATCTACTGGTAAAATAGAATAATATCCTGTTCCTTTTAATCGCCCAGTATCTCGCAAACGTTTTAGGTTATCTTGAACCATTTCACTTCTGTCAGAAATCCCAAATACATCATCAATAAATGAATTACTAGGAATGTGCAATCGTTCTTTTTTTATCTTTGGGGTATGTGCACCAAGTAATGTTTCCGCATCAGCCCCTAATGTTTTTTGAATGTCAGAATAATCCATATTGTATAATTATAATCTATGATGTGTTTCTAAAAAACGGATGGTTCCTGTTTTTACACGCATCACCACAGAATGAGTAATAGCATATTTACTAGTATATCGTACCCCTTTTAATAGTGGTCCGTCAATAACACCGGTAGCCGTAAATGTTAAGTTATCCCCTTTTGCCAAATCATCTAGCGTTATTATTTTATCAATATCAACAATCCCCATGTCATGTAATTTTTTTATTTGAGTATCATCTTTTGGGGCTAGGCGTACCTGCATATCTCCGCCAAGACATTTTAAAGCAACTGCTGCGAGCACTCCCTCTGCACTCGCTCCTTTCCCCATAAGTACATCTATACCACTTTCTTGCAAACTAGTAGCAATTGCTCCAGCTACATCTCCATCTGTGATCAGACGTACACGAGCCCCAGCACTACGTATATCTGCTATAAGCGTCTTGTGACGTGGGCGATCTAGCACTATGACCACTAACTCCGAGATTTCTTTTTCCAGAGCGTGAGCGATGCGAGAAAGGTTTTCCTCTACTGAACTTTTTAGATCTATTACTCCTTTTGCCTTTGGACCCACAGCAATTTTATCCATGTACATGTCTGGGGCTTTAAATAATGCCCCCTCTGCACCTGTAGCAATTACAGTAATTGCATTTGAGGAGCCACTTGCAACACTATCTGTACACTCTAGCGGATCTACCGCAATATCAAATGAAGTTTCTCCGCTCCCTAATTTTTCCCCTACATATAATTGTGGTGCTTTATCTTTTTCTCCTTCTCCTATAACGACCTCACCAGAAAAATGAACGTCATTAAACCGAGAACGCATCTCATCTACAGCTGCTTGATCCGCAGCATGTTTATCTCCCCTCCCTATCCACGCAGCAGCTGCAATAGCAGCAACTTCTGTGACCCTTACAAATTCTAGTGCCAGGTTTCTATCCATATATTTATAAAGATTAGCCCCCTTACATAATACTAACACTATATCATGTTATAAGATTGTCGCCAAATAAAAACATCCCGAATACATCGAGATATTTTTATATAATTAATTTATTATATTTTTTTATGACAATTCCTCTTCTTCTTCCTCTTCCTCATACTCATCATAATCTTCTTCATCATCTATACTACTTGTCCCAATAGTCCACAAATCATCTACACTATTTTCTAATTGTAAATCATCTGCGTGATCTATATACCACTGTTCAAAGGCCATGCGCAATTCATCAACATCATTTGCATTTTCAAATGTATCTTCTAGCATTGCATATTTTTCTTGATGTTGGATCATTGTCGATTCTTCTATTTCTTGAAAAACAGATTCTATGTGACGTAACATTGCTTGTCTAGTGCGATTGATATGTTCTTCTTGCATATAAAAAATATCAGGTGAAAATTATATAAAAGACTATAACATCATAATGCTTTTTTTTCAATATCATTTGCTTGTGGAAAACTCTATATGTTATACTAATTTCAAGATAATTATCCGAATAATACACATTATGATAGACAGCACTTTATCACTAATTTCATGGAATGTCAATGGTATCCGAGCTATACTAAAAAAGGACTTTTTAGAAATAATAAAAAAACACAATCCAGATATTCTTTGTCTCCAAGAAAGCAAAGCACACAAAGATCAAGTAGATATTACACTTCCAGATTACCACGATTACTGGAACAGTGCAGTAAAAAAGGGATACTCAGGAACCATTATTTTCAGTAAAATTCCCCCACTATCTGTTCGCTATGATGTAGAAAAAGAACTACTCGATCACCAAGGAAGAGAAAGTCATAAAGAAGGACGGGTGATCACACTTGAATTTGAAAAATTTTTCTTAGTGAATGTCTATACGCCAAATACAAAAAGTGATTTGAGTCGTTTAAAATTTCGCCATGAAATTTGGGATCCCCATTTTTTAGACTATCTAAAAAAACTGGAAAAAGAAAAGCCCGTTGTTTTTTGTGGGGACTTAAATGTAGCACATGAAAAAATAGATCTAGCACGACCAGATAATAATCACAAAAGTGCTGGGTTTACAGATGAAGAACGAGAAGGATTTACAAATTTAATGGATGCTGGATTCATTGATAGTTTCCGTCATCTCCACCCAGAAGAAAAAAAGTATTCTTGGTGGTCATACAGAACAAAAGCAAGAGAAAGAAATGTTGGCTGGCGTATTGATTATATTTGTACAAGCAAATCGTTAAAAAACAATATCAAAAAAGCAGAAATTTTAAATGATGTCATGGGGTCGGATCATTGTCCTGTGGGGATAACAATAATACAATAGAAATAGTATTCTATTTTTGTCCCTCTGCTATTTCTACAGATTCTTTTTCATTTTTTAACCATTTAACACCCATATACACAAATGGGGTGTCAATTATTGCAAATAATATTTTAAATAAATAGTATGGGATTGCTAATGAAATAATAAAAGCAAATGTGAATTTTGGGGTTATATGATAAAAGGCAATCATCATAAAAACAAATGTATCAATTAACTGAGATATAATAGTAGACAAATTGTTTCTTAACCACAAAGCTTTACCTTTGGTTTTTTTCTTCCACCATTCAAATGCTATCACGTCATGAATTTGCGCTAACAAAAATGCGACAATACTTGCAATGATCATTCTCAAAGAGCTCCCAAAAATAGTTGTATATTGTTCATTAAAACCATAGCGAGTATGCGGTTCTAAATACACAAATAATCCTGTAAATAAAAATATAACTACCAGAGAAATGACTCCGCCGATAATAAAATGTTTAACTATGTTTTTTCCATAAACTTCCTCAATAATATCTGTTATTAAAAAAGTTAATGGCGCCATAAAAATACCCACCGAGACAGAAACGCCAAATAAGCTAACAATTTTACCACCCAATAAGTTCATCCCTATTAGTAAAGCAATAAACAAAGCAAATAAAATTTGCAATCTTGAATTATTCATATGTTTTAAAACTATATCTAAATTAAAATTTACAGTGACTTATCTAAAAAATTATTCTTTAAAGCCCAGTATATACACACTATCATACAAATAAAAAAAGACCAAATCTTAGCGGCTACCTACTTTTGCCTTGCGACTATCATCGGCGCAAATGGGCTTAACTGCTGTGTTCGGGATGAGAACAGGTGTACCCCCATCGCAAGAACCACTAAGATTTGATCTTCTTTCAAAGTCAAATATATACATTCAATTATTGTTTGTTTATTTACAACACCACTGTGTGTTTCCGTCGTATGCTCGACATATTAGTACACCTCAGCTTAAGCTATTGCTAGCCTTACACATAGTGCCTATCAACGTTCTAGTCTCGAACGAGTCTCAAAAGAATATTTATCTTGGAAACGGCTTCGCGCTTAGATGCTTTCAGCGCTTATCCGTACCGAACTTAGCTACCCAGCGATGCCCTTGGTAGGAACAACTGGTAGACCAGAGGTTCGTCCTTCCCGGTCCTCTCGTACTAGGGAAGAGTTTCCTCAATATTCAACGCCTACAGTAGATAGGAGACCGAACTGTCTCACGACGTTCTGAACCCAGCTCGCGTACCGCTTTAATAGGCGAACAGCCTAACCCTTGGGAGCTTCTTCACCCCCAGGATGCGATGAGCCGACATCGAGGTGCCAAACAGCTTCGTCGCTATGGACGCTTGGAAGCTATCAG
>JABIGQ010000022.1 GCA_018650085.1 Candidatus Magasanikiibacteriota bacterium | reverse complement strand
TAATATTACTAGACTTATAAACCCACCACCAAATCACTAAATACCCCACAACCATTCCCCACCAAGGAACACGCACATCCACAGCAGCAAATGGAAGGCTGGCAAAAAAAGAAACCACGAAAACAATAAACTTCATCCCAATAAGCGCGATCCACGCAAGCACATGCGCCAATGGCATAAAAAGAAAACTCATCATCACAGAAAAAAATCCAATAATCATAATCCAAGGAATAATCCATAAAATCAACATATTCACTATAGGAGCTACCAGAGATAATCTGCCAAACTGAAAAAGAATTAATGGAAGAGTAGCAATAATAGCAGCAAGCGTAGAAACCAAAGACTCTTTTATCCCAAAAATTTCTGGTAACTTCCTCACTGGTTTTTCTATAACAGGAGTTAAATATACTAAACCAAGCGTAGCAATAAAAGAGAGTTGAAATCCAGCATCCCACAATAATATAAACGGATTGTGAAGTGTCATAAGTACAGCCGTAAGTATCATAGTAGGAAATATACTCGACCCACGCCCCAAGCGTTTTCCAAGCAAAACAATCATTCCCATAACCCCCGCACGCACCACTGAAGCACTACCACCTGCAAAAATAACAAACAGAACAATTCCTATACTCACCACCCAAAAAGCTTTTTTCCGTGGAATATATGCATGAATACATATAGTAATCAATATAGTAGCAATGATCGTAATATTATATCCAGAAATTGCAATAATGTGAGTCACACCCGTGCGGGAAAATAATTCATTTAAACTCCCCAACCCTCCACGATATCCGTATAATAACCCAGCCATAAAACTCGCCATAGGCTCATGCCAAAGTATATTTATTTTTTTTGCAACAATATTTTTCGTTTGAAATATTCCACGAAGAATAACATTCCCGCTCCCCTCTTCTATTTTTTCTATAAAAGGATTTGCACAAACACTAAACACACCATACCGCGCCAAATACATATCATAACGAAAATCTTCTATAGGCTCTGGTATATTTAAAAAACATTTCAACCTCAATGTATCACCATATTCATACCTAGGATACAACTTATTTTTCAGATAAACACGTCCTTTCAAATCACCTTGTGCTTCTACAATATACCTTACCCCATCCGTCCGAATATCTGGCTCTGCATCTACCACACCAACTATAGTATGCTTCCCAGTAAGACCAGCCACATAATTATCCCCCATAGGAAATGAAAACTGATACCTAACAACACCAAACAAAAAACAAAGCAATAACAACACAACAAACCTCCACACACGAGACTGCCAAGTTAAAATAAATAAACTAGCAAAAACAAATACACTCGTATAAAGAAAAACAAAAGAAATATCTACAGAAATAAAAGACCCCGCCCCAACCCCAAATAAAAAAGCAAAACAAAACGCCAGAAACGTTTTGCTTTTTGATCTCATAATTTTTTTAATCCCCCCCATGGTAATAAAACACTATTTTTTAAATAATACTTGAGAGTACAATATATTTATTTTTGAACGGCCAGCCCGCCCACTAGATGGGAGGGAGATGTTTAGTCACGAAAAAGTATCGTTTCAAGAAGCAATCATGCAGAGAAAAAATAGATATATTGTACGAACAATCAACGAAATAAGTATATCTTGTTTGACCTAATTATCATACATCATACTAAAGCTCTATCATAGTTTTATCACCAACCAACATCTGCTTTCCAACCTGCTCTTTCTTTTCCTTTATCACCACATTTTTCCCTATAATACTCCCCGTTATATGCACAGAAGTATCAATAGTTGTATTTTCTAAAATAATACTATTATCTATACGCGCTTTTTTCACCTCCGTACCATTCCCAATAGTCACAGCAGGCCCAATATTACAATCCTCTAACATACAATTTTCCGCAATAATCACAGGCCCCTCTATAGTAACACCAGCCCCCACTTGCGACCCAATACCAATACGCACCTTTCCAAAAATTTTTGCGTCCTTGTGAATACTTCCATGATTTGGAAAAGCAGTTTCTTCCAATTGCTCAAGTAATAATTTATTTGCAAGAAGCATGTCCTTTGGTTTCCCTGTATCTTTCCACCATCCTGTAATCTCCTTATGCCCCACAGATAAACCATTCTTTAGAAAATGAGAATGAATACTAGAAATTTCATACTCCCCTCTATGGCTTGGTTCAATATTTTTATAAGCTTCAAAAAATACTTTTGGTCCATACAAATAAATACCAGTTACAGCAAAATTATTTGGAGGATTTTCTGGTTTTTCATGTACATCAATAAGCGTTCCCTTCTCACAAAAAATAGGCACACCAAATCGCTCTGGATCAGGTACTTCTGACAATGCCAGCATACAATCATGCTTTTTACTATTAAACTCATCTACCAAATCTTTTAAACCACCAAGTAAAATATTATCTGACAAATAAAACATAAATGGATCATCCCCTATAAATTCTTTTGCTTCATTTACTACATGTGCGATTCCCTGTGGACCACCAGTTTGTTCAAAATATGTAATATCAATTCCCCAATGACCCCCATCACCTATATATTTTTGCAATTCAGTTTCCCCAGGATTTACATTAATAAAAATCTCACTAATCCCAGCATCTACTGCTTTTTCTATAGCATGAAACATCATTGGTTTATTTGCCAATGGTAATAAATGTTTATTAACGGTCGTTGTAATTGGATGCAATCTTGTCGCCCGTCCTCCTCCTGTTAAAATTGCCTTTTTTATATTCATATATATAATTTTACCACCAAAGTAAACCACGTACAATAATAGCGTAATACACCTTCATCACAGGATTTGCTATATACTTCACCAATGGACTTGTCACAGACTCATCTTGAAAATAAATCCCAGTAACCGAATGATCAAATAAAAATCTATCATTAACAATACGTTCCTTTTGGATCTTTTTTCGTTTTTTCAACCAAATAGCTCTATTCTCTTTTTTCATCCAATACTTATATACTTCCAATCGCTTTGACAAATATCCATTTTTCCAAGAAAAATACCACAATCCCATTTCAAGCGGAATTAAAATTGGTAAAAGTAAAAGCCATGTAGGACATTTCAAATACATAAGCATAACAGCCCAACGATTTCTCTCCATCCAAAAAAACTTCATGATACTCCTAGAAAATTGATACTGATGATAAAATACTGAATCACGAACCAGTACTATTTTATACCCCAACGTACGAAGACGCATTGCCCATTCCAAATCCTCATGATACATAAAAAAATCAAGATCCCATCCACCATGTTTTTTTATTAATTCAGTACGCACTAATAGTGCTGCACCACTAGCATAATCAATTTCTTTTACTGCTGGTAAATCAATATCTGCAATCTTTAAGCGATAATCATTTGAATACCCAAATCCCAGATAATGAAAAGCATTCCCTGTACTATTTACTAATTCTGTTTCTGGATGAAGTAACATAAGCGACTGCGCCATGCCAATTGTTTTATCTTTTTCCAATGCTTCAAGTAATGGCTCCAATGCATTTGCAGCAAAAAAACCATCATTATTATGATAAAACACATAATCAAAATCATGCTCAATTGCCCAATCAGCCCCAACATTATTTCCCCTTCCAAATCCAATATTTTCTTTATTTGCAATAATAGTAGTATGAGGAATTTCTTTCCCAGAAAGCGGCATCACAGCATCTTCTATATAGTGAACAAACGATCCGTCTTCTGGATGTGGATTAGACACCACAATAAACTCAACTTTATCTTTAGGATATGTAAGTCTCTTTAACGCAGATACCACATTATCTATATAAGACTCATTGTGATAAAACATCAAGTACACGATTGCGATTTTAGGGTATTGTTTCATATATATTTAATTATGTGTATAATATTTCTTTTTTCCGCGCCATTTCAAAAGAAATTTAAACCAACTCTTTAAATGAATACGGGCTAATTTATTTTTTATTAATGCACGAAATACTCCAGGAACCTTTGCAGAATCCCTTCCATGAATATGAGTAAGTACTATATCGTGCACATAGTACACTGGCCATCCCTTTTCCCACATAGACAGTGACCAATCCATATCTTCATAATACATAAAATACCGCTTGTCAAACATTCCTACTTCATCTACTGCTGTTTTTCTCGCAAACATAGCTGACCCCATAATTGCATCTACTGGAATAGTACTATTATGATCAAAATCTTTCATATGATGCTGAGCAATTTTCTTTTCTCCCCATTTTGTTTTCCCTAACTTTGTTCTTTGGAAAAATGGTTGAAATAAAGAAGGATAACTCCAACATGAATACTGTAGTGAACCATCTGGGTACACTAACTTAGGACCTATCATCCCCACCTTTGGGTGACTTTCCATAAACTGATACAATCGTTCTATTGTTTTTTCTTTTGGATGAAATACTGTATCTGGATTTAATGCAAAGTAATATGTTGCATCACAAGATAACATACCTGCATTTTGTGATTTTCCAAACCCTATATTTTTTTCCTGTTCAATATACTTTACTTTCTTAAATCTTTCTTTTAAGTAAGCAATACTATCATCTTCTGAATTATTGTCTACCACTGTTACTTGAATATTTAATGTTGAATTTGCCAATTCTAAAAAAAGCGTATCCAAACATTCAGATATTTTATCCTTCATCTTAAAATTGACAATTACAATGTTTATGTCCTTCATACTATTTTTTATAAACTATATGTTTCCCGCATCTCCTTCCAAGAAAGACGCCTTTTAGAAATAATATATTTTCTTTTTTCTTTTAACTCTTTTCGTAATGTCCAAATTTCTTTTAACCCTTTTAACACAGCACGATCAAAAAATAAAAAATAATAAAACTTCTTCATCTCATACCATTTTATCCATGGAAAATCTAATACCATATTTTGCCAATACTCATTTTTATACAACGTCATTAAATGATTTTTATAACTATTGTTTTTTACCCAAGATGAATGCTCTTTCTTATTTTTATATGCTCGTGTATCCCCCATATGCTTAGGACCAGCAGCACTTCTATCATGATACGCTACGACCTTCAATAAAACCATAGCACTATGCCCTGCTAGACGTAAACGATATGCGAGATCCACATCTTCTTTATATGAATGATAACTCTCATCAAAAAATGTTCCATCCGCAAATGCAATATCATCAATCGCTGTGCGCCTATATAATGGAAAAGCACCAGATACCCCAAACACCGCAAGATCCCTAGATGAAAATTGTTTTTTTATGTCATTCCACAGATACTGCGTATGCTGTTCTATCATGCGCCTGTTTCTAAATACTTTTAACCCCAGAGCATCTATCTGATTTGTACACGCAGCACGTTCATTTCCTTCTATAATATTTTGGAAATCCCAACGCATAAGACGCGGTGAGACAACTGAAACTTCTTTATTTGCATCCATATACGCAACCATTTCTTCTAAACAAGTAGGAGTCAAATACATGTCTTGGTTCAATGGCAAAAAATACTCACCATCTGTTTTTTTATATAATGCATTATGCCCACCAGCAAACCCAATATTTTCTTTATTTGAAATAATCTCATAAGGAACATGAAGACTTTTTACTTCCTCCTTCATAATATCAAGCATCCCATCCCCAGAAGCATTATCCCAAATATATAACTTCCAATCACGATACGTTTGCTTTCTCAAAGACTCAAAAAGATACGGAACATATTTCGCCCCATTCCACGTCACCAAATGTATTGTTAATTTTTTCATAATTTGCTATATAAGTAAAACTATCTACCAATCATAGTATCTATTTTATTAAAAATACCTGAGGGATAGTGAATTTTTACATAAATATCATGGCATAAAACCTCATTCAATCACCGACAAATCTAAGTTCAAGATATATTTATTTAATTTTGAGCTGCTGCCGCCATAGGCCGAACGAGCGACTAGCTACGTGAGTTTATGAGAAATTAAATAAATATATCTTGAACTGATCATAACTAAATAATCATTTATTTCTTATGAAACATATCACTCCCCCACGCCATGGCAATACCCACTGGACGAAATAACGCTATCCACATCCACATATACCACGGCTCCCACTTTTTAAAATACGTTAACATGCTTTTTGTAAATTGCTTTTGCTTCCACAGTGTGTCTCGTTTTTTAAAACTCTGCCCTATATAATCTGTCGCAGAAATAATTGGCGTATGCACCACACGATAACCAAGTCTTTTTGCCTCACGACAAATGTCTACATCCTCATACCAAATAAAATACCTAGGATCCCATGACCAACCTAGCTTATCTACCATTTCTTTTCGCATAAGCATAAACGATCCACGCACAGTATCTACATCTTGCTCAATATCTGCATCAATACCTTTCATCATGTACTTATGTAATACAGCTGGAAATACATGCGGTATTTTCAAAATCACAGCCACCTGCTCCCACACGCGTGGGAATCTACGTGGAGTTGCGTCCATATTCAATTTTCCATGCTCATCAATAAGCTTAGGGCTAGCAATCCCCACATCTGGGTGTTTATCCATCCATGCCACAAAAGTATCTAAACTTCCCTTCTCTACTTTCATATCTGGATTAAGAAAAAGGTAATAACGAACATCTGGAGATGAAGCTTCTGCCCCCTGCCTATTTCCACCACCAAACCCCTTACCCACCTTATTTACGATAAGATGTACGTCTGGAAACTGTTTTTTTACTATATCTACAGTATTATCTTTTGAACCATTATCTATCACATGCTGTTCAATATCAAGATTGACCGCCCCTTGCCGAGCGCTCTTTAACTGAGTACTAATTTGTTCTTCACTATTCCACGTAACCGTGATAATTGAGAGATCCATATAGAGTATATAGTAGCAATATTTTGCTAAAATTGCAAGAAAAAAGGCACTCTAAAAAACCACTAACAACTAGGTCCACCTTCCTGAGTCTCCACTCCTTTTTTTTTCAACTTTGCATACTTCTCCATAGTATCACGCATAGCCTCTTGCACCTCTCGCATTTCAATGCCAAACTCTTTTAATCGCTTTGAAGATAAGAAATTATTTGATCGCCCTTTTGTAGCAAGCCCTTGTTTGACTAGATCATCATTACTAATCCACTCATTTGTATGATCTGGATCTACCATCTCTTCATAAAACGCTACAATTTCTTTATGCTTCAAAGTTCCCGGATTTGTTACATGAAAAAATCCTTCTGCCTTTTTCTCCATAAGCTGATGAAACACATCTACCATATCATCTACAATAGTGACAGAATTTTCTACATCAATCACCTTTGGATACGTTGCCAGCTTATCTATCATGTTTTGTTTAGAAGGAATATAATCAATAGGCATGCGAATACGTGCAATACCCACATTTGGGAGCGTAGACAATACCAAATCTGCTGCCCATTTCGTACGAGAATATGTAACCTCTACAGGATTTCCCATATCATTTTCACGCCACTGTTTATCCTCGTGTGGAGAATCTCCATAAAAAATACAGCCAGACCCAATGTGGAGTAAATACACACCACGTTCCTGACATGCCTCTGCAATAGTAATAGGCAATTTTGTATTCCCCAAGATTGTTTCCATCTGATGATCTTCACACCAATCTACATTTGGTCTTCCACGCACACCAGCTGCATTTAGCACAGCGTCTGGTTTATATTTATCTAACAGTGCCAACACATCTTCTTTTTTATTTATTCTAGTGTCTGCCAGCACAGCTTCTTCACTCCAAGCCTCGGCACAACGAACTCCTACATATCCTTTTCCTATAATCAATATGTTCATATAAGTAATTTTTATATATTATAAATAATTTGTTTGTGTAAGGACAGGTCGCGCCGTGCCCGCCTCTGGAGGGACCTGTCCCTACTAATAATATTTTTTACCGTTTACTATACTGTTCATCATAATACTTCTGATAATCTCCACTCTTGCATCTATCCACCCACTCTGAATGTTCCTTATACCACTCTACCATGTCCTCTAATCCCTCATCCAGAGAAATACGTGGCTCCCATCCCAATTCTTCTTTTGCTTTCGTATAGTCCACTGCATAGCGTCTATCATGCCCACGTCTATCTTTTACAAATTCAATAGATGACTCATCCTTCCCCAAAATAGTAAGCAATTTTTTTGTTAAATCAATATTTGTTATTTCTGCATCTTTTCCACCCAGACAATATGTTTCTCCCATTCGTCCTTTTTCTAAAATCATATCAACACCACGATTATGATCTGTCACATGAATCCAATCTCGTACTTGCAATCCATCTCCATATACAGGAACTTTTTTTCCATCCATCAATCGAGTAATGAATAATGGCAATACTTTTTCTGGAAACATGTACGGCCCATAATTATTTGAACAATTTGAAATAGTAATAGGTAAACCATAGGTATGATAATATGCACGCACTAGATGGTCAGAAGCTGCCTTTGCAGCAGAATACGGACTTCTAGGATCATAAGGGCTTTCTTCATTAAAAGGAGCGTCTTCCGGACGTAATGTCCCAAATACTTCATCTGTAGATACATGATGAAATCTCTTATTATGTTCTTTTACCGCATCCAATAACACTTGTGTACCAAGTACATTTGTGCGAATAAATGCACTAGAATCCATAATTGACCGATCCACATGTGTCTCTGCAGCAAAATGCACCACAATATCAACATCACGAACAAGATCAAAAACAAGATCTCTATCACAAATATCTCCCTTTACAAATGTATATCTGGGATCTTTTTCAATATCTTTTAAATTTTCTAAATTCCCGGCATATGTTAAAACATCCAAATTTACAATAAACACATCTGCATGTGTATCTAACATATAACGAATAAAATGAGAACCAATAAACCCGGCTCCGCCTGTTACAAGCAATTTCATACTATTTGTGTTAAGCCTTCTTTTAAAAATTCTGTATAATACTTCATAAGTTTCTCACAATCAAATCCAATTGGAGTTGGAAAATTATCTACAGGAACCCAATGACGTTCTGATACTTCTATATTTTCTTCAAAAGGTAATTCCTGTTTTAGTGTTGCTAAACATACAACAGTTAAAGTGGGATGTTTTGGATTTCTAAACGGTCCATATGCTGTAGTTAATATCCTATCAAATTCTACTTCTACCTCTGCTTCTTCCATTGACTCACGCTTCATAGTCTCTACAACTGTCTCCCCTAGTTTCATATGTCCCCCAGGTAAAATCCATGTATTTGTACACCATCTCTTTGCACGAAATGTCCATAATATATCCCCTTTTTTATTTCTCACAATCGTATCTACAGCTATACTTAGATAATCATCATTTCCAGTATATCCATTCTTCTCCCATTCACGTGCATACACAGACAATTCTCTATCATCATACGCCTTCACAAATCCTTTTTTTCGTTGTTTTTGCATTTGCTCAATTATTTGTTTATGACCAAATCCCATTTTTGGTAATTGAGATAATGAAAAAAAACGAACATCATCTGTTTCTCCTGGTTGACTTTTTATCTCCCCATCAATAACATGACCTATATAGACCGTACTTACAGAATGAAAACGTACATCTCTTTTTGGATCCGAATACACATCAAATAAATGAGTTATTTCAATATTCAAGCCAGTTTCCTCTTTTACTTCCCTTTTTGCAGCTGCAGGCGCACTTTCATCTTCCACATCTATTTTTCCACCAGGTAACACCCACATACCTGAAAATGGATTCTTATGCCGTTTTACCAGCAATACCTCATTATTCTCATTTAAAATAATGGCATCAACCACTGGAACAATATATTCATTATTATCTTCGTAATTCATATTTATATTCTATTAAATATATGATGACGTGCTAAACTCCATGCAGCCAATGTCATACCATCCCAGATATCATTACGCCGTATCATTTCTTCTATCTCATGTGGTTTCCTGTATAATAATTCAATTTCTTCTGTATCATCAAGATGCTGTTCATGCTCTTCTGCCAATGTTGCTATAAATACATGTGTTTTATCTTTTGAAAAACCAATCGATGGCTCCATAGTCGCTACTTTTACAAAGTTCGTAGCCACCCATCCAGTCTCTTCAAATAATTCTGCCTTTGCAGCCCCCAATGGATCTTGTGTTTTCTTTATTCCCCCAGCTGGAAATTCTATACTCTGTTTATCTGACAAATATCTATACTGTACTGTCATAAGTACGCTTCCATCTTCTAACAAAGGTATAATAATAGCAGACCCCCGTAACTCACTATAATAATAATCCCCAATTTCATCATTTGGTTTAATATAAGTATCATGTTTATATATATACCATGGATTTTCATGAAGAACTTCTTCAGATACTTTTTTTAATCTTTTTGGCATAACACTTAAGAAAAAAGCTTAGCCACCTCTTCTACTGCTATATCACCAGAATTACTTATAATACTATGCATATTTCCACCACCATCTCCATCCCAACGTGGCATAATATGCACATGAATATGTGGGACTGCTTGCCCCCCAGCTTCTCCATGATTCCACCCCACACTAAATCCATCTGGATGTAATATACTATCCAATCGTTTCATAGTCTTTTCTACAGCAAAAAATAGAGAACTAATATCTTCTGCAGACAAATCCCAAAGATAAACAGCATGTGTCTTAGGAATAACCACCGTATGTCCTTTTGTATGAGGAGTGATATCTAAAAAAGCCAAAGAGGAGTTATCTTCGTATATAGTAAAATTTGGGATATCTCCAGATATAATACTACAAAAAACACAATCAGACATATACAAGTTTATTATCTATTACCTATCTATGGTAACGAAAAAAAGCAAAAAAATCAAGGTAAACTACTACTAAAATAAAAGTTCAAAATATAATTACTATTTTTTTATATTCCATGGGTAAATAAACTAATAATAGCAAACCCTATTGCAATACCAAATATCCAAGCCGCAGCAGTAAATAAATACGGAATATGAAATAATAATGCAAGCAACGTTAAAAAAACAGCAAATACTTGAGAAATCATTTTAATCTTTCCCCAGATATTCGCAGCTCTTACCGTATGAAATTTTAATTCAGCCACCAATGCTAACATAATAAAAATAATCTCTATTCCTAAAATAGCAATCCCCAAAGAATAATGATAATTTTGAAATACTAAAATAAGCACCATGCTACCTATAAGTAACTTATCTGCCAATGGATCAAATAACATACCAAACTTCGTAATCTGATGTTTCGTCCGCGCCAGAGACCCATCCATAGCATCTGTAAAAGCAACTAATAAAAATAATATACTTCCTACAACATACTGCTCTTGTAATAATATCCACATGACAATCGGCGTACATAAAAGACGCAACATCGTTAATTGATTTGGCGTAACACTATCTGGCAAAAAACGTAAGACAGTCTTTGCCATAAATGTATCATGAAGATGCTCTTCCTCTGAACGAAGAAATACAAATAAATCTGGCCTACTTTCTGTAAATCGAGTAACGAATTTCATATAGACTCTTTTATTTATCCAAGACAATATACACCTAGCATATATGAAAAAAGAGACTTATGCAAGTCTCTTTTTTCATATTACTTTTATATTCTATTAATATCCAAAACACGAACCACATCTTAAAAACTCAGATCCTCCTGGTTGTTCACCTGGTGGATATGATTCTTCATGCCCTCCATTATTTACACAAAGTAAATCAGTTATACATTCATCTCCTGGAATTGCAGAAACTACAGGAGCTGGAGTAGATTCTACAGGATTCAATTCACTACTCGTACATTCTCCACAATGTTCAAATACAGCACTATTAGGAACATCATCGTTATAATGAGTCTCAAATTTATTATTATTTTTATAACAAGTAAGAGATTCCAATGCACAGTTATTTGAATCTACTGTAGGAGCTGTTACCACAGGAGCTACAGGAGTCGGGTCTGGAATAGCAATAGTACCCGCTACAGCACCATTTGATTCAAGATAAAATGAATAATTTCCTGGACTAACGGGAGCTCCAATTCGAATAGAAGAATATGGAGGAATTGAAGAACTATGAATATCTCCTTCTAATTTTTGACTTTTTGATGTATAATTATATATTTTCAAAGCCATTGAAGGACCCGATGTCAATGTTCTTGGTTCAATTTTATTATGATAAATAACAAAATGTGCATCCGCATCTGGAGCAGAAGGAGCAACAATTTCAGGATCCTTTTCTTCTACTTTTGGAACATTACATTCTCCACAATACATCAATGTTGCATCCTTTGGTGCATTCTCTGGAGCATAAGATTCAAAATTACTACCGTTCATAAAACAACTCACAGGTTTTGTACACTTATATCTAATAATTTCCTCTTCTTTCTCATCCACTTCATACTCACACTCTCCACAACTCATAAACTCAGAACCTTCTGGTTGTTCTCCCGGTGCATAAGATTCTTGACGTCCTTGATTTTTTACACAAAGCAATGACTCTTTACAGTTATATGTTTCTTCCACACCATCATCTTCCTCTGGGATTTCTTCTGTATATGTACACTCTCCACAATGCATAAATTGCATATCATCTAATCTCCCCGAACTATGTGACTGTAACGCTTCTACTTCAGAATTATAGAAACACATTAAACTTTCATGTCCACATCCAAATACATTTAATCCTGTTTTTTCTTCCACAACAACAGGTACCTCTTCTATCACTTCTTTTATTCTTGTTGCTTCATCTTCTCCAAACCCTACAGAAATTAATTCTCTTGATAATTGTCCTTCCTGTAAAAGATCTCCAATTGATATATGTAGCTCTCTCATTTCTGCAGCTACTTCTACTATAATTTCTTCTATATCTGCATCTTCTACTTCTTCTGCGACTCTTTCAAAAAACAGGTAATATACAGTTTCATCAATCAAAGCTCTATGAGATAATTCATCTACATTTTCATTTTCACTTTCTGTTAATTCTTTCAAAGCTTCATTTCTTTCCTCCAAAACTTCAGCAAGTTCATCTATGTTTTCTACAACTCTTTCTTTATCTCCTTCTTCCATAAGTTCTTCTAACTCTGCATGTCTCTCACAAGCTACTTCTGATAATCTTTCTACTTCATTTTCATCTCCAAAAGTAAATATGTTTTTTATTCCTTCTACAGCTTTATCTGCAAAATAAAATGTATCACCCGGAACTAGACCAGCTTCACACATAATTGTTGGTTGTGGCTCTTGCTCTACATGAACCATAAATGCTGCCGCAGGATCTATCAAAGGTACTTGTATTACATTATTCTCATAATTTGTCTCTGTAAAAAATAAACTATTTGAAGAACGTTCATTTAATTTTACACTAATATATCGTGCATTTGGTGAAACAAATATTTTTTCTTTTACTTTAAATCCAATTTCTGCTGCATTTTCTTCGATAATTGGTTCTAATTGACACACCATTGGAGTACCATTGTTGTCATAGGCAATACCATCCCTATTACATTCTATATTGGCTAATTCTTGCCCCTCTGCTGTAAACGACGTGATCATTACGTTTATATTATCAAAACGACTTGTATCAAGATCGTATAGATTATTGTCTGTAACAAATATAAATGGACTAAATGATTGTGCAATATCATTAGTTCTTGTTAATTGTTCTTGATTATTAGGACCTTGGGGTACATCATACATATAGTCAGGATTTGCAAATCTAGATGTACTTTGATGTTGATAATAATCTTGTATATCTACCGTATTGATACTATAATCAGGAGCAAATAAAAAGTTTCTTTCATTATTTCTATTATTTCTATCATGTGCATGCTTAACCTTTACACGAAATCCTATAACATCTTCCATGTTGGCAAGACTCATTTCTTCTGTTGCCCAACTATTCCATCTTTCATTACGTACATTTGCTCGAAAAGTTGTTGGCTGTGCAGTTGATCCATAAGTACTTGTATCCCAATTGGTAGATCTAAACTCACCATTTGAAAGGATATAGTCTACTGTATAATCATATCCATATCTAAGACCTCTCTCTAGCTCAGAGACATCATCTACACGTAATCCATTTGGATATGGATAATTATTATCTAAATATGTTAAATCTGTTATTGTATTTAAATCTTTGAAAAATAATTGTATTTTTCTATTTTGTGGATCTTCTCCTATTAGTTTTAAATCTTCTACATATAGATCTGGTTTTTGAGCATGATCTTCTTCTGCTATTTGTTCATTAATAGATATATGTTCCAAAATAAAAGCACGAGATAGGTTTTCTCCTTCTTGAGAAGTTTCATCTACAACGACTCTAGGTCTTATAACACTCATTAACATTTCAAAAAATCCAGTATCAATCTCATCTTCTATAATAAAGTTATTACTCTCATTTGATTCTTCTACTTCATTGTTTACATCAATATGTACTTGATATCCTGTAGCATCTTCTGGACGTGGATTTGTAAAATTAGCCACCAAATTTTCATTATCTAAAAAGTACGATGCAAGCACATAAACACCCAAAGAATCTCCAACATAAAGCCCTTCTTCTGTGATCCAAAAAAATGTTACACTAAAATCACCCAAATCATTATCAAGCCCAAAATTATTAATAACAATTCTTTGTTCTTCATCATCAATATCACTACTTTCAACATCAAATATTAAATCCGGTTTTCTATCATCTATATAATGCACTGATGTATTATTATCAATATTTTCTTCTGGAATTTTATTTTCAGAATCTATAACAATCTTATATTTACTTGCCAGATGTGGACGACTATCTACACGTGCAGATACATTCCAAATATGTTCTGATTGTTGATATGCCAAGACATCTTTAGAATATAACACTTCTTCCTCTTCATTTAACCAAGAAAAAGAAACTGTTAAAGAGTCACCGGGTAATACAGTTACAGCAGAATAAATATCCAAACTTATAAGTTCATCAAAAACAAATGAACTTAACTCATTAAAAAATAAATCTGAAGAAATACCAGCTTCTACTGCTACCCCTGAATCTACTTGTCCTTCTTCTACTACTTGATTTTCAGAATCTTGTTGTGTGCCAGGTTCAATTGGTCTATCCCAAGGATTTGCACCTATTGCCATAACTTGAATCGTCATAAACAACCCCAAAGAGACAACACATGCATATACAAAAAAACGAGCCCCTGTACTAAAAAATTTATACATATGCAGATGTTATATTAAAAATATTTATATTATCTATATCTTATCCTATTTTACCAAAAATTAGCCCATTCGGCAAATAAAAAACTCGCATATAAGCGAGTTTTTTGTATAATATATGTTGTCCTTAACGTTTTCTCCACTGATGCCCACGACGAGCTCTGTGTTTTCCGTATTTTTTTCTTTCTCTAGATCGTGAATCACGTGTAAGAAATCCTTCTGCCTTTAGTGCTGGACGAAATTCTTCATTCCATTTTATCAACACACGAGCTACTCCATGTCGTACTGCTTCTGCTTGTGAATTTACTCCACCGCCTAGCACACGAACACTAATATCCATGTTTTTTTCTTTTCCTACAGTCACCAATGGCGCTAATACTTTTTCTTGCCAGAAAGTAATTGGGAAATAGTCATTTAATGGTTTTCCATTGATAACAATTTCTCCTTTTCCAGAAGTTATACGAACACGAGCAACCGCAGTTTTTCTACGTCCTACAGCGCGTTCCATTGTTGTGTTTTTATCTGCCATATCAATTATACTTTGATAGTTAATCGTTTCATCATTCCATCACGTAATTTGTTTTTTGGGAGCATCCCATAAACAGCACGACGTAATACCTCTGCAGGGTCATGGTCAAATATTTTTTTCATCGGGGTACGACGAATTCCACCTGGGTATTGTGTATGATGATAATAATCTTTTTGAACTAATTTTTTTCCAGTAAAAACAACTGCCCCAATATTTTCTACAACAACACAATCACCTGCATCAATATGTGGTTCAAATGTTGGTTTGTTTTTTCCACGAAGCATCATTGCAATTTGTGTTGCAATACGACCAACAGCCTTTCCTGTTGCATCAATTACTTGTGTATCTCTTTTAATTTCTGCCATATAATTATGATACAAATTCAATACGAACCATATCTGCACCGTCTTGTTGACGAGCGCCAATTGATATAATACGAGTATATCCGCCAGGGCGATTGATATACTTTTTTCCTAGCTCCATCATTTTACCACCTGCATTTTTTGTATATAATACTTCTGCAATGGCTCGTCTGTCTGCTAGTGTTCCGCGTTTTGCTTTTGTGACCAATGGTTCTACAACACCACGCAATGCTTTTGCTTTTGCGCGAGTAGTGTTTATAGCTCCATGTAACACTAAACTTTCTGCTAGATTACGAAACAATGCCTTTCTTGGGGCAGCTTCACGTCCTAATGTTGCTTTCTTCTTATTATGTCGCATATTTATCTTAATTACTAGGCTTGGGCAGCATCTACAATTAAACTGAAGTGATCCATCAAGATCTTTGTTGCTTGTCCCACTGCTTCTTTTGGTGAAAGTGTTCCATCTGTTTCAATAGATACTTTCAATTCTTCATAATCAGTGATATCACCCACACGTGTATTTTCTACTGTGTAGCCTACATCACGAATTGGTGTATATAATGAATCGATCAAGATTGTACCGAGATCTAGATTCTTCTTTTCTTTTTCAGATACTGGGACATATCCACGTCCATGCCCAATAACTACTTCCATATCTACAGTGATATCATCTGTTACATTCATAAGGACAAGATCCTTATTTGCAACATCAATATCTGCATTTTTATCAAAATCAGCTGCAGTAATTGGCCCTTTGCCTTTTTTACTCAATGTCAATACGACCGGTGCATCTACATGAGATTTTACTGCTAACTGCTTTAGATTTAAAATAACTTCTATCATATCTTCCTTCACACCATCCATACCAGAAAATTCGTGCTGTACACCTTCTATCTTTACTGATTCTACAGCAGCACCCGGAAGTGATGTAAGTAATACACGACGTAGTGCATTTCCAAGAGTGGTTCCATACCCTTTTTGACAAGGAGTAATAACCAGAGTTCCTACATTTGGATCCTTACTTTCTTCTACAGTAATAGATGTTGGCAAAAAGATTTGTTCCATAGAATAAAAAAGTTAAAAAAATGATTATCTTGTTGAGTAATACTCAATAATCAATTTCACATCAAAAATTTTATCAAAATCAATTTCTTGAGGCATGTTTAGTATTTTTCCTTCTTTCTTTATTGCATCAATAGCAAGCCATGAAGGAAGTTCTGCCTTTTCTAACTGCTCTGTAATTTCTAGAAAGATAACTTTCTTTGCTTTATTATCACGAAGAGTAATCACATCACCTGTTTTTACGAGGTATGATGGGATATTCATCTTTTTTCCATTTACATGAAACATGCAATGTGAAACAAATTGACGTGCTTGAGCACGAGTCACTGCAAATCCTAAACGATAGATTACGTTATCAAAACGTCTTTCTAGTAATTGTTTAAGATTTACTCCTGAGTCCCCCTTCATGGCTGCTGCCTTTGTGACATACCCACGAAACTGACGATCACGAATTCCATACAAAAACTTCGCTTTTTGTTTTTCATTTAATTGCTTTCCATATGTAGATTTACTACCAAATCTTTTATTTGGTCCATGCACACCAGGAGTCTGGCTTAATCTACGTGCAACTTTCGCTGCATTGGTTTTCAACCCTAGGTTTACCCCAAAGCGTCGTGCAATTTTATTTTTTGGTCCAATATTTCTTCCCATAGAATTTATTTATCTATCTATTCATGCTCATTAAACACGTCGTCGTTTTCTTGGACGACATCCGTTATGTGGAATTGGGGTAACATCTTTTACCGCCAAAACATTTAATCCATTTCCATTTAATGCGCGAATTGCAGATTCTCTTCCGCCACCAATGCCTTTTACAAAAACATTGACTTCCTTTAGTCCTAGCTCTTTTGCAGCATCTACTGCTTTTTTCACTACTTGACTCGCTGCATATGGTGTTGCTTTTTTTGGTCCTTTAAAGCCCATCATACCAGAACTCGCCCATGAAACAACATTTCCATTTTGATCAGTTAAAGAAACCAATGTATTATTGAATGTTGCTTGGATATAGGCACGCCCTGTTCCAAGGTGCTTTATAACTTTCTTTTTTCTTTTCGTTGTTTTTATCGCTTTTTTCGCCATAGGATATGACACTAGTTTGAAAATAAATACACGTTCTTATGTTTTTTGTGCTGTAGGTTTCTTCCCACTTGTTGCCATATTTCTCTTATTCCCACGCATGGTTCTAGAATTTGTCTTTGTTCTTTGACCACGCACTGGTAATTTCTTTATATGACGACCACCACGATGAGATTTAATATCTTTCAATCGTTTTATGTTTGAGGCAACTTGTCTTCTAAGATCACCTTCTGTTGTGTGATCTTTTTCGATCACAGCACGAATTGCATCTTCTTGCTCTTGTGTAAGATCTTTTACACGAATACTTTCGTCAATGTTTACTTGTGACAAAATATTCTTAACTGATGTAGGGCCTAAACCATACACATAAGTAAGTGAGATGACAATACGTTTGTCTTTTGGAATTGTTACACCTGATACACGCATATCTGTAAAAATAAATATCAATAATTATGCTGCATGTCTACGTTGTCCTGTAGAGGACTGTGTTTGTTTATGTCTAGGATTTTCACAAATAACCATTACACGGCCATGTCTACGAATCACCTTACATTTATCACAAATTGGTTTTACTGATGATCTTACCTTCATACTTTATAAACAGGAACTAAAAAATACCAATCACTGCCGCGATATCATAGTTTCTCCAACTAGGGAAAAACTCCACCGCACCGATTGATATTACTACATTCTATATGTAATGCGCCCTTTGGTCAAGTCATACGGAGTCATCTCAACGCGGACTTTATCTCCAACGCTGATACGAATTTTATACATCCGCATTTTTCCTGCCAAGTGAGCTATAATTTTATGGTCGTTTTCTAGAGTAACACGGAACTTTCCTCCGGGGAGTACTTCGTCTATGCTTCCTTCTACAACGACTACATCTTGTTTTGCAACCATTTCAAATAGTTAACGTAACTGGGCAGTATTGTACTAGACAAACAAATATTTGTCAAGGGAATAGATACTACCAGCTGTGAATAAATTTTTTTTCTCTAGATTAAGCGTTTTTTTCTTGCTATATTAAGATAATAGCAGATACATTTCATGTATGCAAGAGGGGTTGTACACAAGCTACGATTTATATACCCAATTTTTATATAAAATAAAGTTCCAAAGTGTCATAATAGCAATAGCCCCTATTCTTACAAGTATTTCATCATATCCTCCTATTTCATTAAACCCATACATCACAATACCGGAGAATATATAATTAAACGTTACTAATACTAAATATCTGACAAATTGCTTATGAGGCATTCCCCCACCACCAAATGTCCAATATTTATTTAATGTAAAGTTATACCCAATAAGTATGACCTGATTTATACATACGGCTACTGTAGGATTTATCCCAAATGTGCGAGAAAATATATATAATGTTCCAATATCAAGAAATAATCCTGAAAAACCTACCACGAGATACCGAAGAAATTTAATCTTTTCTTCTAGGAAAATTGAACAGACTTTTTTTATCATAATAGGTATTATTTCTATATCTTTAGTATTATACCATATTTAATACTGCGCATAAATTCCTAATACATCCTATTAAATATCTATATAATCAACTCACTCCCATATTTATCAATAAAATATTTAGTAGGAAGTGTTAATTCTTTTTTCAAAGCATCCTCTAAAGACAGCCAAACGGGTGTCATTCCTTCATCACCCAATGTAATCTCACCAATTTCATCAATTTTTGCCACATACAGATGCCATTTATGATTATCTGCACCACGTCTACACTTATCTCCAATTAACTCTTCTTCTAAAAATAATTTCACATGTTCAACTATTAATCCTGTTTCTTCAAATATTTCTCTTTTTACTGCAACCTCAGCTATTTCACCAACATCCAAATGCCCTGCTGGGATAGTAAACACAAATGGATATTTAATTCGCTTGAAAAGTAATACTTCATTATTTTTATTAAATAAAAATATTCCAACGCTTTCATGCCAATATTCTTTCGTTTCCTCATCAATCCACCATTTTATCTTTGG
>JABIGQ010000021.1 GCA_018650085.1 Candidatus Magasanikiibacteriota bacterium | reverse complement strand
TCCACGGTGCATCTGGATCAGAACGAAGTGCTGCCACTTCCAACCCTAGTGGGAAAATACGAAATTTACGTAACTTCTGTAGATTTGAATAACAAAGATAATCATTTTGACATGCTTCTCTATTTCCATGTTCAGAAGTTCCTGGTGAAATAAGTAGCATCGACTCATTTAAATCCCCTACATCTAATGCTTCTTGGATAGTCATTGGCTTTCCTACATTTGCTTGCACAAGAATTTTTTGTAAGTCATTGTTAATGACACAATTATTTACTCCTGGATTATCTGGAGGACAAGCTGCTAATTCTGTAATAATGTCAATAGTTCTTTGGGTATCTATCTTTGGAATAGAAGTAAAAAGAAATGTAAATGCTCGTTCTACTCTTTTTCTACTTTCAAATGTTCCTGCATAAAAATCTCCAAATGATCCAGAACTATCCCCACCGCCTCCACCATCTGGAAACAATCCTTCTGTAAGAAGTTTATCTAACAATTGTGACGTAAGCGTATTTAAAAATACAGATAGTGCAGTGGGTAAAATTTGTGCAGAAGCACTACCATAAATTCCTGCCACTTGTTGGGTAGATACTTCTCCTTTATGCTTTGCAGTAAGTGCATCTGTTTCTGTCTTTATAACTTGTGCAGGAGTTTTTACATTTCCGGATATAAGAGATGTCAATGGTTTAAATCCTAGCCCTTCTAGTCGTTCTGCCTTTGCGGCATCTTTTTTTTCTGCTCTAATCTGATCTACTCGTGCCATAGCACCATAGGCTACCCCTAAACTAGAATTAGATACAGAAACAGTAGAACTAAATGTTCTATCTAATCCTTCTGTAGTTCCGTATCTTTCTGTCCAAGCACCTGGATCAAAAATCCCGCCTTCTTTTAAATCTTGCCAAGTACAATTTGGCTGTGGACCACCTTTACCACTAGGATAAAGCTGTGGGATACCAATTTGAAGAAAAATATTAAACTGCGCATCTGGAACCGAACAAAGATTTAAACCAAATGGTGCACCTAATTCCCCCAATCCATCTGCAACAGAATCTAATGCAGTATCTTCTAAATATGATCCAAATCCTTTTTTAAATGCAAGTGCCCCCTGTCCTTTCCCACCATGTGCTACTAATACTGCAGTATCATAAGCTAATTTTCTAGTAAAATATGAAGTAGCATGAATAAGCGATCCTAACCCAGCTGCTAACATAGAATCACCAAATGATATTTCTGCTTTTTTTTTAATCTCAATAGCTGTCCTTTGTTCTAAATGTCCGGCAGCAATCGCTACATCACTTGGAATAGTAGACGGTGGTGGTGGTATTGCAGAAACAGTCTGTGGGACTCCCAAAGAAACAATAATTTCAAAACACACAAATAGACTAAGAGCTATAACAGAAAAGACACGTGTATTTTTATAGGAAAACATATAGAAAGTAGATTACATTATTCTTGCTGTTGTACAGGTTCTAAAATTTCTTGAACCATTACCATTAATTGATCATCTGGTATTTGATCCAAATCTTCTTTTTTTATACTTCCTGTTTGCAATAACAATGCTCGGATCTCATCAGGATCTGTTGTAAGTGTAGATATATTTGTATCTGCTGCTAATTCTTCTGGAGGTAATAACAATTCTACAGGAGAAGCATCCATTACTTCTGTACCATTGAATTCCAAAGCCGATTCTTCTGATACAGTACTTTCCTCTACAGCGCATAATTGTCCCTCTGGGCATAATGGATCTGTCCCGCTGTTTATTTCCTCTCTATCTTCTATACCATCTGAATCTGTATCTGGTAGATACGGGCTTGTTTCATAAAAATATAATTCTTCATAATTATTTAGGCCATCTTGATCCGTATCAATGGACTGAAGACGAACTGTTTCATCTACATACAATGAATTATCTCCATCAATAGAAGCTGAACGAATAACAAATGGACCATAGAGTGTATTTCTCATTTGGAGAAACCCTAGGCCAATGGCGAGTAAACAAAAAGTAAGCAATAAGACAAAACCTGTCTTTTGCTCTTTTGTCAAAGATTGTGATGTATACTGTCGCATAATAAAAAAGCAACGTGAATACTTTTATTATACCAGATAATGAAATAATAAACAAAGATTTATAGTGTTACCCATTGAGACAATTTTATGCTATAAAAAAACATGTCTATTTAGACATGTTTTTATATTCTTTCTTATCTCCATATTCCAGAAATTCTTTATGATGCTCTGGCATATGCAAGTCTTTATATCCTTCATGCTTAATTCCACACCAATATTTTTCTGTGGCACCACAGATGGCCACAAAATATGCAGCAAATCCATTGACATATCCACAGTACATACAATTCACTTTATCAAATGGATTCAGATATGACAATTTAGGTCTATCAATTTTTATATACTTACTTCGTTTTATATATGAGATATTATAGAGTGGAAAACATACTCTATGATAAATCTCTGTAAATATATCTAATATTACTACAGGAATTGCCGCTGCATAAATAAAAGGAATACTTATGATATGCAAGACTCTTCTCTCAGGATGTTTTTTTACGTCCATATGTACATGTTTGTTATGTTTATATGCCCACCACTATAGCATTTTTTTTACAAATAATCAATCATGTAACATGCACACAACTTTCTTCCAATCTTCTACTGATAATTCTTGTGCACGAACACGATCATTATTCATGACTGTCATAAGTACTTCACGTACTTTTTCTTCTGGGATATGTAATGTGTTCACTAGATTACGCACCAGTTGTTTTCTTTTACTAGAAAATCCTGCACGAACTATCTGAAAAAACTGTTCGTCTTCTGGAGTATTTTTTTTAATATCTGTAAGTGAAATGACTGCTGAGTCTACCTTTGGGGCTGGCCAAAATGAACCTGCTTTTACCTTTGTGACAATACGTGGAGTACTATAATACTGTACAGATACTGAGAGCACACTCATATCCCCTTTCTTTGCGCACATGCGCTCTGCGACTTCTTTTTGGACCATGATAACTATACACTTTGGTTTATTATCTAATTCCAACATTGTACGAAGAACATGTGATGTAATTTGATATGGTAAATTTGCCACCAATTTATATGAGGCATCTTTTTCTATATATTTAGGTAATGTGGTAAGGGCATTTCCCCAGATAACTTTTAAATTCTTATGATTTTTTTCATGCTCATCCCAATATGCTTGTAATTTTTTTTCTATTTCAAAAGCAAGCACATGCTGTGCGCTATCTAATAATGCAAATGTTAAAACACCAAATCCAGGCCCAATCTCTACAATCATGTCATCTGCATCAATTTCCGCTGCCGCAACCATTTTTTCAATAGGACTACTTTGAATCAAATAATTTTGACCATACTGCTTAGATGGAGTAAGACGATACTGTGCACATAATTCTTTTAAATATGTTGGAGATAATAATTTTTTATCCATATATCTTTCTATTTCAGTTCTGCTTCAATCTTCATTAATCTATTATATTTTTCTACCCGCTCACTACGAGATAATGATCCAGACTTTATAAAATCTGCATTTACTGCTACAGCTAAATCCGCAATAAAGGTATCTGCTGTTTCTCCTGATCTATGAGAAATAGATACCTTATATTTATGTTTTTTTGCTAAATAAATAGCGTCTATTGTTTCCGTAAGCGTTCCAATTTGATTTAATTTTATTAAAATAGCATTTCCCACTCCCATATCTATACCACGCTGTAATCGCTCTACATTTGTCACAAATAAATCATCTCCTACAACAGCAAGACTCTTCCCTAACTTTTCTGTAGCTACTTTCCAGCCTGCCCAATCATCTTCTGCCAATACATCTTCTATAGACACCAATGGATATTTTTTTACCCACCCTTGTAATACTCGGATCATTTTATCAGAAGTAGAAGCTTGACTACTTCCTGCAAGATAATATTTTCCTTCACGATAAAATTCAGAGGCTGCTATATCCATAGCCAGAAATATATGTTTCCCTGGAATAAATCCTGCTTTTTTGATAGCAGTCATGAGTAATTTTAATGCATGCTCATTATTTACGACATCTGGTGCAAATCCACCTTCATCACCTACTGCAGTAGATAATCCTTTTTGCTGGAGTAATTGCGCAAGTGAATGAAATACTTGTGATCCCATACGCACTCTTTCTGAAAACAATCTATGCTTTGGCACAATCATGAACTCCTGAATAGTCAGATTATTATCTGCATGTCGTCCTCCATTTATGACATTCATGGTAGGAACTGGCATACGCCATGTTTTTTCTTTTAGGCGATACACTGATCTAATATAGCGATACAGTGGCACTCCTTTGCTCACTGCCGCAGCTCTTGCATTGGCTAAAGATACAGAAAGTATTGCATTGGCTCCCAGTACTGATTTATTTTTTGTTCCATCTAAATCAATCAATGCCTGATCAATGATTTTTTGTTTTTTTGCGTCCATCCCAAGCAATGCTTTTTCAATTTTTGTGTTTACATTCTTTACTGCTTTTAGCACTCCTTTTCCACCATATCTTTTACTCCCATCGCGCAATTCTACAGCTTCATGCGCCCCTGTGGAAGCGCCACTAGGGACAGCTGCCACACCTACAGATCCATCTGTAAGAGTTACCATAGTTTCCAATGTAGGATTTCCACGAGAGTCCAGAATTTCTCGTGCTTGAATTGCGCGAATGTATGTTTTCATAATATTATTTCTTATCTAATCTCAAAGGTTACACGTACATTTAATTTTACTTCATTTTCTCCAGCTTCTATTGCTGGTGCCATTTCAGCAGTTCCAATTCCCATTGCCATATCTTTATATCTATTTGCATAAACATTTTGGGACACTTCGTATTCATCATAATTCATAATACCCACACGACGAACACCTAGTAATGATTCCAATGATTCTACTTTTGTTTTTACTTTTTCCAATGCATCTTCACGTGCTTGTTCTACATATGCTTCTGTGTCATCTATAGTAAATGACAATCCACTGACATTGGTAGCGCCTACTTCTCCAGCCAGAGCAAGAACTGCACTTGTTTTATCTAAATCACGAATTTTTATATTTACTTGCTGAGAAACTTCATACCCACGCAGTTCTCTTCCGTCATCAATATAATCGTAACGTGGGTATACATTATATTGATCTGTTTGAATATCTTTTTCTTCGATACCCAATGTTTTTAATCTACTAATTAATTTATTCATTACTTCTGTATTTTCTTTTTGGGCTTCTTCTACTGTCTTTTTTTCTGCAGACATTCCCATAGTTGTCATTGCAATATCTGGCCGGACAGAAACGCTTCCTTCTGCTTCTACTGTGATAAATCTCTCTGCTTTATCTGCTTGCCCAATATAATGAAATTTCACAAGATTATTTTGGATGAGTGTCCCCACAAAAAAGATAAGATACGCAAGAAGCACTCCAACGAGTGTTGCTAATATTTTTTTTGTAAAACAATTCTTTTTATGAGGAGAAGAACAACAAGATTTTTGCTGCATTGTCCCTTGAGTTGGGCTAGATTCTTTTGTTCTTCTGGGTGTGTTTACTGTTTTTTTGACAGGCATATGTGTGTGATTATATTAATAAATGTATGATTTTTTATTACTTCCCTCCCAATGCTTCAATAGCATCTAATGATTTTCCACCCAAATACTGAAGCATAGCGCCACCACCAGTGGATACCAAATCAATATCATCTTTCATCCCTACCAGATCCATAGCTTGAATAGTTTCTCCTCCTCCAATAATCCCATAAGCTCGTCCTTTTGATCTACTTGCAATTACCCGAGCAATTGATTTTGTTCCTATATCATAAGGGGCTTGTTCAAAGTACCCCATAGCTCCATTCCATGCCAATGTTTTTGCTTCTTTTAGATACCCTGCAAATAACTGAATTGTTTTTGGGCCAATATCTAAAATTGCTTCTCCTCTCTTACAAATAACATGTGGCTTTTTTCCTATATCTACCACTCGCATTTTTGTTCCTTTAAAATTCCCTACCACTACATCTACTGGAGTGATTACTTTTTTTCTTTTGCAATAATACAATGCCAACTTCTCCATGTCTTTATCTATCACAGAGCTACCAATAAAATACCCTGCTGCTTTTAGATACGTATTAAATAATCCCCCACCAATGAGAATATGATCTGCTGTTGGTAATAATTGTTTTATGACAGGAATTTTCGTTTTTATTTTTATTCCCCCCAGAGCAACAACAAATGGTTTTTTAGGATTGTCTAGTACTTTATCTAATCCTTTTATTTCTTTTTCTAATAATAATCCAGCGTATGATGGAAGATGCTCTGCAACTCCTACTATAGAAGCATCTGTTCTATGCGCTACAGCAAATCCATCTAATACAAAAATATCTGCCAACTGTGCCAGTTCTTTTGCTAAATCTCCTGTATTATTTTTTTCTTGTTTATCAAAACGTATATTTTCTAGCAACATCACTCCGCTCTCTTCCAATTCCTGTACAGCACGGTTTGCCATTTTT
>JABIGQ010000020.1 GCA_018650085.1 Candidatus Magasanikiibacteriota bacterium | reverse complement strand
ATAAAATGTCCTCACAAATGTAATAGGTTCACTACCACTAGGGGCATATATGTCTTTTGCTACAAATTTCACATATCTAATTCCCTGTGGATTTATTTTTACTGAACAACTTAATAATTCTCTATCCCCTTGGCTTTTACAAAAATCATCAATATATTCTTGATTCTGTATAGACCGTGATCTATCTGCCCAATACCCTCCTCGACCAGGGGGCGGATTATCATTCCCCAATCCCAAAAATATTCCTCCAGAGCAATCCTTTTTGCTTAAAGCAAAATGACTAAAGAGTGCTTGATCTCCTACCCATTCATAAGTTTCTTCTATATTTCCCCATTCTTCAGGATAAGAAAATGATATTCCTAAGTATTTATTCGTATATACTCCATCCTTACTTATTCCTTCAGTCCTTTCCAAAAACTTCTCATTAAATTCTTTTCTTTCTTCTTTAGTATCTACTTTGTTTAAACTAAACAAATGTATATCATAATACAAATTGTTCATCTTATAAATACCCGAAGCATCTTTGATATATAATCCATAGATAATATCAAAAGACTCTGGATCTATACCCTCTAAAACTACAACTTCATTATGACTTAACACACTATCAAAAGAACCAAGCATTACATACATATGTTCTTTATCGAAAAAGTATCTACTATTTTCTGAATCCTCATAAACTCGGAAGGTGTCTGGATCAGCACCTTCAATCTTTTTGGATAAAAAATAAACATGATCCTTATCTCTAGAAAGAAAATTTTTCTCATCTAACACTTCAAATGTTTTACCATCACTCTCTGGAATAAGCATATGTACACAATTACCATGACACTCATAATAATATCGATGATATCCATGATTTTTATCTTTAGCATACACTCCCTTCAAAAACTCAAACGTATGTGGATCTGCTTTTTCTGTTTTTGCAGTCCCTGAAAATATAGCTGTATCATCAGCATAAAAATATTTGTCTCCTACATCATATCGTCTAAATGTTTTAGGATTAGCATCGGGAACACAGTAAAAACGCGACTCCTCCTCAAACCACAATGGTCTCGTATAGTATACGGCATATTTACCAATAGAATATCCATCGCCTATATCTAAAAGATCTTCTTTTTTATCTGCTTTAATATAACAATGATACGAATCAAAATAAAATGTGTCATCTTCACACGAACCACGTTCAGAACAACGATATGTATCTACATCCACCGCAGGCAATATATTTCCATACGTAAATACATGGTTTTTATCTTTTGCAATATCATAGCTCAGCCATTCAAACGAACTATAATCTACTTGATCTACAATCTTTGATTTAAAAAATATATGGGTATTATCTTTTGCATACCTTTCTGATATACGTTCAAATGTAGATGTATTCACATCAATCAATGACTCACCTTCATAAAATATATGAGTACTATCTTGCCAATATTCATCGTCAATATGTTTAAATGTAGCAGGGTCTGCATCTGCTAAAATTTCACCTTCAAGAAAAACTGCACTTTTATCTTTTGAATACTCACTATGAATATATTCAAATGTATCCGAATCAGCTTTTTTTATCATTTTCTTATTTAAAAACACATGATCCTTATCTTTAAAATAACCACTACTCAAATAAATAAACGATTGTGGATCAACATCATCTAATATAGTAAGTTTAGGATAATCAAAACTTCTTCTTATATGATATACATGATCCGCATCTCGTAATAATATTGCTTCTGGATAACTATTGATATCATTAAGATACTCTATAGTATGAATATCAACATCAGGATATATCTCCCTATAATAATGTAACCCATCTTCATGAACCTCTAGACTCTTTTTTAAAATTAATGGTTCAAATATGTTAGAATATTCTTCAGAAACAGGCACAGGTACATCTTTTTGCCCCACATACCATAACAATCCCCCTGCAAACAATAATAGAGAAACAACAGAGAGAATAAATATAACTTTTACTTTTTTAGACATCATAAACACATATCAATAATATAAGCTTATCTTAGCCTAAAATTAGCTAAATGTCAACAAAAAACAACGGATATACTCCGTTGTTTTTATCATTATTTCAAAATAATTCTATTTCTCAAGCGCTTTATCAATCAATGCTGGTTGGAAACCCACAAGGATCTCTCCATTAATATCAAGAACTGGAACTCCCATTTGACCAGATTTTTTTACCATTTCTTCTGCACGTGCTTGATCTTCTGCTACATTTACATCTTCAAACTCTACGCCTTTTTGGGTAAGATAGTCCTTTGCTTGATGACAAAATGGACATGTATTTGTAGAATAAACAATAACTGCCATACACTTTTTTATTAAAAATAATTAGTTTGTTTTCTTAAAAGACACTTTTATAATAGGGTCGTATTGATTGTCATATTTATCTGTAATCTCTACTGATTGCCCTTTCATCAGTTGCGTCATAGCGATATCGCTTAACAATTCCATATCACTCTGAAGATCAATAGTAATATCTTCTATCTGTGTAAACTCATTAGAAAATTGTTCTTTTACTTGCGTTTCCAACTGTTTTTTCTTTTCACGCATGGTTTTTAACTCTTCTGCCAATTCTTTATATCCAGGAAGAAGATCCAGCGCATCTTTATATGTAGCCTTTAGATCTTTTAACTTTTTCTTATTTTCCTGTACACGATTAAAAATTTGTTGCAAATCTTGCATAATGTATAATTATTAACTAATATCCTTCCATTATAACCTACTATCTACTCTGTGACAATCTGTGGATGAAAAATATTAGAAATTTCCTCCTCTCTCATATTGCATATATGCCTACGTTAAGGTATTATAAGACTATGCATAAAATAAGACAAGAAAAACTAAAAAAAAATGGAAAGAAATTATTTTGGATAAAGGCGCTCATGAATGTAAAGATGGTCAATATTGTAATGTCTCTTTTTTATGTACATCGTGGATTAGAATTAAATGAAATTTTTTATTTATCAATGATCTGGGCAATAACTAGTTTTATTACAGAAGTTCCATCTAGTTATCTAGCAGATCATCTTGGTAGAAAAAAAACAATGATGCTTGGGATTGTTAGTAATTTAATGTACTGGGTATTTTTCTTTTTTGCAGATTCATTTTTCTTGTTTGCCATAGCAATGGTTTGGTATGCTATGTCTTTTGCTATGATTTCTGGTACAGATGAAGCATTGTTATACGATAGTGAAAAAGAATTAGAACAGACAGATACGACATTACAGAAGTTAGGAACATACGCAGCCGCAAATAATGTTTTCAAAATATTTGCTTCCATCATTGGGGTAGTAATTGCAAAAAATCTAATAGAAGGACAGTTCCAGATTCTTATTGGGATTGATGTAGTGGCTACACTTATAGCTCTTGGTATAGGATTGACGTTGATAGAAGCACGTCATAAGATGGATGTGGAAGAAATTGAATCTGGGGTTATGTTTGATGCATTTAATCTTATTAGGAAAAGTCCAATCATTATGAGAGCTATGATGAGTAAAGTTATCATTTTTACTGCTAGTTTAACCTTATTTCATTATTATCAAGTATTTTTTACAGACACGGGGCTGCCTCTGCTTATATTAGGAATTGGGTTTGCGCTAATGCACACAGCAGCAGCAATATTTAAACACTTCATAGCAAAACATGTTCCACCAAAATATTTAAATATGGCTATAGACGGAATAAATATTCTTACCGTACTTTTGCTCATATGTTTTGTTATTGTATGGGTGATCTGGCCAAATCCGTATATGCTCTATGCAATATTTTTAGTCTATGTTTTTCTTACAGTAGCAAGAAATCCGCTTTATGCTGAATTTTTTCACAAAAAAAGTAAATCATATAATAGAGCTACCACAATGTCATTGGTAAATTTCCTAAAAAATATTTTTGATATTCCTATTTTATTTATAGCAGGGATATTAATAACTTATAATATTATAGCGCCGTATATATTTGCTATTGTATTAGGATTACTTGTCATAACATTTTCACGGCTTTCTTATAAACACACGTCATCTATTAACAAAAACATATGATTATTGGAACAGATTGTATTGGTGTAGGCTGTGGAGCATTGATTCTAAATGATAAAGAAGAAATACTATTACTAAAACGTGGAAAAGCTTCAAAAAACCAAGTGGGGGTGTGGAGTAAAATTGGTGGTTCTGTTGAGTTTGGTGATACGGTAGAAGAGACGTTATTAAAAGAAGCAAAAGAAGAAATAGATTGTGATATAGAACTTCTACAATTTATAAATTATGCAGACCATCTTCTCCCAGAAGAAAAACAACATTGGGTATCTTTTAATTATTTGGCAAAGATTATATCTGGTACACCAAAAATCATGGAACCAGAAAAATGCTCGGACATGCAATGGTTCCATATAGACGACCTTCCAGAAAATGCCTGCCATTATGCCGTAATTAAACCGGTAGAATTGTATAAGAAAATGAAAGAAAAAAAATAGTGGATTAATCCACTATTTTTTATATATTAATATTTTTTTACTTCTTATTATACACATCTATAATATCACCTATTACCATATCCCAAGTATATTGATCTTGTATAATTTTTTTATATTTTTTTCCTTTTTCTTCTAATATTTCTGAAGATAATTGAAGATAAGTATTCAATTTAAATGCTAATTGCATTTCTGATCCTGCTTGAAATAAAGCATCTGGATCTGAAATGAGATAAGTGTGTTCTGGAATATCTGATAATACCAGTGGTAATCCATAACTCATGGCCTCTAATACGACAATAGGAAGTCCTTCATTTAATGATGGATTTACAAAAAGATTTGCATTGCTAAATAATGTAGCAAGCGCATCCCCAGACTGAAATCCTGTAAATATAATACTTGAAGAATCCTTTGCAAGTCTGTGTAACTTATCTACATACGCATCTGTATAATGCCCACCACCTACTATGACCAATTGTTTCCCATGAGTATTTCCTTTTTTTTCTAATATATCCCATGCTGCAATTAAATTATGCATAGCCTTATGTGGTATAAAACGACTTACTGCCAATACATAATTTCCGGCAACAATATTATGTGTATTTAATATATCATGATCTGCTTTTCCAACTTCTGGCATATTTACTGCATTTGGAATAAATATAGAATGACAATCATATGCATCACGTGCATACTGCTGAATTGTTTGAGATACTGCTATAGTTTTATGTGCAAATGTACAAGAAGCACGTTCTCCAAGATGAAGCATGATACGAGCAAACCAATTCCATTTTTTATGCTTTCTATCAATAGAATGAAATGTAGATATCACACGCACACGTGGAGAAAAGATACGAGGAATCCAAGCAAGAAGTGAAGGTCCTACTCCATGATAATGAATAACGTTCACACCAGAAAACATTGCATGTATGGTTGAAAAAAATGTATGCGTAATAGCATCTAAATGTTTTGTTTTTATTGAGGGGGTAAATATGGTTTTCACTCCATCTACTGTTTTTGTTTTTTTACCACTATACCAAAGACGGCTATACACAGATACATCCATGCCTTCTTTTTTTAGACGTACAGAAAGATCGTGAACGTGTCTTTCCACGCCACCATGCACAGCAGGCATTCCTTTTTGTCCTATCATTGCTATACGCATAATATATCTATTAACAAATAGATAACATACAAAAATACACTTACTTCTATGAGTAAGATAACAAAATCATAAAAACAAATTAAATGCTTGTTTTATTGCTTTTATGTTTTTTATTTAAATTTTTGGTGTTATTGTTCCTTGTATCAAGAACAGTTGATCTTAGCATAAATCACCTCCTATGTCAAGTGGATAATAACAAAAAATAGCTTATTTAAGCTATTTTTTGTTATTATTCTCTGTTTTATTTTATATCCCTTCACTCACTCCTATGATATCATCTCTCCCATCAAAATCTACGTCTACAGCTCTTACATCTATGCCATTATTCATAAACGTCTGATATGCAATAAACGGCCCTGAGACACGCTTTCCTGTGATGTCAAAGACAGTAATTTCTGGTTTCTTCCCTTTTCCAGCTCCTATTATTACTTCATCGTATCCATCTCCATCTATATCTCCAGCTGCTACATTTATTCCCCCGGTATATCCTGCTTCATATGGGGCCCAAGAGTATTCCAATGTATATGGACGATATGTATATACATGAACTCGAGAATTATACCCTACCCCACCTGCCACAATAAGACGATTATTCTGCACAATACTTTTATTTTCTGCCACAGCAAATGAATACCCACCTGTATACGTTTCGCCAAATGGATACCAATCTCTATGTTTCTTTCGTCCTGTATGTGTATAGATACGAATAGGCAAATCACTGTTTTCTCCCTGTGCTGGTGCTGTGTATATTTCTGTGTGTCCATCTTTATTTACATCTGCTATATGATACACTATTTTTTTTAAATCAGTATTTGGGAATGGATATTTTCTTTGCATCAATGGTAACCCATCATAACGATAAGTTCTAAAGCTGGTATCTGTAGCAATAAATATATCTCGTCTTCCATTTCCATCAAAATCAATATATGCCACATGATTTCCACCACGGTATTTTTCATCAAAGGTAAAAAAACCATTTCTTACCCTACTCCCATCTGGTCGAAAAAACCGGACAAAACTTCCATTTGGGAAAAGCATGTCATTTAAAGTAGAAAATGTTTTTAGTAAAATCCTTCCATCATAATAATTGAGAAATAACTCAGAAACAATAGATCCATCATTTACTGTCTTATCTTGTGTGCCACGAATAGCTTCATATTCTCCCCCAAGCTCAACACTCTCACTTTTCTGTGTACTATTTACTACTGCAATACCGTTTTCAAAATCTCTGGTCCATATGTCTGGTTTATATGTATTGTAATTCTTTTTAGATGATGAATCAGAAATAGCTTCCCCTAGGTCTACATCATATTCATCATACCACCATGTCTGACCATGGTCTTGGTCTCCATGATCAAAGGATGAATACACTCCTTCTAGCAATGCACTCCCCAATCCAAAACGCATTTTTGCATAATCTGTACGATTTCCAGTATTATCTGTATTCGTATTAATTATTGTTATTTGTGGTTGCTCATTTTTCTTTCTATTATTCACTAAATTATTCATGACTGTTTCCCAAGATCCGTTTCCTTCCCATGGAGTTGGAAATGTTTCAAACATACGGCCATTCACATATGGTTGTAATCCCTGATGAGAACTTCCATTTATTACAATATACTCTGTTTTTAAATTGTTTTTTGCATAATCAAGTAAATATGTGGTCCTATCTAACCACATACTATCTGCTTTTACTTTTCCTTCCGTTTTCCCATCATTATCTAAATCGATTTCCCCATTATTTACCCAAGAAATATTATGAGAAATCATATCAAAAAATATACCATCAATATACTGAGATGTTAAAATATTACTATTCACAAAGTCTACTAAATATTTTGACCATGCTTCATCCATGTTTATTCCTTTTAACGTTGGCCATATGTATACAGGTTTTCCTTTTTCATCACGCATCCACCATTCATCTTTTACTTGAAGATATTTAAATACATTATCACTATTCCAATACTTAGAATTATAACTTTGACTTGGGACATAAGCAAAAATAAGAATATTAGGATTTTTTAATCTAATTTTATGCACCACAGAAGCACGTGCTTTTATTTGTGCGGGCGTTAAAATAAGCAAGTCGTATGAAGCCATTTTATCAATAAACAATTGTGAAGATTGCAATTCATCCAAATAATAATTTGCAATCAAGGGATGATCATCTGAAAATGCATGTACTGGTCCAGCAAATAGACACAGCATTATTGCCAAACAATATAATATTATTTTTTTATACATAATTTTTCATATACAGATACCAATGCATGCCTGTGTTTCTCTATATTATATTTTTCTTTTATTTTTTTATATATCTGTTTTTGCATTATTTGTCTTTTTTCAGACGGATTATTATACCATATCCTAATCTTTTTTTCAAGGGCTTTACTATTTCCTGCTTCTACTAACAATTCTTTATTAATCAGCTCTTTTATTCCTCCAATATCTGAACCAATTACTGTTTTCCCTTTTATTTGCGCCTCTAAAACCACCAACCCAAACGGTTCATACCATACAGAAGGAATAACAATCATCCGCGCTTGTGCTATAAAAGTATCTAATGCGGAACCTGTTTGCCACCCATAAAAATGCACATTTTTTATATAACATTTTTTTACATACGACTCTAATGATTTTCTTTCTGGCCCATCACCTATGATTTTATATGGGATATCTGGGGTCTCTTTTGCTGCTTTCAATAATATATCTACCCCTTTTTCTTTTGAAAGACGCCCTACGTATGCTACATAATTTCCTTCTTTTTGTTTTATATTCTCTTTTTTTATGGTAATTGGATTTTGTAATACATGTATTTTTTTTTCTGACAATCCTGCCTCTACACACATATCTTTCATAAATTGACTTGGGGCAATATATACATCTATGACATTTTTCCATTTTTTAAAATGACGAAGATATGCTTCAATAGTTGAGAAAAAACTTCTTCCCCATGACTCCATACAATTGGAAAACGCACAACGATAATATTTTTTCCCGAGAGATTTATTATCAATATGTCCATGATGAAATAATGTGTAATTAGGAGAAATCATTTTATAATCATGAAGTGTCATGACTGATTTGATCTTTTTTTTACGCACTACATCAAATAATGAAAAAGAAAGTTGATGATATATATTATGAAAATGAATAATATCTGGTTTAAAATCATCTACCAACTGTTCAAATTGTTTTTTTGCTTCTTTATTATATATACTTTTCAATCCTGCACGAATTTTTCCTATTACTCCCAGATTTTTATAATCAATATATGGTATAAAATATTTATTTTCTATAATATTTTCT
>JABIGQ010000019.1 GCA_018650085.1 Candidatus Magasanikiibacteriota bacterium | reverse complement strand
TAAATACTTATACTGTTTTCAAAAGACCTCGCATTATGCGGGGTTTTTGGTATAATAGAGTTAGCGTGTTATTTTAGGGTCAACTCGCTCGGCCTAGGGTGGCAGTAGCTTAAAATTATATAAGAATACATTGATTTTCTTGCCTTTAATTTCATATTTATATTATATGTTACCAAAAGAATACCGATTGAAGAAAAAAACAGATATTGATATTGTCTTTGCGCACGGGAGAGGTGTGCACGGTAATCTTGTGGGTATAAAAGTATGGCATATAGTTCCAGATCAATTTCCAAAGCGTGGATATGAAAAAAATCAATTACGTATTGCAGTTGTTGTGGGAAAAAAGGCAGAAAAACGAGCAGTGTATAGAAATAGAATAAAACGACAAATACGAGAAGTGCTTCGTTTATTATTACAGAAAAACAAGATTCGTCATGGTAGCATGGTTGTTGTGTTTGCAAAGCCAGGTATTATAGGTTCTACATACGAGGAGATTTCTGCAGACGTGATAGATACACTTAGTAGAGCAAAAATATTATTATGAAACAGTGGCTCACCTACATAGTACATGCCCCGCGCTATCCTGTATTGTGGGCTATTTGGGTATATAAAAAAACACTTTCTCCAGATCATGGTATGGGGAAAGCATTATTTCCACACGGATATTGTCCATACCACCCAACGTGTAGTAGTTATGGATATACTGCAATTAAAAAATATGGATTAATACGTGGCATTCCTAAAACGGCTTGGCGGATACTCCGCTGCAATCCATGGACAAAAGGCGGGATAGATTTACCATAATAGATTTACTTAAAAAAACATCCCGATCAAATCGGGATGTTTTTTATATTTCGAGTTCTATTATTTTTGTTCTGCTCTTTGTTCCAGCTACAATGGTGATGCATGATTTGGGTATGCGCCATTGTTTGTTTAGAAGCTTTATAAGCTGTTTGTTTGCCTCTCCGTCTGTAGGAGCTGCAGTTAGGCGGACGCGGATATCATTGTCGTGCATGGTCCCTATAATGCTATTTTCTTTTGCACGTGGGATAACACGAACAGTGATACGTTTTTGCATATTATTTTTTTGTTTTTTTCTGTTCACTATCTTTTAAGATTTGTTCTTTTAGCCATTGCATGACTTGTCTGTTTTGCATGCTAATTGCAATGGTATCACGTACATCTTGTCGTTTTAGATTTTCTTGTGCCTCTTTGTTATCTTTATATACGTCTTTTAGCATTTCTACTTCTTTATCAAGATCTTCATCTGCTACTATAATGTTTTGTTCTTGTGCTACTTGTCGTGAGATTAGTGCTGCTTTTGCACGTTTTTGTGCTTGGTCTGAAAAATCTTTTCTTAGTTCTTCTTCTTTTTTCTTCATGTCTTGAAGATATTGTTCAATGGTGATGCCATTTTTTGATAGGTTTTGTTTTAGTTCTTGGAAAATTTTATTTTTTTCTGATTCAAGAAGAATTTCTGGGATTTCACTGAATTTTGTTTTTTCAATCAATATATCTAGTATTTCTATTTCTTCTTGTTGTGTCGCTTTTTGTGTTGCCTCGTTTAGCATGTTTTCTTTGATAAGTTTTTTCAACTCTTCAATACTTTTTTGCCCGAGTTTTTTTGCAAACTCATCATCGAGGGTTGGCAATTCGCGTGTGTATACCTCTTTTACCAATACTTCAAAATCTATTTTTTTACCAGCCAATTGTTTTTGATAATGTGTTTTTGGAAATGAGAGTGTAAATAATTTTGTATCTCCTTTTTTTGCTCCAGCTAATTTTTCATTAAATCCTGGGATATAATGATCTTCGCCCAAATACACTTGATAATCTTTTGTTTGGCCACCCTCTACTATGACTTTATCTTGTGTCATTGTCATATCTACGACAAGTTTGTCTGTTCCTTCTGCTGCACCGTCTTTTATAATTTCTTTTGCGTGCATGCCACGAATAGAGTTTAGTGTTTCTTCCATTTGTTTTTCATCTACTTTTCCTTCTTTTCTATCAATATTAATTTTTTTAATATCTGGAAGTGTTACTGTAGGAAGAAGTGCTACGCCTGCAGTGAAAACGACATCATTGTCTGGTGCCATTTTTTCAATATTGATTTCTGGCATACCTACGGTATCTATCTTTTCATCAATAATTGCTTTTGTGTATTGTTCTTGGACAATTGCCTCTAGTGCTTCTTCTAAAATTGCCATCTCCCCTACTTCTTTTTTTATAATATCATAAGGAGTATGCCCTTTTCTAAATCCTTTTACTGCTACACGTTTAGATAAACGAGTTGCTGCTTTTTTCAATGTTGGAGCATATTCTTTTGGTGTCACTGTAATAGTCAGTATTGTCTTTGTTTCTTGATTTTCTCTTTTCACAGTAGCCATAGATGATTTATTTAAAAAATTATATTAACGCTCTATTTTAACGGCTGTATTGTAGCCCAAAGAGTAAGAAAAGTCAATGTTTTAGCCATTTTTTATGCTTTTCGGCTTTTAAAATTGTATGAAATATGCTAGGGTTAGTGTATATGGCTTCTTATGTAAAAAATAAAATATTACATTTTATCCTCCAAATTGTTATTTTTCTAAAGCGATTTGTGTTTTTTGTCGTGGGAAAGTTGTGGAGTGGATTTTGTATTGTATATGATGTATATGCAAAAACACTAGGATTTAGAATATATAAAATAATTTTTTTATTGAAACGGTGGTTACAAAAACACCAAATTCCTTTAGACAGTCGTTTTGCAGATTTATTTGGGAAACGAGGAATATTACAAATAGGACTTTTTGCTGTAATTGTAGCGCTCATGGTTCCGTATAGCACCTTGTATACAAAAGACATTGGGTCTATCCCAGGGCGAGAGACATTATTATATAAAATGATTGGTCCTGGTGATCAGGATTTTGGGCAAGATGAGATTACAGTAGAAGAGGCACATCTAGATCAAAGAGTCGTTGTAGAGTCTTCTGCGTGGTCACAGGGTACTGTAACAGCAGATACTCCCGGTACTGTAGGAAAGGAAATCGTACGAGCACCACAAGATCTTTCTGCTATTACTTCTGGTGGTGGTGCTATTGCAAAACCAACTATTTTACCAGGGGTAGAGATTCCTACAGAAATACCAGAAGACACTACTGGCAGAAGAGATACTACTATATATGTAGTGCGTTCTGGTGATGTGATAGGAAAGATTGCAGAACAATTTGGTATAGGAGTAAACACCATTCTTTGGGCAAATAATTTAACAGCTCGTTCTTTTATTCGTCCTGGAGATGAATTAGATATTCTTCCAGAAGATGGTCTTGTGCATAATGTAGCTCGTGGAGATACGGTTTCAAAAATTGCAAAGACATATGATACAGATCCTGCTGCTGTAGTTGCGTTTAATAAATTGAAAAAAGATGGATCAGATATTGTTGTTGGGGAAGAATTATTTATTCCCGGTGGAGTAAAAAAGATCGCACGAACAAGATATGTTACTAGACCAAGTTCATTTACCAGTGTTTCTGCACCTGCTCCATCTGTGTCTGCTCCTGCGGGATCAGGATTTTTGTGGCCAGCAAAATCTCGTATTATTACACAATATTACGGTTGGCGTCATACAGGTCTAGATATTGGCGGGCCATCTGGGAATCCTCTCTATGCCTCAAAGGCTGGTACAGTCACCAAGTCACAATGTGGGTGGAATGGTGGATATGGCTGTTATATTATTTTAGATCATGGTGGTGGAGTCCAGACACTCTATGCGCATGCTTCACAATTATATGTTTCTGTAGGAGAAAATGTGAGTCAGGGACAAAATATTGCTGGTATGGGGACGACAGGAAATTCCACAGGAAACCATATTCATTACGAGGTAAGAATAAATGGAAAGCGACAAAATCCATTGCATTATGTAAGATAATGTTTATATCTGAAATAAAAAAAACGATCAATATTATTGATCGTTTTTTATTTTCCCAAATTTTACACACACCACTAGTTGATGTAGATAAGATTGGGGGGAGAAACGGGGTGCCAAGTCCGTTTCTCCGAGGGGGGCGGGGGTGAAGTAGAGGGCTCGTAAGAGCCCTTTACTTCAGAAATCTGGGAATTTCTCGAGTTTGGGCGGCGGTGCAGGGCACCCTGCCCTATCGCCGATCACACCGGCGGGTGGGCAGGGTGGTGGGGGAGATGGGGGGCACTCAACGAGCACCTTCCCCTCCGGTGTTAGTCGGGGGGTTGGCTTCCCCCCATTCCCGCAGACGACGATAGCCCAATTTTTTTTAAATGTCGGGCAGGTCTGGGGCGGTGCCCCACAGGCGGTGAGGGAGAGGGAGATGAGTAGGAGGGTGCGGAGGCTGAGCATGGTTTTTTTACCTTTTTTTGTTTTAAAACCATTTCAGTTACCAGATATTCCACAAGAAGACGTTCTTCTTGGATACCTCAATATTTATATTTGTAATAAATACAGATATTGAGATATCCAAATGTTTTTAATATAGTATAAAAAGAACAAAATTATTTTAAACAACTCATCACTATACACTATTTTTAGCATCTTGTCAATAGGGGGACCCTGGCGTTGGGCTCAAAGTTCGCTGCTCAGTAATATTTTAAAATAAGGTTTTAAACATAAATGGTATACATATGTCAAAAACACCTGTGTTGAAATAGTAAGGACAGATTCCTCCAGAGGCGGACAGGTCGCGACCTGTCCCTACACAAACTTGTTTTTAAATAAAAACCCCACAAACAGGGTTTATTTATGGGGTTTTGTTTTGGTTAGAGATTTTACGATTGTTTCACCCTATATTGCAAGGCCTCTGCTATATGCGGTGTTTGTATCTCCTCTATATTTTCTAAATCCGCAATAGTGCGGGCAATTTTTATAATACGATGAAAACTACGAGCAGATAAATACATATGTGTCATTGCTTGGCGAAAAAGTTGAGTAGACTCCTCATTTAATTTACAGAATGTCTTTATTTCTTTATTCCCCATTTCACTATTTGTCTGTATAGTCATATCCTCAAATCTAGCTAGTTGCCTTTCTCGTGCTAGTTGTACGCGTGCTTGGATATCTTTTGAGGCTTCCCCCAGTGTTTCATCTGTTAATTTTTCAAAATCCACACGAGGAACCTCTACATGAAGATCTATCCTGTCGAGTATTGGGCCACTTACTTTCTTTTTATACCTAGAAACTTGCTGTGTGCTGCATGTGCAGGTTTTATCTGGATCACTGGCGTATCCGCAAGGGCAAGGATTTTGGCTGGCTACCAGGGTAAAGCGCGCTGGGAATTCTAGTGTTCCCTGTGCACGAGAGATAGTCACCATGCCATCTTCTAGTGGTTGGCGTAAATTTTCTAATACAGTGCGTGAAAATTCTGGAAATTCATCTAAGAATAATACTCCTCTGTGTGCCAGAGAAATTTCTCCAGGTCTAGGAAATGTACCACCACCAACCAATGCTACACCACTAGCACTGTGATGCGGGGTACGAAATGGTCTGGTGGTAATGAGGGGCGTCCCTGCTGGGAGCAGTCCTGCCACAGAGTATATTTGTGTAATATCTATTGCTTCTTGTGTAGAGAGCGTGGGGAGTATAGACGGAAATGTTCTGGCAAGCAGTGTTTTCCCAGATCCGGGAGGGCCAGATAAAAGTATATTATGTCCCCCACTTGCAGCAATCTCTAGCGCGCGCTTTGCAAAGGCTTGTCCTTTTATGTGAGCCATGTCTCCGGTGTTTGTATTTTTAGTAATAAGAGATGAAATATTTGTGGTCTTTGCGGGGGTGATTAATTCTTCCTCATTTATATGAGAAATAATTTCTTTTAATGATGTAACAGGATAGATAGTCACTCCATGGATAATCGCTCCCTCTGTTGCATTGACTGCTGGGACAAACAATCTTTTATATCCTTGTTTTTTTGCAAAAATAGCAAGTGGCAATACGCCATTGGTATGACGCACGCTTCCGTCTAGTGCTAACTCCCCTACAAATAGTGCATTACTAAGATCAATTTCTTTTTTTGTGGCAGCAATATACATGCCTACTGCCATAGGGAGATCATATGCAGAGCCTATCTTTCTTACATTTGCTGGAGCCAAATTAATAATAACACGGCTATTAGAAGGAAATGGAATGCCTGTGTTTTTCCATGCTGTTCGTATACGTTCTTTTGCTTCTTGGATAGACGTATCTGCTAGCCCTACAATTTGGTATCCAGGCCAGCTTCCCGCTATATCCACTTCCGCAACAATAGGGATGCAGTTTAGCCCTACAATTGCTGCTGAATTTACTTTTGTAAACATAATTTTCCCCCTTATAATATGATTATAGATTGTTTATTTTTTTGTCTTTGTATTTTTTAATTCACAGATAATAAGTAATCCAGCCCCAAGGACAATCATAATATCTGCAATATTTAGAATAGAAGTCCCTACACGAATATAATCAATAGTTGTATGAAATAGAAGTCTGTCAATAAAATTGGATATGGCGCCTGCTACTACTGCGCCCATACCGTAGAGGCAATGGATTGATTTTTTTCTTTTTTTTAGTGAGTGTATAAAAAAGATAAGTATAATTGGAGTGACAAGAAGAAGAAAAATTTGCGGGATAGGAATCCCAAATGCAATACCATCATTTTTAAAATATTCCCAACCAATCCATGGTTTTACCAGATAGAAAGTGGCATCTGGATAAGTTCTCGCTATATATTTACTTATTTGATCTAGTATAAAAAAAATTCCACTGATAAATATAGTTATTATCAAGTGGAATTTTTTATATGTATGATTAAGCTTCATTTGTAAGCAATTTTTTTGCTTCAATAGATGAGCTAGATGTAGGTCTTGCAAGTAATCGCTTTTTATCGATAGGTTTATTTGTGTATTTACAAATACCATATGTGCCTTCGTCTAATCGTTCTAGTGCTTTGTTTACATCACGTAGTTGTTTTTCTAGCGTGATCTCAAGTGTTTTATTTACACTATAATCTGCTACTTCGTGTACGCTATCATCTTCTTCATCACCATAATTTGGAAATGTAGCATCAAAGTCAGACCCATCTTTTATGTTTGGATTTTTTTTTGTAAATGTGTGCAATTCTTTTTCAAGCCGTGCTTTTTCTTCAATAAGTCTTTCTTTGATATCATCAAGAAATGTCTGGTCAAATGGTTGTTTTGTTTTATCTGTCATATGTTTTACATTAATTTCCCTCTTAGAGCATGCTGGGTATGTAAGTCCCGTAATGCGTGCTTCATGAAGAACAAGTTTATATAATAAATAGTATATCAGAAATGAATAGAATGGGGCAAGTTTTTTTGTATTAAAAAAGGGGCTAAACCCCATTTTGCATAGGCAGCCCCTTTGGACTGAAAGGTTTGGGCTGATGAACCCGCATGGAGACAAGAAAAGTCTTGTATCTATGTGGGCAAACCAACACGCAAATCCTATCAGGATAAACATGCGCCTTTCTACCGCTCACGGGAATCATTCCAAAATATCATGGAATAATCACATGATATGTAATATGGAGTTACCCAAGCGTATCATCCTTACCTCTTAATATTAGCAAACTTTTAAAGATTTGTTTTTATTTTTGTATTGGAGTGAAGGTAAGTCTGTTCTTTGTGTCAATAATGATCGTCTTTAGTGTGTTTGTTGTTTACGCTAAAGGGAAAGGGTGATACAAAGAGAAGTAAAAAGGAGTATGCTCCACACAAATATTATGTGGAACATTCTTGATGTTTATATTGTAATGTTCTACAGAATCATACTTGATTCTGTATTAATGATACCATATTTTTAACAATTTGTCAACACCCCTAAGTTTGGGCTAAAATTAGCCTAAAAAATCTGTTATAGTATAGAAAAAATGTATAATGTTGTCTATACAAAAAAATAAATATATAGAAAAAAAGCGTAGTTATCCCCAGTTCGCACACCTTATCCACAGGTTTATCCACAATGTATAGAGTAGTATATACAAAATTTCAATTTGGTGACATTTTTGTTGAAAACATGATACAATAGGCGCATATGATAATTTTTCTTTACGGTAAAGACACCTTTCGTTCCCATGTCCAATTACAGCGCATGGTAGATAAATTTAAAGTAGATAGAGACCCACAAGGATATAATGTGGTGCATTGTGATATGAATGTGACAGCAGAAGAGATGCTTTGGGAGCAAATTCATGCTTCCCCATTTTTAGCTGAGAAACGTCTTGTGGTGGTAGAAAATTTGCTAACCGCAGGAAGTGATGCATTGTTAAAAACAATGTTAACGCATGTAGAAGAAAAAACTATTCCATCTTCCACTATTGTATTAATAATAGCAGGCGGAGAGAAGTATCGTAAAAAAATAGTGAAACAATTATTTGAACGATTGGTAAAAGAAAAGTTTGCACAAGAATTTCAGCCTTTGGAAGGTGCTCATATAGAGGGCTGGGGGGCAGCAGAGATAAAAGAACAGGGTGGAACCATCTCACGAGAGGCGCTACAGTATGTTTGTGTACAAGCTGGGAATGATTTATGGTCGTTGAGTGGTATTTTAGCGCAGTGTGTAGCATATGCAAGAGAAAAAGATGGAGCGCCACGTGAAATTACCATATCAGATGTTCAGTTGTTTGTAGATAAGCGTGCTGATGAAAATATTTTTTCATTGGTAGATGCAATTGTAGGAAAAAAACCAAAGCAAGTGTTTGCTATGATACAAGAGCAGTATAGAATAGGAAAAGATCCTCATTATGTATTTGCTATGTTACTTCGTCAGTTTCGTATTTTATTACAGATTCGCGACATGTATGAGCGTGAAGATGGATTGCGTAGCGGTGATATTGCAAAAAAGATGAGCATCCATCCATTTGTCGCAAAAAAAAGTTTTGCAATGATACGGATGTATACGTCTGAAACACTACAAGATATTTATGAGGCTTTACTTGATATAGATGTTTCTTTTAAGCAAAGTGCCGGAGCTCCAGAGGCGCTCATTGATTCCTTTGTAGGGCGTGTTTGTCTAGAGCCCGTTTAGAATCTTTTTCCTGACTCCATTTTTCCCTATTTTGGTTGCAAATGTCCTAAAAAAGTTCAAAATAACACCGTTATTCTTCACTTTTTTATGTCATTTTCGCTCAAAATATAACAAAATGGCTCTAGAAAAAAGATTCTAAACGGGCTCTTGGACTAGTATATACAAAAACAGACGTTTACTAACGTCTGTTTTTTATTTTTTTTTGTAAAAATTATTTCGTAGCCTTTTCTGCTTTTTTCATGAGGCGAGATAATTTTCTTGAGGCTGTGTTTTTCTTTATCACACCGTTTTTTGCAGCTTTATCAAGTTTTTTTTGTGCAAATTGTATTTTTGTGTTGACACCTTCTTCTTTTGCGTCGATTGCCTTTTTTGCAGCTTTGACAGCTTGTTTATAGGCAAGTTTTATTTCTTTGTTTGCTGCCGCACGTTTGATAGATTGGCGGAGTGCTTTTTTCGCACTATTTTTATTTGGCATAAAATATACTATATATATAACAATAATTGCGTGAGAGTGGTGTCAGTATAGCGGAAAATGCTCTTATTGTCAAGACAATAAATCATCTATGGGTTTTTCCACAGAAATTGGGTCTATAACACGCTCCCCTTTTGTGATTCTGACTACATCTTTATCAATTTTTCCAAGTTCTTTATAGGCCTTATTATAGTGGTTTACCGTGGTGCCCATGCTTTTTCCTAGTTTTTGCATAAACTCATCATATGCAGTGATGTGTTTGCCCAACATTTGGACGTTTTTTTGAATTTCTTTTGCGTTTTCTTCTATTTTTAGGGCGTGCAATCCTTGTAATACTGTTTGTAAGTATGCCGCAAAGGTCGTTGGTGAAACTATAATAACCTTTTTTTCTTGAAATGCATAGTCTATAAGGCTTCTGGTATTTACTTTTACTGCCCCTACCTCATTGACGAGTAAATCATAGTAAATAGCCTCTGCTGGTATAAACATAAAGGCAAATTCTAGTGTCCCCTCTTTTGGTTTTATATATTTGGCAGTTTCATCAATACGTTTTTTCAAGTCATTTTTAAACTCTTTTTCAAGTATAATTTTTTGTCTTTTATCTTTTTCTACCAAGATTCGGTTATAATTGTCTAGAGAAAATTTAGAATCAATAGGAATAATCCCGTCTTTTGTGAAAACCGCAGCATCTACAATGTCTCCATCATTGAATTGGTACTGTACTTTAAATGCGGTTGGTGGTAATATGTTTTCTAGGACCAGTTGTAATCCTGCTTCTCCAAGGTTTCCTCGATTTTTTTGGTGGGTTAAGACCTTTTCTAGGTTTTGGAGTTGTTCTGAAAAGCCTATGACTTGTTGATTTGTTTTGTCCAAGCTGGTAAGCTTTTGGGTAATGTGCTCTATTACATCTGTACTTTTCTTTGAAATGCTATGAATCATCCTTGTATTTTGAGAAAATTGTTCTTGGAGTGTACTATGTATGTGTTGTTGGGTTTGGCTCATGTTTTTATAAGTTTCTCCCATCTTTTGATCCATAGTTTTGTTTAGGTCCTGCATCTGTTGCTGAAGAAGAAGGAAAATATCCTGATTATCCGTATTCTGTAAATTTTTTATTTTTTGTAGTAATATAATAACTAGGGTTGTTAGGCCTAAAATAAGTAAAACCACCACAAGGAGTAATATATTTTGCATAAATTTTTTCAAGAGTATCTATTAGCCCTCTCTGGAAACTACTTATTACTGCAATATATATATTTTGGTCAAATTTTCTAAAAATATTATCATAATAGCTAAGGCTATTCTTCAAATATTGTTTAAAAAATTATGACTTAAAATCTATACATTTCGTAACATAATTAGTTTCCAGAGAGGGCTATCCAAGTATAGCATAAAAAACAGAGCTGTCATAGCGTGTCACCCAAGAAAAACAGTTGTATATGTTATTTTACGACACTTGTGTTATGCGTAGAACAGGTAAAGCGTGGTTCTTTTTAAGAAAAACACAATGCAACTAATCAAATGTCTGCGTAGTTTAATGGATAAAACGAAAACCTCCTAAGTTTTAGATCCAGGTTCGATTCCTGGTGCGGACACTCATATTTTTCTGTGCATATTACAGATGAATTCCATACCCTAAATAAAAAAAGTAGTTAAAGGACATTACTTTGTTTTTTGTTTGTTCATTTCAGGTATTTAGAAGATGTTTCTTGTGAAACAATATTGGTGTAAGTAATGGCTGGGTTTGTCAGGAAGCTGTACGTGCGTGCGCAGCCCGGCCCCCTGTGTTGTGTATGTACAACTTAGACGTATTGTCCCAGTATAAGTTTTAGCAGCCCCTACCCTGTGTGCTAGACGGGTGTTTTTTATTACAATGATTTACATTAGACAAAATGTATTTGTGCATAACTTACTAACAGGCTAGCCTGTTTTGCGTGTTTGTATACACTAGTGTATACAAACACAAGGCTTAAAGAGTGGTCTCCCTGTGGAAAATGTGTGGATATGTTAATTTTAGTTTTTTGTGATAAAGAATCTATGCATATAGTTATGTATAAACGGCCTGTTAGTTTACGTTAGTAGCTTTAATATGAAAGAAGTCGTTGTGTGGGCGAGGGCTCCTAAGCCCATTGTGAAGGGTTGTTAGAAGAGAGAGGACTGTGTTTCACAAGAAACATGCTTTTGTGCACAGTCTATGCACAGGAGTGGATAACTTTTTATATTATGGAATCGTGCTTATACAAAGGATCTGTTTGAGCAAGATCCCCAAGTATGTTTATGGGGTTGTTAACGTCGTGGGGGGTGGGGTGGCGACAGTTAATCATTTGGGAAAAATATTATTGTTAGCAAAATGAATTTATTAGTATGTTTAGAGCAATAAATCGTATTTTTTACCTAAAAATAGTATAAAAAAAACGCCGTACAATATAATAAGCATTATTTCATAAAAAAAAAGCATGTTTTTGTTCAGGTAAAAGTTTGAGTTATTTCTTGCCAAAGAGCTAAAAAACATGTATGATATAAGTATCATTTTTAATAATTTAGAGATATGGAACTTTTTATTGTTTTAGCAATAATCGTTGGATTTGTATTGCTTTCTAGTATTCGTCAGGTAAATCAATATCAAAGAGGAGTGAAATTTCAATTAGGGCGTTATAAAACAACAGTAAGTCCGGGCTGGCGCATTATATTGCCAGTATTTCAAAGTATGACAAAGGTAGATATGCGTGTAAAAGCAGTAGATGTGCCTTTTCAGGAAGCAATTACACGTGATAATGTATCAGCAAAGATAAATGCAGTGATTTACTATAAAGTAACAGATGCCGCAAAAGCGATTCTGGAAGTAGAAAATTTTTGGTTTGCTGTAAGCCAACTTGCGCAAACAACTATGAGAAATGTGGCAGGTGAGCTAGAATTAGATGAATTACTTGCAAATCGTGATCAAGCAGCTACAAAGATTAAAGATATTGTAGATAAAGCAACTGATCCATGGGGGATTGGTGTGGATAGTGTAGAGCTAAAGGATGTTATCTTACCAGATGACATGCAACGTGTTATTGCAAAGCAAGCAGAAGCTGAGCGTGAAAGACGTGCGGTGATTATCAAATCAGAAGGTGAAGTAATCGCTTCTACAAATTTAGCACAGGCAGCAAAGACATTGAGCACAGAAGTAGGAGCATTACATTTGCGTACATTAAATACATTAAATGATCTAAGTTCAGATCAATCAAATACAGTAATTTTTGCACTTCCTTTGGAAGTGTTGCGTGCATTTGAAAAAATGGGGCAATAAGTTTGTCTTACTAGTTACATAATAAAAAAGGCTGTGTTTTCATAAGATACACAGCCTTTTTTATTTGTATTGACAAAAGTTGTTTTTTTTACTATACTTCCTATCGTTAAAGAAGTCCCTTAGTGGGGTGGCTATGGTATAATGGTTATTACTTCGGTTTGTGGTACCGATAATACGGGTTCAATTCCCGTTAGCCACCCCAGTGGGGGTCTTTTTTTTATTGTTTAAAATAGTGTATACTAAGTAAAGTTATATTGCTTTGAATTTAGATTGTTATGAAAAAAATACTTATCATCTCTGTTTCAGCTGGAGCAGGGCATGTGCAGGCGGCAAGAGCACTAGAGCAAACAGCCAAAGTAATATATCCAGATCATACAGTAAAACATATTGATCTGATGGATTATGTAACTCCCGCATTAAAAAGTGCAATTGTAGATGCATATGGATTTATTGTAAAAAATGCACCGTCTCTTTGGCAATTTATTTATAAAAAAACAGATAATGAAAAGCGGCTAAAGCACATGGATAGGTTAATGAAACATGTTAATCAATTAAATGCAAAGCGCTTGTATATGCTACTAGATGAATTTTCTCCGGATCATGTTATTTGTACACATTCTTTTCCTGCACAAGTTATACAGCAATCGAAAAAAAAGGAACATCATAATATACCAATTTCACTTGTGGTTACTGATTATGGATGGCATTCATATTGGGTATTGAAAAATATTACAAATTATTTTGTTGCTACAGAAAAAATGAAATGGGAAATGGCTTATCATCATGTGGATACACCAGTGTATGTAACAGGAATTCCTGTGCGCCCTGTTTTTTTAGAAGAAAAAAATATTGAGTCTTTAAAAAAGAAATATAATGTTTCAAAAGATAAAAAAATAATATTGATATTATCTGGAGGACAGGGGATAGGCGCAAATGAGGAAGTAATACACGATATTGCTAATCATGCGCCACTACATTGGAGTCATTTGATATTTATAGTTGGAAAGAATAATGCATTAGAAGAAAAATTAAAAACAGTACAAAAAAAAGTAAAAGATATTACTTTAGATGTGATAGGGTGGACAGATGCTATGGATGAATATATGCGTATAGCAGATGTTATTGTATCTAAACCTGGTGGAAGCACTACCAGTGAATGTATGGCACTAAATAAAAAAATGGTAGCATTTAAACCAATCCCAGGACAAGAAGAATCAAACGCACTTCATATTTTAGAAAATGGATTTGGCTATAGAGCGGGCAATACAGAAGAATTATTATATTATATAGAAAGAGTGTTGGGAGACCAGAAAAATAGCCTAGTAAAAAAAGCGGAGAGTAGTGCGGAGTTGATTTTGGGCCAGGTTATTCAATAGCTGTTTCTTTTTGTTTTCACGTTATTAGCCTTAAAAACGTGAAAAACTATGTTTTTTTCATCATTTTCACGTTTATCTTGACAAAAACGTGAAAAAGGTGTATAGTGTATGTGTATGGCAAGAATATTAAATATGTTAGCTAAAATAGATTCTCTTCGGGAGAGGTATTATGGTGCATCTATGGGAAAAGATGCGCTTATTAATATTATTGCAGAAACAGAAGTTGCAGAGCAAGTATATAATTCTAATGCTATAGAAAATAGTACTCTTACGATTGATGAAACTGAAAAAATACTTTTACAAATTGATCTTGATAGATTTATTACAGAGCGTGAAATTTTTGAAGCAAAAAATTTAGCACAAGTGATGACATATGTGCATGGACGAGCAAAAGAGCAAGAACTTACTTTAGAAATGATATTATTACTTCATAAAATGTTAATTTCTAATATACGTGATGATATAGCGGGAAGATTTAGAAAAGATGGTGAATATGTTCGTGTTGGAAATTATATTGCTCCCCCCCCAGAAGAGGTTATTGGGCGTTTAGAAAAAATGCTTGCAGAATATCATGCAACAAGTCATAAAAATATTATAGAAAGTATTGCAAAGTTTCACCTTACTTTTGAAAATATTCATCCTTTTATAGATGGGAATGGTCGCATTGGTCGTGTGTTAAATAATTATCTTTTAATACGGGAAGGATTTGTGCCTATAAATATAAGATTTATAGAAAGGGAGCTTTATTATGATGCGTTTAAAGAATTTGATGACAAAAAAGAAATTTCTATTATGGAAAAAATAGTAGGGAGAGCTTTGACAAACAGTTATCATAAAAGATTGGCTTATTTGGAAGGTAGAGAAATTATTGACCTTGTTGATTACGCAAAGAAACAAAAGCTTTCACATTCAAGTTTAATAAATAAAGCCCATCGTCAAACTATTGAAGCATTTTTGGAAAAGAATATTTGGAAAATAGCAAATAAATAAAAAAATATGAAAGCTTTTATAGAAGTAGACGCAGGAACTGCAGAGCGTCCAATGTATGATGAAAAGACTTTACAATATATAAAAACAAAAACAATTTATAAACCATATCCATATGCGTATGGTTTTTTGTTGAATACTATTAGCGGAGATGGTGATCATCTAGATTGTTATGTTATAACAAATAAATCTCTTAAGTCTGGTGAAGTAATAGAGGTGGAGCCCATTGGTATGGTAGAGTCCATAGAAGATGGGCAAGAAGATCATAAAATTTTAGTTCGTCTTGTCGATGAAGATGTTCAAGTAGATACAAAGGTAAAAGAATCAATACGTGAGTTTGGGGCACATTATTTTGACTACATACCAGAAAAAATAGTAGAGGTAGGAAGATTTTTGGGATATAAAGAAGCTGTCGAGTTGATCGAAAAATGTCGTATAGATATGAAAAAATAATAATTAATTATACATAAATATAACAAAAAAATCCCGAATAAATCGGGATTTTTTAATCTTATATTTTTTATTTTTGCTCTTCCCACCTATTTAAATAGTCAATTGCAGATAATGCTGCTGTGGCACCATGACCTACGGCAATTGATATTTGTTTATACGGAATATTTGTGACATCTCCTGCTGCAAAAATTCCTTCGCATGATGTTCTACAAATATTATCTACCTCAATTTCTCCACTTGGTGATTTCTTTGGGCAGTCTACAAAAGTAGAATTTGGGACTGTCCCAATGTGTACCATGACACCTTGTATTTCTAATTTTTTTTCTTCGTTTGTTTCTGACTCTGTGTATGTGAGTCCAGAAACTATGGTATCGCCTGTAATTTCAGTTGTGTTTGCATTATAAACGATTTCAATATTTTCTGCTTCCAGTACTTTATTTACCATAATAGTTTCTGCTCTGGGGAAACCTTTATTTACTGAATCTTTCCCATATTTTGTAACGAGGTAAACTTTTTTTGCAATGCCACTCATCATGAGCGCTGATTCTACTGCTGCATTTCCAGCACCTATTGTAGCTGTTATTTTGTCTTTAAATAGTGGTCCATCACATACGGTACAGTAGGTAATACCACGTCCTTTTAATGTGTTTTCTCCTTTTACACCTAATTCTCGTGGGTGAATACCACTGGCAATAATAACTGCTTTTGTTTTAAATTGTTTTTCATTTCCTGCTAAGTCTGTGGTGTGTACTATATGATAATTGTTTTTTTGTTCAATACGCATTACTTCTGCTCCTAGTTCTATGGGAACATTATATTCTTGTACATGTTTGTGAAAAAGTTGTGCCAGTTCAAATCCATTGATACTTGGAACACTTGGCCAATTTTCTACTGAGCCAGAAAGTGCAACCTCTCCACCAATGTCTTTTGTGACAATGACCACATCTAAATTTCGTCTTGCTCCGTAAATAGCGGCGGAAGATCCAGCGGCTGCGGCACCTATAATAACTAAGTCATGCATAATATTGTGTTTAAAAGTAATTATTAGAATATTCCCTAAAAAAATGTTCGCGCAGTATATCTATTTTTTCTCTGCATGATTGTTTCTTGAGGTGATCTTTTTTCTAAACTAAACATATCTGTTCAAAAATAAATATACCGCACTCTCGTATATAATTTTTGGGAGTATCGTATATTAACTATTTAAATAATAATGTATTAATTTAAACAGGTTCCACTTATTTGGTCAATCTGTTGATAAGTTCTTGCATGTCTCCTATATTTTCTTTTGGTTTTCCGCTTCCAAATATAGCGCTGCCAGGACAAATAATATCTGCACCAGAGTGCATGATTTCTGGGAGCGTTTCTTTGTTTACTGCGCCATCTACAGATACTAGGAGATTTGGATATTCTTTTTTTATGCTTTTCATTTTTTCAAGTGTGCTTTTTATAAATGATTGCCCTTGTTTCCCGGGCACTACTCCCATGCACATGACGAGTGTTATATCATTTTTTATTGGCTCAATTACGGAAATTGGTGTGTCTGGATTTAAAACAATTCCAATTTCCCATGAAGATATTTTCAGTGTTTTTATTGTTTCTGAAATGTCATCTACAGATTCGTAATGGACAAGTACTCGTTTTATTTGTGAAATATTTTCCCATCGTTTCATTTCTTCTAGTGGATCTTCTACCATTAAGTGAAGCTCTACACCTATGCTTACAATATCTGTAATTATTTTTGGATCTGCCCATGTGGTGTTTTCTACAAACTTTCCATCTGCAATATCAAGCTGGATCATAGATACTGCGCTATCTAGTCCATTATATTGTGTAATAAATTCAGATTCAGACTGAACGAGAATTGATGGTATTATGTCCATATTATTATTCTAATTCATTTATTTTATCCAATCTTCGAATATGACGTTTTTCCTCTGAAAATTCAGTATCCAACCATTGTTTTAGTATTGTTATAGCGTGATCGTCAGATAAAAGCTTTGCTGGGAGACACAGTATATTTGTATTATCATGCCCCATCATGCTTTTTGCTACATCTATATTGTAGCCTAGCCCTGCTTTTATTCCTTTTACTTTATTTGTGGCTATACATACTCCTATTCCATTTTTACAAATAACAATACCACGTGCACCCTCATCTGCAACCTTTTTAGCTAGAGGGATAACGTAGTCTGGGTAATCATCTGTTTCATCGTAGGATTCTGGCCCTAGGTCAGTAATTTCTTGTTTGAGTTCATTTATTACGTATCTAATGAGGCGTCTTTTTAGTTGATATCCACCATGATCTGAGGCTATGTAGAGTTTTTCTTTATACATACGGTTATATTAAATGTATCTATATCTAGTATACCTGTTTTTATAAAAAAAAGACATTTCTTTTATAAAAAGTATTAAAAAAGACGCTTCTCCTAGTAGCGTCTCTTCTCCTTTTGTGTTGTTCTATCCTATTTCGCATATTAGGGTGATTTGCCAGTCCATTTGGGGCCTCTTTCGGAACTCTTTGTTTGGGTGGAGTATATTTTTTGACTTTTCACGATCTTTAGTATAATATACATATACAATCACAAAAGCGTTTGAGTGGCGATCAACCACAAGCTGGAGAAAGAAATTTGCATGGCAATGAGTAGAATCTTCCGGGTAAGCCCGTAATAGCAGGAAATGAAGCACCAAAACAGGGTGGTACCGTCTTAATAGAGTAAGGCCCCTGTGTCATAGAGGTGTTTTTTTTATTGTTTATATCACCAAAAGAAGAAGACGCAGCAGTGCTGCGTTTCTACAAGAAATTTGTTTTGTGAATTTATAATTCATCATTTACCATTTATAATTTTAAAATATATGCCATATAATGCAAGTGAGCAAGAAAAAAAGATACTAGATTTTTGGAAAAAAGATAAAACATTTGAAAAATCAGTAAATGAACGTCCGGAGGATAAACCGTATGTTTTTTATGATGGCCCTCCCTTTGCTACAGGACTGCCACATTATGGGCATTTAGTTGGATCAGCTATGAAAGATGTGGTTCCACGTTTTTTTACAATGAATGGATATAGAGTAGAGAGAAAATGGGGATGGGACTGTCATGGGCTTCCAATTGAAAATATTGTTGAAAAGGAATTGAAATTACCTGGAAAAAAGGAAATAGAAGATTTTGGAGTTGATAAATTTAACGAAAGTTGTAGATCAACGGTATTGAAATATGCAGAAGAATGGAAAAAAACTATTCACAGATACGGAAGATGGGTTGATATGGATAATGATTATAAAACTATGGATCTTTCTTATATGGAGAGTCTTTGGTGGGTTTTTTCTGAGTTATTTAAAAAAGGATATATTTATGAGGGGAAAAAAGCAATGCATGTTTGTCCTAGGTGTGCGACTCCACTTTCTAATTTTGAGGTAACACAAGGATATAAGGATATAAAGGATATTTCTGCAACAGCGAAATTTAAAGTAAAAGACGGAAAAGAAAAATTTGGTGTAAAAGATGATGAAGATTTATATATTCTTGCTTGGACAACCACTCCATGGACTTTGCCGGGGAATGTTTTGCTTGCCGTAGGTGGAGATGTAGAATATAGTATTGTGAAATTTGAGGGGAATGCTTATGTAGTAGCAAAGGATTTACTTTTACATAATTTTGAAGGAAAAGAATTTGAAGTTGTGGGTAATTCTACTGGAAAAGATTTAGTTGGGCTTAGTTACGAACCTGTATTCCCGTATTTTTCAGAAACAAAAAATGCTTTTAAAGTTGTTTCTGCTGATTTTGTGACGACTACTGATGGAACGGGGATAGTTCATATTGCACCTGCTTTTGGTGAGGATGATTATAAAATTGGATTTGATCATAAAGTAGATTTTGTTCAACATGTGACTATTGATGGAAAATTTACTGAAGAAGTAATAGATTTTGTAGGATTAGATGTAAAACAAAAAGATGATCACATGGCGACAGACATTGAGATGATAAAATGGTTGGCGCATCATGATGGATTATTTTCAAAGAAAAAATATGAACATAGTTATCCGCATTGTTGGCGTTGTGATACTCCACTTTTAAATTATGCAACGAGTAGTTGGTTTGTGAAAGTGACACAGTTGCGTGAAAAATTATTAGAAAATAATAAAGACATTAATTGGGTTCCTGATCATATAAAAGACGGACGTTTTGGGTTATGGCTGGATGGTGTTCGTGATTGGGCAGTATCTAGAAATCGTTATTGGGGGGCAACTCTTCCAATTTGGAAAAGTGAAGATGGAGATATTATTTGTATGGGATCTGTAAAAGAATTAGAAGAATTGAGTGGCAGGAAAGTTACAGATCTTCACAAGCATATTGTAGATGAAATTACTTTTGAAAAAGATGGGAAAACATATACACGTGTGCCAGAAGTATTTGACTGTTGGTTTGAGTCAGGGGCTATGCCATATGCTCAAATGCATTATCCATTTGAAAATAAAGAAAAATTTGAATCGAGTTTTCCGGCAGAGTTTATTGCTGAGGGGCAAGATCAAACTCGTGGGTGGTTTTATACTTTGCATGTTTTAGCAACTGCTTTAACCGAAGGAGATAATCCATCTATTCCAGTAGAAAAATCTCATGCAGCTTTTAAAAATGTAATAGTTAATGGAATTGTTCTGGCAGAAGATGGGAAAAAGATGGCTAAAAAATTACAAAATTATCCAGATCCAAATGTTGTTCTTGAAAAATTTGGGGCTGATGCTCTTCGGTTTTATCTTCTTAACTCTCCGGTGATGCATGCTGAGAAAATGAATTTTTCTGAATCTGGAGTTCGAGAAGTATATAATAAACTTATAAATACACTTGCAAATGTTTTGAGTTTTTATAAAATGTTTGAGGGGGATGCACCTATTGAAGAAGTTAAATCAGAACATGTATTGGATAGGTGGATTTTAGCGAAACTTCATAATTTGGTGGAAGAAGTTACTGTGAATATGAAAGAGTATAAGTTGGCGGAAGCTTCTAGACCAATACTTGATTTTGTCACAGAATTATCTCAGTGGTATGTGCGCAGAAGTCGTGATAGATTTAAATCTGGAAATGAGGAAGAAAAAATGGTTGCTTTGGCAACATTAAAAGAAGTGCTTTTAACATTGAGTAAAGTAATGGCACCGTTTACACCATTTATTTCTGAACATGTATTTGGCGGAGTGACAGGTAATGCTAAAAAGTCTGTGCATTTGGAAATGTGGCCAGAAGTGAAAGCTGAATTGAAAAGTGAAGAAACACTTGCAAGTATGGAAGTTGTTCGTAAACTTGTAGAGCTTGGTTTATCTTTGCGAAAAGAGTCAGGCATTCGTGTACGACAACCACTACTCGCTTTTTCAATGAATAAAGAACTTGAAGATGGATATAAACAAATTATTGCAGAAGAAATGAATGTAAAAGAGCTTGTGACTTTTGATGCATCTACTGATTGGATAAAAAAAGAAGATAAAGAATTGAAAGTGGCACTTAATATAGAAATAACAGAAGAGTTGAAAAAAGAAGGACTCTTTCGTGAAGTAGTTCGTGCAATAAATCAAAAGCGGAAAGAAGCAAAGATGACGAGGGAATATAGTGTTTCTGTTTTATATCAGACAGATGATGAGTTGTTGAAAAGTGTTTTTGTAGATTTTGAAAGTGAATTGAAAAAAGCAGTACTTGCCAGTAGTGTGGAAGTAGGTGAGGGTGGGGAAGAAGTAACGATTGGTGATGCAGTTGTGAATTTGAAAGTTGAGAAGGTGTAGTGTTTAGAGGTTATCTATAATAAAAAAAAATTTAGATAGGTGTGTCTAAATTTTTTTATAGTTTTTATTTTCGGGCTGTTCTTGACATATTATATAAAGTAACATAGGCTATGTAAGAGTTCTTTAAAAACAATGAGGAGAATACATTACAAAAAACGAGTGGATTATCTCATAAACAAAAAGAGGATAAAGAAATGTCGGAAAAGAAAAGTATGGGTATCGTTATAGATGCAGGGCACTTGCGTTGGTTGAGAAAAATAGCAAGGTTGATTAAAGATCAACTAGCTTTAACAAGCCATGGGCACACAACACACGCTCGAAAGCTCATTGAGCGTGCAAATGTTCTGTGGCATACAGTACCATATGTTTGTTTATCTGTTATGTATTTTGTGTTTATTTCGGCAGATGGATCTATGTATCTGTTGAAAAAAGAGACCCTAAGGAGAAAGTATGAGCTAGACTCTTTAGAGGGGATTGTAAAAATTCCTTTTCAAAAGATAGAGTCATATGTTCAAAAATGTTCTCGTGTGGGGGCAGACTTCAATGGCTTTATGTCTAGGCAGTGGCTATTTAATACTTTTGTGTTTTCTTGTACTGGGCATACATCTGTTCATACAGATCCCAATGGGATTTTACGCAAGTCTGTTCAGCTTCCTGTGTCTTGCTCATATGATCCCATTTTTGAACGTGTGACATCGTTTGGTTTGAGGAATTATGTGGATTGGGAAGATCTTCATGGACATGAAAGTCATGACGATTTTTTTACTATTTTATGTGATCATCCCACTATTGAACAAACGATTTTTTTTGTTATTGACCCACAGCTCTATGCCACCTCATCTCTAGATCACAGAGTGGCTGAAGGCAGATTAGGAAACGTCGTTGGGTTGGACTTCTTTCACAGGGTGGGAGGTTCACCTGTAGATGAAGCTATACACCTGGGGGTTGAGAGCGCTGCGGCTTGTGATAATCCCGGCCCTTTTAATTTCAGGAATAATGCTGAACGTTTCTTAAAAATCGGATCTTTGTATGGAGATCTGTTAAGAACGGCACCAGAAGGCGTTGACATTCCAGATTTACCAGAAGGATACTGTTTCCAATTTGTGAAAATCTCGTTGCCACAGCTTGGGAGTGAGTTGTCGATAAAATTCCCATGTCCGGGAAGACCGAATACGAAATAAAAAGGAGGTAAAGAACTAAGGGGTGCTTACTTTTTTGGGGCAGGGCGCTGGCATTTGCTGGCGTTTTTTTTATTACATAATTTGACAAAATCAATAATATTGTGTACACTTAGATTACACATTGTGCATTATTCATTAATTCATCTTATGACTACCACAAAACTTATTGGTGTGAGAGAGTTTAGACAAAATATTTCTACACTGTATAAAAAAGCAATAAAAAATAATTGGAATTTTATTGTGCTTAATCGTAATAAGCCTGTTTTTAGGGTGGAACCTTTGAATGGTGACGATGTTTTCTTGGAAAGTTTTGTGAAAGATATAGAAGAAGCTAGGGAAGATGTGAAAAAAGGTGATGTTTATGATTTTGAAGAGGTGTGTGATGAACTGGGATTATGAAGTATAGACTTCAATTAACTAAAATAGCAAAAAAAGAATTAACTTGCCTAGAAAAATCTATTCAAAAACAGATTGCACAGAAATTACGATTTTATATTGCACAAAATAATCCACTACAATATGCAAAAAAATTAAAGAATAACTATATAGGAGCATATCGTTTTCGCATTGGTCGTTATAGAGCTATTTTTGATGTAGAGGATAATGGTAAGATTAGTATCCTTCTCATTTTACGAATTAAACACAGAAAAGAAATATATAAAAAACAATAGTACGTATGAATATTACAACAAAAATAGTAGAAAAATATAGTACAGATAGCAAAATCTTCTTTTTATTTGAAGATGCACTTACAGATGCATCACTTTTAGAAAGTGCAGAAAAAAAAGCAGTGAAAGCAATAATTAAATCAAAAGATTTCGAAGGAAAAAATGGAGAAACTTTATTATTATATCTAGAAGAAAAAAGATTGTTTCTTGTGGGATTAGGAAAAAAGGAAGAAATGACTATCCGTACATGGAAACACGCTGTAGGAACTGTAGCTATGGTGGCACAAAAGAAAAAGATTACTGCATGTAGTTTTTTACTATCAAAAAAAGTCTTGTCTTCGCTTGAAGTAGTTCAAATGGCAAAGACTGGAACAGTTGCGCTTTCCAATGCGCTGTATGCATTTGATGAATTCAAGGATAAAGAAGATAAAGTAGTAGAAGTAAAAAAAGTGGAGTGGATACTGGAAGATGAAAAGGTAAAAAAAGAATTTAATACAGGAATAAAAAGTGGAAAAGCGATTGCAGAGGGAGTAGAGTTTACTCGCATGCTAGGAAATACTCCACCGACACAAATGACTCCAGAAATGCTAGCAAAAGAAGCAAAAAAACTTGAAAAAACATTTGATACTATTCGTGTAAAGGCACTTGGTAAAAAACAGATAGAAGCGGAAGGAATGGGATGTTTGCTGGGAGTTTCTAGGGGATCAGTACTTCCTCCGAGATTTATTATTGTGGAATATGTAGGGAAAAAAGAAAAGAACCCTACTGTTTTAGTAGGGAAAGGAATTACCTATGATTCTGGTGGTCTTTCTCTAAAGCCAGATCCATATATGAAAGACATGAAGTTTGATATGTTAGGGGCAGCAACGGTGCTTGGAATTATAAAAGCAGCTGCAGGATTGAAGTTAAAAAGACATATTGTAGGATTAATTCCAGCATGTGAAAATATGCCAAGTGGAGATTCTTTTCGGCCAGATGATATTTTAACCGCTATGAATGGGAAGACAGTACTTATCGAAAATACAGATGCAGAAGGACGATTAGTTTTGGCAGATGCACTGTCTTATGCGCATAAGTATAACCCAAAAGAAGTAATTGATTTTGCGACTCTTACCGGTGCGTGTATGGTGGCACTTGGTAATGAACGCTCAGGAATGTTTACTCCAGAAGATGAATTGGCGGAAAAATTAAATAAAAGTGCAGAAATTGTGGGGGAGCAGGTGTGGCGTTTACCTGTGGGAGAAGAATATAGTAAGGCCGTGAAATGTGAAGTGGCAGATATTAAAAATCTTGGTGGAGTAGGGCATCCACGTTTTGGCGGAGCGTCCACTGCTGCAGCATTTTTACAATTTTTTACAAGTGACAAAAAAGGAAAATCATATCCATGGATGCATATTGATTTATCTTCTTGTTATTATGGAGAGAGTGGAAAGTCATATATTCGTGGGGGAGCAAATGGATTTGGAGTGGAAAGTTTTATTGAATATTTGAAATAGGCGTATAACTTGTAGCTTGTAACTTATAACTTGTATCTTTTTATAATATGATTTCATACATATCAGGAACAATTCACAGTGTTTCAAAAAATACACTTACTATTCTTACTTCTGCTGGACTTGGATATGATGTATATGTAACTACTAGACATGCATTAGAATTGCGTGTGGGAGAAGATATTGAAATGCCTACATATTTAAAAGTAGGAGAGACAGCTTTGGAATTATTTGGTTTCAAATCAAAAGACGAAAAGGATTTCTTTATTTTATTATTATCTGTAAAAGGTATTGGGCCAAAGGGGGCAATGAATATTTTAGCACTTGGTTCTATAGAAGATGTTCAGTCTGCAATTGGTCGTGGAGATATAAAATATTTAACTGCAGTGCAGGGCATGGGAAAGAAAACAGCAGAGCGTCTTGTGGTGGAGTTGAAATCAAAAGTACATGCAGTAGAAAAAGATATGGAGATAAAAGAATCTGGTTCACTGGGGGAAGTTGTGGAGGCTTTGATTGCTATGGGATATTCAAAGGAAGATGCCCGTGGAGCTATAAGTGGATTGGATGGCGGGGAAGTAGTTGAAGTAGTATTGCGAAAAGCGTTGAAGTCGCTGAGTGTGTTTTAGGAAATATTACGAAACAAGTTTAATAAAAAAGTACATCAAATTATGATGTACTTTTTTGTGTTTAAGTGGGGGATCCTTCGATTTCATGTAGTACTTCGTCTACATTACACTTAGGATGACAGAGTTAGAGTATCGCAATACTCGTAACGGTATCAGATGATGTTTTAAATCTCATCACGCGGACTCCTTGAGTTGCACGTCCTAGTGTAGAGATGTTTTTTAGTGGGGTGCGGACGACTTGTCCTTTTTTAGAAATCATCATAATGTCGTGTTCTTCTGTATTATTTATCACACGAGCACTAATAATATTTCCAGTTTTTGCAGTAACGCTCATGGTTTTTATACCACTACCCCCACGTCCTTGAATCTTATATTCGTTTAATCTAGTCTTTTTTCCTAAACCATTTTCTGAGATAACGAGTAACTCAAGTTGTTTTTCTCGGATAAGTGTAGGTTGGGCTATTGCCATGCTGATCACTTTATCTTGAGATTTCAATCGTATTCCACGAACTCCTGCGGCTGTTCTTCCCATAGCTCGCACTCCTGTTTCTTTGAAGTGGATGGCTTGACCAAGTGAGGTAACAAGCATAATGGTGTCAGCTCCTGTAGAAGGACGAACCCATTCTAGCATGTCATCTTCTTTTAGTCCCAGTGCTATAAGTCCAGAATTACGAACTTTTCTAAAGTCAGATAATTTTGTTTTTTTAATAACACCTTTCGTTGTCACCATGACAAGATATTCAAATTTATCCATATCTGCCATAGAAAGTATAGATGATACTTTTTCATTTGGTGCTAATTGCAAGAAGTTTACCAGAGCTTGCCCCTTTGCAGTTCTGCTGGTTTGTGGAATATCGTATGCTTTTAGTTGGAAGACACGTCCACGTGTGGTGAAAAATAGTAGATCATCATGTGTATTTGTAGAAATAAGTTGTTCTACCACATCTGTTTCTTTTGTGGTCAATCCTATGACACCTTTTCCACCTCTATGCTGTGTTTTAAATGTATCTACTGGCATACGTTTTATATACCCATCATGAGTGACCATGATAATAGTAGGTTCATTTGGAACCAAGTCTTCCATAGAAAATTCTTCTACCCCATGTGGAATAATTTTTGTACGTCTTTTTTCTTTGTATTGTTCTACGATTTCTGTGATTTCTTTTTTAATAATGTTTAATATTTCTGCAGGACTTTTTAAAATAGCCTCTAATTTTTTTATGAGTGCTAATTTTTCTGCCAATTCATCTTCTATTTTCTTTCTTTCTAGATTTGCTAATTGTTGTAATCGCATGTCTAAAATTGCTACAGTTTGTCTTTCTGTAAATTTGAACTGCTTCATTAAATTTACTTTTGCTTCGTCTTTATCCTTTGAGGCGCGAATAGTTTTAATCACTAAGTCAATTTTATCTAGTGCTTTTTGTAATCCTTCCAAGATGTGCGCACGTTCTTTTGCTTTGTCTAAATCAAATTTAGTTCTTCTGTAGATTACTTCTTGGCGATGTTTTATAAATTCTTCTAGTACTGTTTTTACATTGAGCAATCGTGGTTGTATTCCATCCACTAATGCAATCATGTTTACATGAAAGGTTGTTTGTAAATCTGTAAGTTTAAATAGTCTGTTCAATACTTTCTTTGGGTAAGCATCTTTTTTTAGATCAACGACAACGCGGACACCATCTTTATTTGATTCATCACGCAGGTCTTTTATTCCGTCGATCTTTTTTTCTGTGACTAATCTTGCAATTCTTTCTAGGAGTGTTGATTTATTTACTTGATATGGAATTTCGTTTACAATAATGCGGAACATTCCATTTTTCTTTTCTTCAATATTTGTTTTTGCGCGTAAAACAATTCCACCACGCCCAGTAGCAAATGCTGTTTTTATGTCTTCTTTATTATATATAATTCCACCAGTAGGGAAGTCAGGACCTTTTAGGTGTTCCATGAGCTCATCTAGAGTCGCCTTTGGGTTATCTATAAGATGCATGGTCGCTGCACAAAGTTCTGCCAAATTATGCGGAGGGATATTTGTGGCCATTCCCACAGCAATTCCCATGCTTCCATTTAAAAGCAAATTTGGTAATTTACTTGGGAGTACTCGTGGTTCCATGGTAGAGTCATCGTAATTTGTGACAAAGTTTACTGTCTTTTTTTCAATATCAGTAAGCATTTCCTCTGCAATCTTTTGTAATTTTGCCTCTGTATAACGCATGGCCGCAGCAGAGTCACCATCCATTGACCCAAAGTTTCCTTGACCATTGATAAGTGGATTTCTCATGGAAAAATCCTGTGCCATACGAACAAGTGAATCATAGATAGCAGAATCACCATGCGGATGATACTTTGCCATCACTTCACCAACTACGTGGGCAGATTTTCTAAATTTTGATGTGCTTTTTAATCCAATTTTCCACATGGCATATAAAATACGTCTGTGAACAGGCTTTAGCCCATCACGAACATCTGGTAATGCACGAGATACTATGACACTCATGGCATAATCAATGTATGATGTCTTCATTTCATCTACCAGTTGGATCGGTTCGACGTTTGTGTTTACAGGTGTTACCTCTGCTAGCTCCTTTTCATTCTTTTTTTGCATACTAATATAAACAGATTCTAAATATTTTTATCTTTTTTTGTGGTGAGCACACTGCGTAGTGCATCTTTTATCTCCTCTTCTTTTATTGCTTGGCTAGTTGTTTCTATTTTTTTTGTTCCTTCTTCTTCAAACGAGTTGATCACTTCTTTTAGTTCATCTGTGGTATTGGAAAATATTTCTGACGAAAAAGGTTTAAGTGTGCTGACATTTCCTATGAGTGTGGTCATGTGAAAGATCCACAGTATAAAGATAGCCAATGTGGTTAAACTCACTCCAAGTAAGAGAAAACGCTTTTTTTCTTTTTCTGCCGCAATATAGGATTCATTTATCTGAGGTAATTTTTTTATTTCTACAGACTTTTTTGACACTTTTTCTGTTTCTTTTCCTTTGCGGATTTGCTCTGCAATAAGTTCTGGAATATTATCTACTGCTTTTTTTATTTCTTTTCGTTTTTTATTCGTTACTTTATTTGTTTTTTTCTTTACCACTTTCTTTACCACTTTCTTTTTTTTCGGATTCTTTGGCGCCTGTTTTTTAGGTTTTTTATTGTTTGGTTTTTTTTCAGGCATATTGTTGTTGTTAGACTTATTATACGACAAATCTATTCTTTTGAGATAATAATCATGTGCATTTCTTCTTGTGGAAGATCTTTCTTTTTTATAATTATCTTCTTTTCTGCTTCTTCTGGCTGTACTCCCACTTCTTTTATAAATTTACTTACAGCTTCTGCCTTTGGATCATTGTCTGAAGTATAGCACATTGGGATTACAACTCGTGGTTCTAGTTGTTGAACAATCTTTCTGGCAGTAGGGGCATCGTAGCAGTCTAGGCCACCTACTGGTATACAGAGTATATCTACACCAGATAGTACAGAGAGTTGTTCGTCTGTGAGTGGTTTATTTGCTTTTCCTAGGTGCCCCAGGCTCATGTGTTCACTTTGGAGGCGTAAAAATGTCTCTCCGGCGTTGTGTCCTGGGACTGCTCTAATTAATACGCCCTTTACTTCCCATTCTCCTGCAGAATTAGCGACAAATGGTGCCCCAGAGATAGTAATTGATCCTGTATCTGTACGAGTGTATAAGGCTATGTCTGCTGTAAGATTTCTAGGAAATTCTCCAGTTTCTGGTTTATATGGGTCTATGACGATAATAACATCATCTGTAAAAGGTTTTGTTTGGATTTTCAATGCTGTCGTTCCAAGCCATGAAATATGCATATCATAGTATTCTTAATATATAATCAGTGGATCTATTATACGCTATTTTCCCTCTTCTGGCAAGATGTGATTTTTGCCTAGCTAAAGCGAAATATACCCACAGTTGCCCCTTGCAAAAATCAAGAGCTTGTGATACACTATACCAGCTTAATTTATTATCCACAGATAATGTGGGCTTGCCATATATGGCGGGTTAATCTTTTTTTGACTATGGTCACAAAAAATCAAGAAAACTTTGAAGATTTATTGCAAGATTATTTTGCAAAACTTCCAAAAGTAGGAGAAACAATAAAAGGAAAAGTCATTTCTGTAAGTAATGGCGCTGTGAGAATTGATGTAAATGGTTTATTAATCGGAATCATCCGATCACGTGAATTATTTGCAGAATCAAGTGAATATTCAAATATTCAAGTAGGAACAGAAGTAGAAGCGACTGTTATAGAGCAAGAAAATGAAACAGGAGAAATGGAATTGTCATTCCGTATTGCTGGATACCAACGTGTCTGGGACAATATGGCACAGCATGTAGTAGATGGTGTTGCAATTGATGCAAAGATCATCCACGCAAATAAAGGTGGACTTATGGTGCAATTGGATGCATTGACTGGGTTTATGCCAGTAAGTCAGCTTGCGCCAGAACATTATCCTCGTGTACAGGGTGGAGATAAGAATCGTATTTTAGAACATTTACAACAGTTGGTAGGAATATCTTTAAAGGTAAAGGTATTAGATGCAAACCAAAAAGAAGAAAAATTAATTTTATCTGAAAAAGCAGTTTGGGAAGATGACCAAAAAGCTGTACTTGAATCATATAAGATCGGAGATCTTGTTTCAGGTGAGGTGAGCGCGCTTACTTCATTTGGGGCATTTATGAAATTTGGAGAAGGTCTAGAAGGACTTATCCATATCTCAGAGATTGTGTGGCAACGTATTGACCATCCAAAGGATATATTAAAGGTAGGAGATAAGGTAGAAGCACAAATTATTGATTTAAATAAGTCAAAGATCTACTTATCAATGAAGCGTTTAGTAGATGATCCATGGAAAAAGGTAAAAGACATGTATAAGGTAGGGCAAATTGTCTCTGGTGAAGTACATAAGATTGAACCGTTTGGATTAATGGTAAAATTGGATAATCATATCCACGGACTTGCGCATATTTCTGAGTTGTCTAATAAACAAATTAGTAATGTGACTGAACTTCGTACTATCTTTACTATTGGTGAGTCAAAAGATTTTGAAATTATCAATATAGAACCTGCAGAACATCGTCTAGGTCTTCGCTTGGCTGGGGTAAAACCAAAGAGAGAAGAGAAAAAAGAGGATAAGCCCGTCTCTGCTAAAGCTGCGCCGGATAAAACAGTTTCTGATGAAGTTGTGTCCGATAAAAAAGAAGAGAAAGTAGAAGAGGTTGTAGAAGAGAAAGTTGAAAAGACAGAAGAGAAAAGTGCATAGTTTATGTACTAATAGTGTGGAATTTAAAGACGCAGCATTGCTGCGTCTTTTTTTTATATAAAATAGTGTTGGAATGGTGATGAAATAATTTGTAAAAAGTTGGCATAATATGTTTGGTAGGGTATAATAATTTTGTAATAGTGTAGTTTTTATATAGTTACTAGTAATTTATTATATGTTTTCAGAACCTGGAGGAATTAAATTAAAGGAAGGCCCTATAGATGTAGAAAGATCACCATTGTTTGAAGATGAAAAAACACAAGAAGCGTATGATCGTTTTCTGGAAAGATATACTGGAGAGGGAAACTTTTCAGATAAATATATAAGAGTTTCAGGATTGGAGAGTTTTTTTGAAAATAGGCCAGAAAAAAAAGAAGAAATTGAAAGAGAATTAGGTGAAATAGATGAGAAAGCTTTTTTATTACTTATATTTACTAGTATTTGGGGTGGATGTAGTGAAGAGGTGGAAAATATGTTAATAGAAAAAAAAGGTGGCGCAGTAGAAATGCTAAAGAGCTTGAAAACTATTACAGAGGCCCACTTCTTAGATAAAGATGATGGGAGGCAATCTTATATGGGAGGAATTCTGGGTAATCCTCCTGTTCAAGATGTTTTAAAAAATGAAATTTTATCATCTGTAATTGCAGAAGCTTCAGATACCGAAAAGAGCTTACTATATAAGGAAGGACAAAAAAGTAGTGGATTCGATGAGGATAATTTTTTATTTTTCATGATACAAACGGTAGAACGTCTTGCGCAGGGTGATCTGGAGGCTAAAAAAGAAGCAGAAGCTATTCTTTTTTCTTTAGTAGAGCAATTGAATAAAGAGATACAATATGGAGTAGCTGGAGAAATATATGATGACAAAATGCTGGAAGGAAATAGGCAGTATGCGGGATTACGATTTGATGGTGGAATGCAATATGATAATGTTTTATCTCATCGAATAAAGCAATCAATTAATGCTATTGGGCGGATTGGTTCTTTAAATAAAGAAGCGGTGACAGAGTTGCTGGATTTTTTTGAGACCACGAGTATGTATTTTGCTCCAGATATAGCATCTGCATGTAGTAAAATTGGTGCTGGTCTGGCTATGGAAGGGCTTTTTGAAAAAAGAAGAAATATTTTAGAGCGTAAAACTAATGGTGAAATAGAAGAGGGTAAAGCCGTATATTTATTAGAAAATATAGATGCACTTTGGCATAGGGTCGAGTTTGGGAAAATGAATATAGATAATGGGGTGATTGATTATTTTGAAAAAAGGTTTATTTTATCTGGAGTGGAAAAAGATAATGCTGCTTTTGCTAGAAGGATTTCTTTTAATGGACAGATGGGTATATTTGATAGTGCGGGTGTGCTATCTGGGTATATTGAATTAGGGAGTTTGGGTGGAGAAAAAGAAAAACAAGCAGAATTGCTAGAAATTACGCGTGAGATGTTATTTTCTAGTATAGATACTCCAGATGAAATTCGACAGCAGTTTCTTTCTGGGTATACAAAATTTTATGAGGAAACATTTGGGGAGATAGGCGGTATGCACCTAAGTGATTTAACTCTAAAAGAACAGGTGTGGATGTATCAATTTTGGCAGGGGGCAGATGAAAAAGATTGGGAAGAAGTAATAAAGATAAAAGAGCAGTATGGATTGTCTGGTGTAAAAGTATTTCAGGCATTGGAGATGACTTCTATAAAGGGGGAAACAATTCTTTCTTTATTCAAGGAAACAGAAGAGCTCCCAGATGCTGGGAGTAGAATTATGGATGCATTTGCAAGATACGCAGATTCTATAGATGCAGACGCGGAACATATTTATGATACGGTATCTGAAGTGTTAGGAGATGATATGTCACTTCAATATATAAAAAGAGCCTTACTTGGGCGTGCAACTGGATTATTATCTGATATAGAAAAACAATTAAAAGAAACAGAGAGTGTGGAAGAAAAAAGAAATATTACTACGGCAGTGGTAACAGAAACAGAGCGATTGGTTGTGACGAGAAGAGAAACAATGGAGGAGTTGTTAGGTGTTTTTCAAGATATTCCTGAAGAAGGAAATTCAAGATTTCAATTATTCCAGGATAAGGTGAGAAAAGCAGTTGAGACGATTATATATAGGCCAAATTTTAGAGAAATAGGGAATCTTTTTCAAGATATTGGTAGAGAAGAATATTCAGATACAGAAAAAGTCTCATCAGAAAAGCCATTGTATTTACCTGTGGGAATTTCTCGGGATCTTCCACAGTGGCGTGAAGTATTTGAAGGAAAAAAGAAGGCTATGAAGCCTATAGATGTGTATGGATATTTATTTTGGTTAGAAAATCAGGGGAAAGCTGTGGAATTAGTAGTTGCAGATACGGTACAAGTGTCTAATTATACACAATTATATGGATTGGATGAAGATAGTGCGCGGACTGCTGCTTTAGAAATTGGAGATGCAGAAATAGCGCAGTATCAGCAGATTATAGATACATTTGGATTGTTAAATATTACAGTAAAGCATTATGATGAGGTAAAGGGTGGTGGTGTTTTAGAGGAATCAGAAACAGAACAAGAGCGTTTTGATTATTATTATACTATTTGTAGCCAATTGGCAGATCATCCTATGTGGAAGCAGGGATTTTTAGGGGCAGCACAATCTACTTCTGCAGAGGGAGTGGGGGCTGCATATAGTATAGATGAAGTGGCTTTTATTCTAGCAAAAAATGAAAAAAAGGTCAGCCACGAAAAAGAGTCTCGCTATGATGTAATAGCTACTGTGATACAGAATTTGGAAGTGCAATTGAAAAAAGGTGGATTTACTTTAGTTGATTTGCTTTCTCTCCCTATAGATGTGCGTGGGGCAGATATATCAGAACAGCATAAATATATTGCAAATATAGTCAGTGAGACGATAGGGGATGTTCGTGATTTTATAAATAATAAGAAAACGGAAGCAAAAAAAAGTCAGCAATTTGCTCGATTGGCCTATTTTGATTTATTTGCTCAGTCATTGAAAACAATTAAAGAGCCTAGAATGCCACGGGTAAAAATGTCACGTGCAGAAAAGAAACAAAAGGCACGAGAAAAAAAGGAGTCTGGCGAACAAATATCATTTGACATTGTTATTCCAGATGTAGGCGCAAAAAGTTTTGGGTGGGCAGTACACCCAAAGGCAGGCGTGCGAGAGATTATGAAATTTAGGGAGCAGTATAGTACATATTTTTTTGGTAGTGATGACCCCGTATTTCTGGGTGCAGATCAGGTGGTGGCTTCAAAGGAAGGAGTGATTGGTGGAAAATTATTAGCATTTAATCCTGTGGCGCAAGAGATATACGCAAAAAATGTTTTGGTGCCTATGTGTAAGGAGTTTTTTCATGTATTACAAAGCGCTCCAGAAAGTTATTTTTCTTCTGTGGGAAAGAGTAGGGAGGAATTGGTGGAATTATTGCATGAGGTGAAGAGTATGAAAGATATATTGGATTTTTTACAGAAGTATATGGTGGTGAATCTATAGTGAAAGTTTTTGTTTATGGTCAGTGTAGAGTATTCTTATGTAATTTCTCATAAACTCACGTAGCTATTCAGCTCGTTCGGCCTAGGGCGGTAGCAGCTCAAAATTACATAAGAATACCCTACACTTTTATTTGATATGTAATTTTGTTATTACTTAGTATGAGAGTAGTTTAATTTATTATTTATCTAAGTCTTCTTCCATTTTTTCTGCGGCAGAGCGGGTGTCTTTTTTTATTCCTTCATTTTTCCAGTCGGGTTGTTTTAGATCATTATAAACGTGTCCTGTTTTCCATGCGAATTCAAAGATAGATTTCATGGTCTGATAATATGCTTCATTTTCAATTAAGATACCTGTTGATTTTTCTTTTGCAAAAGAAACAAATGAGACACGTCCATTATAAATATTTATTTCTGTAGAAAATGGAAATTTTGTGTGATCAATAAATAAAATATCTGTGAGTTCTGTAGCTACGTATCCTTTTAAAAATTCCAATGCTTTTTCATTGTCTGGGACAAGAGCTTTTAGGTTTATTCCTAGATCTTTTCTTTTTTTTGCATAATATTTTGTATTCCACTCACCCAATGTTTCAGCATAGCCAGCTAAATCGGTAAAGGCATAAATTTGTTTGCTGGTATTATGCACAAATGTGTCTTTTAGAACTTCTTTTATTCCATCTACCCCCTCAAAAAATCTTACTCCAGGCTTATTTTGTGTGAGGTTAAATGCCCCAGATAAGCTGTGAATGGTATCGATGATGTTATGTTCAAAAATTTTAGTTTCTCGTTTTTTTTCTTCTACTAGTGTTTGGAGTTTATTTGGGTGTACTGGGGTGTAGTAGGCATTTCTTCCTTCTTTTCTATACGTAATAAAGTCTTTTACAAATAAATCATTTAGGGCTTCATGGATACTGGCGCGGGATAGGTCTGTGTGTTCCATGATTTTTTTTGGGGTGAGTTCTCCATTATTTATTAAAATAAGGTATATTTCTGCAGAAATAGCTTCCATTCCTGCTTCTTTGATTGAATTTAGGAGGGTAGACATAGGGGTTGGGTTATATAAAAATCATCATTCTTCGCTTACCTTAGCAAAGAAATGCTTTTTCTCATTGAGAAGTTCAGGGATAAAGTACTTGTTTTTTTGCTTATCTTAGGGTAATTATAGCACACTGCTTCTAATCTGTCAAGTAATTGCTTTACATATAGATATAAATTAAATTTGGCTAAAATAAGCTAAATTTAATTTTTTAAAAACGTAGTTTATACACAACCCTTGACATATCCGTACAGAAGTGCTATAATACGCCGTTATGTTAGAGAAGCGAAGAAAAAAGGCAGATAACAAACATCTTTACAATATAAACCTGAAATCGAAGTAGAGAGCGATATCAAGTAATGTTATACAAGAGCTATATGTTCGTGTATACATTATATAGATATGTAACGCTCTTTGCCAAAGAGTGTTTTTTTCGTCTTCGCTTGTCCTATCGGCAAGCTACGCCGAACAAGTTTCGTAACTGTATTCATCGGCATGTTGTACTAAAAAAGCTCTAATAATGATATTGATAGCGTTGTCTATATATATGTAGATAGTGCTGTCGACATCAGCTTGGTTCTGGTATCTGTTTGTCTCCATGCTTGTTGGGAGATAAACGTGAGATGCCGAACTTCATAGTAAATGATCGACACACAACACGTTTGTGTTATGTACACTTGTATCAACCCGTCTCCACATGTCCTATCGGCATGTTGCGCCGGGTAAATCCGATGCTTACTCCTATTGCCCGAGAAAGGGAAGAAGAGAGAGACTTCTTCTGGCAATATGAGTACATCACTCTCACCTGTCTTCGCTAAAGCTGCGCCGGGCAAGCCCCATCTTCATTGAAGATATGTGGGTAAGCACGGTCAGACTCGCGAAGATCTAAGCTCTGACATTGTTAGAGTGAGTATAGAGTTAGTGGAATTGGCTTGATCGGAAGATTGAGTCATCCCGCTCGTGATGCTCCTATAGATGTTGTGAGATGTCTATAGTACCGAGTGCGTCCCGTTTTCATCTAAGCTCCTAGAGTGGAGATGGAAGCAGGGACAGTCGGTATTATCACTGACTTGTAATGTGTATCTTATATCTTGTAACTTGTTTCAAGGTGTGAGTGTAGATGTCATATGGAGAATAGTTCTTTACAATTTAATTTCACTTGTGTGTATCAGATTTTCTGGTATGTAGTAGTGAGGTATTTACATACTGTAGATATCATTTTTTGGAGAAAAAGACAATGTCATTGTCTGATATCCAAAATTTCATCATCCTGACAACTTTCCATTCTGTAGATTTTAGATCTACGGATGGAAAGACCTGGCAGGTCGGTGCTCTTGGGATGTTCGAGAGGTATCTCGAAACAGACCAAGAGCATCCGACCCGGCGGAATGTTCAGTGGGATGAGATGAAGAACGCTCTGGGGATCGCAGAGGGGTTTCGACCCCTTAAGATGTCCCAGACTTACGATGACGTGCCTGAAATGAGTCTGGTCGAATTCGATCAGCTCGTACAGGCATCATTGTAAGAGCATTTTTTATCCAGGGAGTTTCTGTGTTCTCCCTGAAAAAATAATCAAGAACACTCCTTTAAAAGATGGTGGTCAATCTTTACTGACTTGGTAACTTCTGTATGGCGACCCACACTTAGGTGTGGTACGCAGGTAGGGAGAAACTAAGAAACTCGGTGATTGGCAAGTTTGCACAAACTTGCCACCACAATTTCTATTTTTTTTAAAAGCATAAGAGAGTTTTTTAAAAGAAATAGATGAGTGGTTTATTTACACATATAAAAAGTTTTGGGTTACTCCTGCAGGGGACCCAAACTTTGGCTTGCACTAAGGTGAGGGGAGAAAGTTTAAAAATAAGCTTCGCCCCTCCCCGGGGCAAGCCTAATCTAACATCCCAACAATCGGGGTGTGGAGGTTTGTGTGAAGAACGTAGTAGAGATGCGACCAGTGCAGGAAAGCCTGTACAGTCGGATCCTGTCCCGCCTGGAGCGGGACTTCATCAAGAGTCAGGACCTTGCCCGGGTCCTAGCTCTTGCTCTTCAATCGGGTAAAAACGTGCTTCTCTGGGGACCTGGAGGGCACGGGAAGTCTGAGATGGTCGAGGCTGTAATGGCCGAGGTCGTTGAGGACTTCCTTAATGAGGTCCATGTACTCTCGTTCGGAGAGGGCATGGATGAGGCTACCCTTTGGGGTGGGCTTGACTTCCGCGCCCTCGAGGAAGAGAAGGTTCTCCGGTATCATCCGGAATCTTCCTTCCTTGCGAAGGAATATGCTGTCTTTGAGGAGCTCTTTGATGCTCCTGCTAGTGTCCTTCTCGCTTTGAAGGACACTCTCACGTCGGGTTGGCTTCGAAAAGGCGCTCAGCGCTTTAAGAAGTCGACCCGTACAATCGTAGCACTTACAAACAAAGATCCGTCCGAGATTAAGGACCTCGGACCCGCAGCGAGCGCTCTTGTCGAGCGCTTTCCTTTGCAACTCAAAGTGGATTGGTCGTCGTACGAGTCGACTGATTACGTTGAGTTGTTCGAAAAAGTTGAGCCCCGCTTGGGTGGCCCGTCCCTTAATGGGATGGGTCGAATCCTCGCAGAGCTTATCAGCAAGATGGCCGAGCAGGGGGACGCGATTTCTCCCAGAACTGCCATTCACGCTCTCGGCGCGGTGAAAGCCGCCGCCGAGCTGCGTGATTCGCAGCAGGTGGAAAAGGTCGATCTCCTCGACCTGAGGTTTGTCGATGGGCTGGAAGGCCTCGCCGATTCCCTCAAAGAGGAGCTCGACAAGGCCGCCGAGCGTGCGGCCGCAGAGTCTCGAGTAGTAGCGGCTGAGCGTAAGCTCGCCGCCCTGCTCGAAGAGCTGAAGGATGCGGAGCGGGCAAAGAGCCCTCTCCGTCTCCTGAAGGTGGCTCGCCACCTTCAGTCTTTCGGTGATGAGGCCTCGCGCCTCAAGGTCACCGACGGGCTCAGCCGCCGCCGGAAGCAGTTGCGGGATTCCGCAGCTGCCAAGGCGGTAGAGGCTCAGCGCATGGCGCTGGAGAACACACGGGTGTAAAAACCTGTTCTCCAGCTAGCCCCACCCTGGGCGCCAAAATGGGTAGCGATTTACTGTAACGCTGGACCAGTAATAGATGTTTCCTACATCTAAAAGTCCTCATTGTCCGTCTCGCACGCGTATAATCAGGAAAGGAATTGACTAGGTAACTTCTGTATGGCAACCCACACTTAGGTGTGGTATGCAGGTAGGGAGAAACCAAGAACACACTAAACTCGGTGATTGGCAAGTTTGCACAAACTTGCCACCACAACTTCCTTTT
>JABIGQ010000018.1 GCA_018650085.1 Candidatus Magasanikiibacteriota bacterium | reverse complement strand
AGAGGACTGCAAGGAAAAGAGAAATAATAACCGGGCCAATAATAAATCCAGAAATTCCAAAGAAAAATATTCCTCCAAGTGTAGAAAATAATACGAGTAAGGGATGCATTTGTGTGTCTTTTCCAACCATAATTGGGCGAAGAATATTATCTACATTACTAATAATAATTGCTCCTACCAGAAGTATTGCAATTCCTTGCCAGACAAATCCAAGTGTTAACATGATAATTCCTGCAGGGAGCCACACTAAAAATGAACCGAATGCAGGGATAATAGATAATACCGTCATAATAACTCCCCAGATAAATGCTCCTTGTACGCCAGTAAGAGCAAAGAGAATTCCACCTAAGATTCCTTGGATTCCTCCTAAAATGAGTGTGCTTTTCAATGTAGCACGAGCAGTAGAGGTAAATCGTCTGTAAAGCATGATTTCATAATTATCTCCCAGTGGTGACAAATGCATAAACGTTTCCAAGATGCGTTTCCCATCTTTTAAAAAGAAGTATAAAGAATAGAGCATGAGTGCAGAAAGAAATATAAATTTAATAGAATTTTGTGTAATATTTTTTATATTATCAAAAATGAAAACACTCATTGTCTTTGCTGCACTAGCAGCGTAGCTTGTCCATTCTGTCTTAAATTTTTCAAAAACTGGGGCAAGTTGACTGCTTTCAATTTGGGTGCTGACTCCTTCTACAGTTGAAGTAAAATCTCCAGTAGATACTTGCTGATAAAGATCTGCTGATTGTTGTACCAGTAAAACAGAAATAAGCATTAATGGTAAAAAGAGAATGACAATAACAAGTATGACGGTGATCACAGAACTAACAGTAGGAAGTTTTATATGTTTATCTACCCACATATATACAGGGTAAAACATTACCGCAACGACAGCCGCCCAAAAAATAGGATAAGCAAATGGACGAATAACATAGAGCGATAATAATCCCAAAAGGATAAGCAAACTAAAAAAGAATGCGGACCTCATGGTTTTAAAGCTGGTGGTATATGGTAATGGCATATGATATAAAAGATTAGATAATTTATATTTCTTTGTGTAGTATACATTCATATACAAAAAAATACAAAAATATATACCAGATACATTATTTATGGTATACTATTTACAATATCATTTAAATTCATATTTCTATGAAAAAGGAGCCCACATATCGAAAAGCATTATCACACGCCTGGCGTGTTGTTCGTTATCATCCATCATTGTGGGTGTTCGGATTGTTTAGTCTATTTCTAGGACAAATGGGATTGCTGGATTTTTTTACCAGTATTTCTATGGCAGAAAAAAAATATGAACTATATCCATTATTGTTTGATTTGCCAGAATTATGGAATGTGTTTTTAGAATTTCTTGGTTCTATTCAATTATCTGCAGATGGCTGGATATGGTTGGTGTGGCTTGTATTATTTTTTATTTCTGCATGGGTATTTTTTCTTTTTATCTCTGTTACTTCACAGGGGGCGCTTATTTCTGGGATTTCCCAATCATTAAAACGTGGAAAATTTCATCATGTAAAAGTAGATAAAGCATGGCATGCAGGATTAACTCATTTTTGGCGTTTGCTTGGGTTAAATGCATTAAAGAAATGTATTTTGGGATTACTTGCGACTTCCATTGGTTTTGCTACATATAATGTATTTGTTTCTTATAGTGCTATAGACGGCATTGTATTTGTTCTTCTGTTTTTACTTGCTACTATTGTAGGAATGATTTTATCACTATTAGTTATTTATGCTGCAGGATATGTGGTGATAGAAGAGTATTCTTTTACCAAGTCAATAGAAGCTGCGTGGAAATTATTTTTAGATCATTGGTTAGTTTCACTAGAAGTAGGATTAATGGTCCTATTATTAAATGTTGCCATTGTATTAGCTGCCATTGTATTAGTCGTTTTATTTGTTATAGAAATGGGATTAGTTTTTGTGCTAAGTACTATTGTTTCAAGTCTGGTTATTTGGAAGATTGGATTATTTATATCTACTCTTCTATTAATCGTATTGTTTGCAATTATTGGGAGTTTATTTAGTGTATATGTCACAAGTGTGTGGACATATCTTTTCTTAAAAATGCACAAGACAGGATTAAAAAGTAGAGTATTCCATTTTTTAGGTATGTAGTATATGGCTGGAAAGAAAAAACCACTTTTACATCTTTCTTCAAAAGCAACAGAAGAAGCTTTTTCAAAAAAAATGGAAGAAGTGGCAGTAAAAGATAAAGAAAAAGAAGTGCGTCAATTTGCAAGGCATGTGGGATATTCTTATATTGATTTAGAACATTTCCCTATAGGGCATGAAGCATTGAGACAAGTACCAGAAGCACAGGCAAGAGAATTGCAGGCTGTATGTTTTTTTGCGACACAAGATGAGGTGCGTATAGGAGCTGTAAATCCAGAGGATCCTGCAGTACAGGAATTATTATATCAAGTAGGAGAACGCATGCATGCAAATGGTAAATTATATACTATTTCACAAAGAAGTTTAGATTACGTATTTGTGGCATATGCACATTTACCAGTAGTAGAACCTATAAAAAAGGATGTAGCTATCTCCCAAGAAGATTTAGAGCAAGTACAAGCATCTGTTACAGATTTTAGTTCATTTGGGACATTGCTGTCTAAAAAAACAACGACAGATCTTGTGACATTTATTATGGGGGCGGGATTAAAACTAGGAGCCTCAGATGTGCATATAGAAGCAGAAGAAGAAAAAATTATGGTTCGTTTTCGTTTAGACGGTATATTGCATGATGCAGCTACACTACCAAAGAAAGCGTATAAGCAATTAATTTCTCGATTGAAATTATTATCTTCATTAAAAATCAATGTTGTTTCAAAACCACAAGATGGACGATTTAGTGTAAAGCTAGAAGAAGGGGGAGTAGATGTTCGTGTTTCTACTATTCCTACTATGTATGGAGAAAGTGTGGTTATGCGTTTATTGGTCCAAAATAGATCTATACATTCTTTAGGGGATCTAGGATTACGTGGAAGATCACTAAAAAGATTACAAAAAGAAATTTTGCGCCCAAATGGAATGATTATAACGACAGGGCCTACAGGAAGTGGTAAGACTACTACATTGTATGCCATTATGCGTCTTTTAAATAAACCAGATGTAAAAATTATTACATTAGAAGATCCGGTAGAGTATAAGATGGATGGAGTAAACCAAAGTCAAATAGATAAAAGTAAAGAATATACATTTGCCAGTGGACTTCGTTCCATGTTGCGTCAGGATCCAGATATTGCAATGGTTGGAGAAATCCGTGACTTAGAAACTGCAGATATTGCTATCCAAGCAGCGCTGACGGGGCATTTGATGTTATCTACTATACATACCAATGACGCCTTTGGGGCAATTCCTAGGTTTCTTTCTATGGGAGTAAAACCGTTTTTATTGGCACCAGCACTTAATTGTGTTATTGGACAGCGTTTGGTGAGAAGATTATGTGAGTCATGTAAAAAAGAAGCAAGTTTGACTGCGGATTTAGAAGAGCGAGTAGAAAAAATATTACATGAATTACCAGAATTAGAAAAAAAAGAAATGCCAGTAGAAAAAAAATTCTATACAGCAGGTGGTTGTGAAGAATGTAGTGGTATTGGGTATAAAGGGCGTTTAGGAATTTATGAAGTATTTATTATCAATGATCAGATAGAGCAGTCAATCCTTGGGGGAAATGTAGCAGAATCAGATATAAAGCATATAGCTGTAGACGATGGAGTAGTTACTATGGAACAAGATGGTGTATTAAAAGCTATGGATGGAATGACTTCTATAGAAGAAGTATTTCGAGTTATTTAATTATATTTTTTATCAGTTAATATTCCTATTATATGAATTCCCGTCGTCAAGTCACAACTCTCCCAACAGATCAACCTGTGCGTTTTTATAAAATAATTGCCCTTACATTTCTTGTTATTACAGTAGGATTGTTAGGGGTGATTATTTTTATGTCTTCAAAAAGAGCTGTTGTTACGGTGTTTACAAAGAAAACTCCAGTAGATGTAACGACTGATTTATCTCTTTCTCTACAGGAAACAAGTATAAATGGAGTAGAATATATGGCTACAAGTACAGAAATGTCTGTAGAAGAAATATTTTTTCCAACTGGCACAAAGGAAGAACCAGGAGAGGCAACTGGATATGTGACATTGCATAATACTTCTGGATCAGTACAGCCGCTAGTAGCAACGACAAGATTACTAAGTGGGGATAGTGTATTATTTCGTATAAAAGAAGGAGTAAGTGTTCCTGCCAATGGTACGCTAGAACGAGTAGAAGTGTATTCAGATATAGAAGGAGCGGAAAATAATATTGCGCCAAGTACATTTACTATTCCAGGGTTAAGTGCGACACGACAAAAAGAAGTCTATGCAGTAAGTGATGAAGTTATGAAAGGCGGGGTTAGAACTATTGGAGTATTATCAAAAAAAGATATTGATGCCGCAAAAGCAGAAATGAAGGAAAAAGTTATTGCAAAAGCGGAAACAACATTACGAAGTGCAGGCACAAATGATATGGTCGCACTTTATGATGTGGGGTCTTTGCAAGTGGTATCAGATACAGAAGCTGGAAAAGAAGTAAGCGAGTTTCGTTTATCTGGAAAGGCTACAGTAATAGGTGTGTTTTATCAGGAAGATAACATGGGGCAATGGGCAAGAGATCAACTGATGAAACGTGCAATTGACAATAGTGAACTGGTACGCCCATCTGAGGCTATGCCAACTATTACTTTTGGTGGGTATGATCAGTATACAGATGAGGTGACATTGCATGTGTTTTTTGATGGGACGGTGACATTGAATCCAGAGGGGAAACAGATAGAGAAAACTATGTTTTTTGGCAAGACAAAAGATGAAGCTAGACGTTATCTATTATCTCTAGATCATGTGCATAAGGTAGAGGTAGAGTTTCATCCTGCGTGGATGCGAACCGTTCCACATATAAATGATCATGTGACAGTGTATGTACAGGAAGTAGAATAGGGTAGTCATGTTTTTTCTTGACAGCCTTGTTATTTTCTAGTAATCTAATAATAGAGGACAAATCTAACGTTTTTATGCTTAGATAAAGAGAGAAAGACTCGTGGCTGAAAAGTCTTTTATATAGTATAAGCGTAAAGATACCGCCTTTATAGTATAAAAAATTGTAATAATTTCTATAGTTGTTCGCACAATATATCTATTTTTTCACTGCATGATTGCTTCTTGAAACGTTTCTGTTTCGGAATTAAACATATCCGTTCAAAAATAAATATATTGCACTCTAATGTGGAATGGTTAATAGGTTGTTACAGAAAATTTAAAAAAGTTAAATTAACGGGTGGAACCGTCATAAACAATACGTTTAATGACCCCGGTATAGTACATGAAAGCTGTTTGTTTTCCTGTAGTATATCGGGGTTTTTTATTTTTAATGTTTACATATATGAAAGAAGATAATTTGGAAATAAGAAGAAGACATAGTGGGAGTCATATTATGACAGCTGCTGTAGAGATGATAAAAAAAGTTCAATTAGGAGTTGGGCCTTGGATTGATAATGGATTTTATCAGGATTTTGATTTTGGGGATGAGACTATTTCTGAAAAAGATTTTAAGGTTATAGAAAAAAAGATGCGCTGGATAGTAAATAAAGATATGCCTATAAAAAAAGTAATAATAGGCGCAGAGGAAGCACGTAATATATGTAAGGATGATAGATATAAATTAGAATTAGTGGAAGAAATTATAAAACGTGGAGAGGATTTGAGTTTTTATTATATTGGAGAATCTTTAGAGAAGGCACTGAGTGTAAATTTATGTGCAGGGCCGCATTTGGAATCTACAGGACAGTTGGGAGCATTTAAATTAACAAAACTGTCGGGTGCTTATTGGCGTGGAGATGAAAAAAATCCTCAATTACAGCGTGTATATGGTGTGGCATTTAAAGATAAAGAAGAATTGGATGCGTATATATACATGATGGAAGAAGCAGAAAAACGGGATCATAGAAAACTAGGGAAAGAACTGGATTTATTTTCTTTTCAAGAGGCGGGACCTGGATTTCCTTTTTGGCATCCAAATGGAACGATTGTATATACGCAGTTGGAGCAATTTGTGCGTGAAGAAAATAGAAAACGTGGATATGCAGAAGTAAAAACCCCTATAATTTTAAATAAAGATCTTTGGGTGACTAGTGGGCATTGGGATAAGTTTGGAGAAAATATGTATTTTACAAATATTGATGAGCAAGAGTATGCAATAAAACCAATGAATTGCCCTGGTGGACTTATGATTTATAAGGCAAATCAGCATTCTTATAGAGAGCTTCCTATCCGTAATGGAGAATTTGGGTTGGTGCATCGTCATGAAAGATCTGGAGTACTTCATGGACTTTTTCGTGTCCGTTCATTTACTCAGGATGATGCGCACTCTTTTTGTACAGCAGATCAACTAAATAAGGAGATAGTAGATATGGTAGAGTATGCAGAGGATATCTATTCTGCATTTGGGTTTAAAGAGTATAAGATCTTCATCGCTACTAGACCAGAAAAGTATATAGGGTCAGATAGTGAATGGGAGAATGCCACAAATGCATTAAAAAGTGCATTAGAATTAAAAGGATTAGCATATGAAATAAAAGAAGGAGAAGGGGCTTTTTATGGACCCAAGATTGAATTTAATATAAAGGATTCCATAGGAAGATATTGGCAGTGCGGAACCATTCAGGTAGATTATTCTATGCCAGAGAGATTTGAAGCTACATATATCGATGCAGAAAATAAAGAACAAACTCCTATCATGATTCACAGGGCTATCTTGGGCTCTATGGAACGTTTCTTGGGAATTTTAATAGAACATTACGCTGGAGCATTTCCAGTATGGATGGCGCCTAGTCAAGTGCATTTCGTACCGGTATCAAATGAAAATCATTTGAAAGGTGTAAAAGAAATGGCAGAGAAAATGAAGGCTATGGGTATACGTGTATCTGTAGACGACATGGATGAAACAGTAGGAAAAAAGATTAGAAAAGCATCTAAACAGAAAGTCCCATATGTACTTGTAGTAGGGGATAATGAGCTTTCTGGAGAGGATTTGACTGTGCGTGTGCGTGGTCAGGAAGAGCAGGAGAAGATGACGGTGGAAGTGTTTGTAGAGCGTGTACTTAGAGAAACGAAAGAGAGAGTGTAATATTATTTTTACACATAATAAAAAACATACCGCTAAAATAAAGCGGTATGTTTTTTATTAGTGATGCATTATTTAAATGTAAGTGCTCCAGTAGTAGGATCCACAAGACAAGCATCTCCTGAGTAAATTGTTTTAGGAAATGTTTTCTTTTTCATTGCTTTTCTTATAAATGTAATAGCTTTTTTATTTGCTGCATTTCTTGATTTGTCTGGGGCCTTTGCTGCGAGCGCCTCTGTGAGAGAGGTTATAAATGATACACCAGTTGGTTTCCCATCTTTGCTTGTGATGTAAATGGTAAATGTGCCATCTGGATGTGTTTCTACACTAAATCCTTTGTATTCTTGAACAGCAGCAGGGATAACACGCTCTAGTTGTCCAGTAGCAAATTGTCTGTTACTTCCAGGAAATTTAAGAATAACTCCACCGTCAGCGCTAGGGCCTAGTAATTCATATGATCCTGTTTTTCCACTTTTTGGAGTATATTTTACTGGACCAGGGATATATGTTTTTCCAGCAATTTCAAAGCTTCCCTGTCCAGAGTCTTCAATAGTTCCCATGGCTCCTATAAGCGAATCGGCTTCAGGACTCGGCATAATTTTACATATACCATTTACGCAGAGTAGGGAAAATATATCTCCGGGGCGTAATGTAGCCCCATGATAATTTAATTGTGCATCAATTCCGTTATTTCTCCACTGTTGTTGTAACCAATCTTTATATGCCCTTTCTGGGTCTTTATCCGGGAATTGTTTTTGCAATGCTCCTAAAACTTTCTTTTTATTTTCAGGATTAAGTAGTCGTTTCATTGCATGAAGTGGCCCTTCACCTTTATGTAACATTTCTTCCCCAAGGATTTGTAATCCTGTTAAGTTTTCTGCTGTTGGGATATGTTCTGCAGAACCTTCTTCCATCTCAGGGCCATCTTCCATTTCAGGTCCTTCCTCTTCTTCTACGTTTTCAAATTGAGGTTCACCTGGTATGATATTAAGCTCCTCAGCATCTATCTTTGGCGTCTCAGTATCAGACCTACCTATTGCAACATCAGTTGGTATAAGTTCTTCTGGTTCTTCTTCAAATTGTGCATCTCCAGGAATTATATTAATTTCATCAAGATCTTTCTTTTGTGTTCCTACATCGGGGCGTTTTACAGGAGGGTAGGCTGATGGTTCTGGTTTTACCTCTGGGCTACTAGCATCTGGTTGATTTGTTGTCTTAGGTAATGCAGTTGCATGAGGGGCAACTCTATCTGGGGCAGTATTAATTTTGATAATTTCAGGTCCTGGTGGGGGAGTGTATGGTTCTTCGGAATCTCCTTTTAGTGGTAAAATTGCCAATGATAACATAAGTGCCTTTGCATTTCTACTAAAGAAATTTTCTTTTTTATTAGGAAGAGGTAGATTTGCTTGTATTTCTTGGATACTTTTTCCTTCTTCAATCCCATTAACAATAATTTTTGTAAGATCATTTATGTCTGCATTTGTTCTGGTTCTTTTTGCTTGCTTAATCCACTTGAGAAGGTTTGCTTTTTTTGTTTTATCATTTTCCCTAAACATAAATGTGCCCAGATCCAATGCATTTAGATTCTCCATACCTAATTTCTGCAATGTATATGCATATCCTTGAATTTGTTTCATTAGTTTTTCTGCATATTTTTCAAATTGTTTCAATCCATAACTTCCATCATCTTTTCCACTAAAAAGAGAACGAAGTTTCCCAGGTTTCATATCTGCATACTCTTGAATTTTACCTAGAAGTACTTCAGGGTATCTGTCTATAGGAAAATTACTGTAGCGTCTAGTTAAACTTCCCAGGTATTGTGCGTAGGCGTATTTTTTGTTTTCTGGGACAGAAGATAGTGCTTGTTCTCTAGGACTACGTGTTTCAATTGGTTCTGGTGGTGTAGATGCTTCTACTTGGGGTAATCCCACAGATGTAGTAGGAGAGTATTTATCTATATTTGGTTTTGGAATATCAATGGTTGGTGTTAATTGTTCTTTCGGAGAAATTTGTTTTTCTTCTGCAGTGTTTTTCGTCGTTGTTGGTGTATGTGATACTTCTATGTCTGAAGGATCAATTTGTTCAGGGTCTACAATAACATTTCTGGTTTCTATTGGTTCTAATAAGTCATCTGAAATAGGTACAAGATCGGGTTTTCTATGTATAGTAGGTGGAGTTTTGTCATGTGGCGCAGAGACTTGTCGTGGGGCTTCTTCTGATGGGAAGAGAGATGTTGTAGATTCTGTTTGAGAGTTTTGATTCAATAACCCTTGTATAGTCTTTTTTAAATCTTTAGCCCAATTGTTATTATCTATATTAATAACAAGTACATTTTCTCCTTCTACATTAATATATGAGTCATTTACTTTGCACTCATTATTAACAAGCGTCACTGCTGGATTAATATCTGCAAACATTGTATAAATATTTTTTAATTTATTTGTGAAAGCATTGTCTACTTTTTTTTCAATGTCTTCTATCGTTTCAAGACTGTGCATCTGGGGAGTAAAAAACACATTTTGTTCTGAATTTTTTTCTTGAATACGTTCTCGGATTTTATCCGCTGTATTATAAAATACTTCTAGTGCTATTTCTTCTTTTGATTTTACTTCAGGAGTAGGTATAGGAATTATTGGTGTTTCTGCTTGTGTGTTCTGAAAATTATTAATAAATGCATCAGCGAGTTCTAACTCTGTCCAAAAATTAGTATCATTACAAATATCAGTAGTACTCCATTCTGGATGTATTTTTTTAATTTCAATAAGTTTTTTTAAAAAAGTATTGAGCTTATCTATTTCATTTTGTTCTACATAATCGAAGAATTCAAATAATGCTTCTGCACCCTCTGGAGTATTTAATTCTGCGAGTATTGATCTAGCTTCTGGAAATTTCATTTCATCTATAGCACTATAAATTCCACTTAACATAGACTCGTCTTCTTCTTTAGGTGTCATTTCCGTTTCTACAGCAGGATTTTCTTCTTCTGCAAATATATCCTGTAGTGCAGAGCTGGCATCCTCTGTTCGCTGTGTCTTTGTGAGAAAGTTACGAATATTTTCTATAAGTAGCTTTTGTGCTTCTTTTTTCCCTTTTTTTCTTCTGGCAACATTTTTTCTTTCACGATTTAAACGATTTTTTTCTTTTTTTAGATCACTGGAAAGTGCACTAAACTCTATATTTTTTAAATCTGCAAAAAGACTTGCAATTATTTCATTGATATCTTCTTTTGGTTCTTTATTTTCTGTAGAAGGTGAAGGGCTAGGCGCTCCTTCTCCACGTCTTGTTATTGCCATAGAAGAAGTATTAAGTATAGAGGAAAAAAGTTATTACGTTGGGGAATGTACAGTAATGATATTATAACAAAAAACACCTATTTCCGCTAGGGGAGTGTGGGTGTTTTTTCTCGTGAAATTATATGGAATAATATTATTTTTTTCTAGAAAATAATCCACGAAAAAATCTTCCTACTTTTTTAAGTGCAGGTTCTTGTTTATGCATAAGATCTACATCTTCTTTGTGTAATCTTTCTTCATTATTGGGTATAGAAAAGGCATCTCTGGCATCTGTAGTTTCTTCTTTCCCTGCTGTTTCTACTTGTGCACGCGCTGCTTCTATTCCTCTTTTTTCTTTTGTTTGCAGTAGTGCTTTTATTTCTTCAGTGGTTTCTTCGGATATTTCTTCCCCAGCGTCTCCTGGAATTTCAAAAAGAATAGGTTTTTCTGGCTCTACGTTTCCCTCATTAGAATTGAGTAGGTCATCACTAAGAACTTCTAATTTGGGTGGTTTTTCTAGTGGTTGAGTTGGGGGAGTAAATCTAAAATTGGATTCTCTTGAAATAGACATATATATACTTTTAAAAGTAAAATGTTATATTTGTAGTATAACAAAAACGAGGTGTGGCAACAAATTTTTTATTGTATATAACAAACCCCACGGTTTATTGTGGGGTTTGTTTGGTTTTTTTTATTTATTTTATTTGTTTTTGGTAGATGGAGGAACTTGAGGTTCTGCTCCTCTAAAAGCGTCTTCCATCCCTTCTTGTGTTGATGGAGGTGTCTCTGATAATACTTTTTTAATAGCTGCTCTTTTCATTGCAAGATCATATTGTTCTTGGGTGTTACCACGAACTTTTTCTGCCTCAAAATCAATATTTTCTCTTTCTGCTGTAGGGATTTCAGAGTATTTAAGGTCTACAAACCCTGTGTGTTTATCGCTTTTCTTAATATCATAAGATTTTCCTTTGTCTTGTCTCAGATCTCTTGCTAGATCTGCAGCAATTTGGGCTTCTTCTTGTCTGCCTGCTTCTTCTCCTGCTTTCGCTATTTCTATTCCAGCTTTAGTAGCTCCTATGCCTGCTGCAGTAATTCCTAAAGCAAAACCAACGCGTTGGAAAAAGCGTTTAACTTTTCCGGGTGGGGGTATATTTATTGGGTTTTTTTCTGCTTTAATACGAGCATACCTTCCTGCAAATTCGTCATCTGTTTTAAGAAGTTTTTTTAGTTTTCTATTGTTTCCCCAACCTTGTACAGTTCCATTTGGTTGAATGGAGAGGTTATATTCTTTTCCTAATGTTGTATAATTATCTTGGGCTGAAAATTCAAATGCTATTTCTTTTTTAGAAATAGGTCTATTAGAAGAAGGTTCTAAATTTAATGGTTGGAGTATAGTTTCTTCATTTGTTTCTTCCATTAATTTTTCAATAATAGCAGGGCTTTCATTTTGTGGACTAATATCTTCATTTTTAGAGATTTCTTTTTTAAGCGCACGCATTTCTTCTAATTGTTCTAATCTTGTTTTTTTACGTATGGATGGTGGGGACTGAACACCCTCAACACTATTTGTGGGTTCAATAAAAGGTGGCGCTTCATTTGCTTCTCTACCTAATTTTTCAACTTGTGGACCATAAGGTTCCCCATTTTCAAGTGGATGGGGTGTAAGTCTTCTTGCTCCTTCTCTTTTCATATAAATATGATTAATGATACAAAGGTGTTTTTGCTAAATTAAGCAAAATTTGAGTATTTAATTGTTTTTATTATAGCATAAAAGAGGGGTTTTGTCAAGTATTTCATCTAGTATTTGCATGAAATAGTATATAGATATATTTTGCCTGAATTTATAGGAAAAGATACTTTTATTCGTAGAGATCAAAATCTTTAGTCCATGTTTCTGAACTTGGAGGCATTGTCTTTGTTTCTGAATCAGGAGCTCCTGTTAGGGTTTCAGATTTTATAGCAGTGATTCTAGGTTTAGGTGGGGGAGGAAACTTTACATTATTAACAGTAAATAGTCTAAATTCTTCTGGAATTTGTTCTAAAGGGCTTTTATGATGAAAATCATCTAATGTTATTGCGGGAACAGTCTTATATACATAATTTAATGTAACGTCATGCGCAGATACACAGCGGACTTCTCCTCCAAATGCAGGATCTTTATTTATTATTTGACGACTTTCTTCAGCTGATCTTCTCTTTCCATGTATATCTCTTAAATATCCATCCCCCCAGACAATATGCTGTATTAAGTTACAGCCACCCCAACGTCTGGCATCTATAGCTTGATCGCGTTTAAATTCATCTATCATCAGATTTAATTGTTCTTGATACCACTCATTTACTCGTTCTACAAATTTTTCTGCATTATTTGGCGTTATTCTTTCTCTGAAATAAACGGCTGCTTTTATTCGTTGTATTGTTTTTCCTGTAAGGTATGCATGGCTATAACATATATTATTTTGTTCATCATAAAGCAATAATTGTGTTTGTTTTATATATTCAATATAGTCTTCTTTACTCGCAGGATCTATATGGTGAGATGATCCTATTGTTTCTCTATTTGCAAGAAATTGAAAAAAGATATCTAAATCATGATTAGACGCAAGTACATGTATTTCTGCTCCTTGCTCTCTAAGATGTTTAAAAAGGGAAAGGGTAAGCCGGTCACTTACACCACGATCTTTTATAATATCTCCTAGAAGGATAAGTTGCCTGTTATCTCCGGTCCATTGGATCTTTTTTATTTTTTCTATTAATATATCTACTAGATTTTTTATTTCATTTAATATCTTATTTGTAAAATCTTTATCTTTGTGATCATCATAGAGTTCTTTAAGATAAGGTTTTATTTCAATAAATTTAGTCATGAGCTCTTTATATGTGCCAAGGAATTCATTTTGAAGATCCATTGATTCAAAAGCCATAAGACCACTAGCTATAGCAACTTCTGTAATTTTTAATACATTTGCATGTGCATCTCCAGCAGCTATGCACTCGGCGGCAAATAAGTTATCTTCTTTTTCTTTTGTATAGGAAGGTGCTACCTCATGTATGAATGGGAAATTCTCAGAACCTCTTGCATCCCCAGATCGAAGAGTAATAATAGTTCCACTCATGAGTTCTCTGGCTCGTTCTCTTCTTTTTTCTTCTGTCATCTCTGGATTTGATTCTTGTTCTATTTTAGTGGAAATTTCTTTTGTAGATAATTTTTGTGGTATGTTTTCTTGTTCTTCAGGGGCTATTTTTTCCCCTTTCTCAAATTCCATCATATATTTTAGCTAATAATTTAAAGATAGTATACCATAAATAGTGTAGATAATGCATAGAGCCTGAGTCAGGTATGCGACCCTTGATTTTATATCATTTTTCCTATATAGTATTGCCCAGTTAGTCTTAGATTGTGTGAGTAAAAAACATTATGAATTATCATATTATCACCCTAGGGTGCCAGATGAATAAAAATGACTCAGAGCGTATAGCAACCATCCTAAACGGTATGGGAATGGAGTCTATAGACACACCAGATCATGCAGATGTGGTGATTATTAATACATGCAGTGTTCGCCAGGCAGCAGAGGATAGAGTGAGTGGATTGACTAAAAATTTAGAAAAAATAAAAAAACAAAAACCAGATCTCATTGTTGTTGTCACAGGGTGTTTGCCCGGTAGAGATGACAACGGATTATTAAAAGAAAGGCTCCACCATGTGGATCTTTATTTTCCTATACATGAAATTATTCATCTTCCACAACGATTAAGTGAATTAAACCCAGCCTTACGTCCTATGGATGATCTGGAAAAAGATTATCTGGCACTTCGTCCTACGCTAGATAATACATTTCAAGCATTTGTGACTATCCAAACAGGATGTAATCAGTTTTGTACGTATTGCGTGGTGCCATATGCACGTGGGAGAGAAATAAATCGTACAGTTGCAGATATTTTAGCAGAAATAAAAGATTTGGCATCTCGTGGATATATAGAGATTACATTATTGGGGCAAATAGTAAATCATTATATTGCACCAGATAGAGAATTATTCTTAGCAGATAATCCGTATAAAGAAAATGATTTTGCTAAATTACTGTGGGAAATAAATAAGATAGAAGGAATTGAACGCATTCACTTTACTGCACCACATCCACTGTATATGGATGATGAAGTTATAGATGCACTTACATTACCAAAACAATTAAACTTTCTTCATATCCCTGTGCAATCAGGAAATAATGAGATCTTAAAAAACATGAATAGAAAGCATACGAGAGAAGATTTTATTGAAATAATAGAAAAGATCAGAAAAAAAATACCAGATATGGCTATTGGTACAGATATTATTGTAGGATTTTCTGGAGAAACAAATGCCCAGTTTGAAGAAACAGTTGATCTGTATAAACAATGTGATTTTGATATTTCATACAATGCCCAATATTCAACAAGATCAGGGACACTTGCAGATAAACAGTTTGCCGATGATGTAGAAAAGAAAGAAAAAAAACGAAGATGGCAAGTATTGCAAGATCACATGGGGAAACGAACAGAAGAAAAAAATCAAATCTATGTAGGAAAAACAGTATCAGTACTTGTAGATACTTATAAAAATGGGAGGTGCGGCGGAAATTCTCGTGAGATGAAACGAGTAGATTTCGCTGGAGATGCAGCCCTCATTGGGACCATTGTCCATGTAGATATTTACAAAGCTGGGGCATGGATGCTCTGGGGGAAAGCTTGTATATAATGTAAATTCATCATATAATAAGAGGAGAGGGATATGAATAAAATTTTAGAAAAAAAAGACAATTTACAAAAAGTAATTGTAATGACAGGGCCTACTGCTTCTGGGAAAACAGACTGGAGTTTGCGTTTTGCAAAAAAATATAATGGAGATATTATTTCTGCAGATTCTAGACAGGTCTATAAAAAAATGGATATTGGTACTGCGAAAGAACCGGGGACTTGGGAGTGGAGTGCTAATTGGCAAGGATTGCGTAGAACATATCATATAGAGGAAGTGCCGCATCATCTTATTGATTTTTTAGATCCGGGAAAAAGATTTACTGCGGCTGAGTTTAGAGATCAGTCATTGAAATATATTAAACTAGCATTTAAACAAAACAAGCAACCTATGGTTGTGGGTGGAACGGGATTATATATTTCATCTCTTGTAAATAATTTTACCATCCCACGTGTAGAAGCAAATAAAAAATTAAGAAAATCTTTGGAAGAAAAGTCAGAGGAGGACTTACTCGCATTATTGAAAAATTTAGATATTGTTACTGCAGAAAAAATTGATAGTAAAAATAAGAGAAGATTAATACGAGCATTGGAAGTGTGTATTCTCACAGGGGAACCATTTTCCGATCAAAAAAAACAAGGGGAGCAATTGTATGATTTTCTCCAAATTGGAGTAAAAGTAGAAAAGAACATATTATACGAGCGTATAAATAAACGGGTAGATGGAATGATAGAAAAAGGATTGCTTGAAGAAATAAAATCATTGTTAAAGCAGAAATATAGCTGGGATCTGCCAAGTATGAGTGGCATAGGGTATAAACAGTTCAAGCCATATTTTGAAGGGAAATGTAGTGTAGAGGAAGCATTGGAAATACTGAAAAGAGATACCAGAAGATACGCAAAAAGACAGATGACATGGTTTAAGCGTGATAAAAATATTATCTGGTGTGAAACATATGATGAAGCAGAAAAAATAATGAAAGCATTTATTTCTTAGCGTTGATATATAATTTCTTAATTTTTTGTACTATGACATTAAATAAACCTACCAGAAGTATCCCATCATCTTCTATAAACTCTGTAGGGAGAGGAAAGGCGCTTTCTTCTATTAGTAATGCAGGTCACAGTGGAGATAATGCTCCAGCTTCTTCTATAAGTCATATGGGGAAACCACAAGAAAAAGCGAAGAGCTCAATTTTAGGAGAAGGAAGATTTTCTGCAAAAAGTTCCGCATTGCGTAAAGAAGGATTTGTGGGAACTATGTCTGGAGAAATGAGTTCAGATGAAAGAGATGAACGTAGGTATGATTTTATGCGGCGTCTTATCCGCCAAAGAAAAGTAAAAGATGCGGCAGGAACAGAAGGAAAATATAAAGTACAGGTAAAAACAGGTTCTGCATTTAAAAAAGGTGGGGCAAGCGGTTTTCATAAAAGGTTGCGACATCATTTTAAAAAATATAGAAGTACATATCAAAATGTATCTGAGAAAGAGGGTAACTTTTTTGAAGGTGTGGTAGAAAAACAAGCAAAAAATAAAAGAACAGGTTCTGAATTTAACCGTTTAGATAAGAAAAAAATGAAAAGTGAAATACACACAGCTTTTAAAAAGGGAAAGGTTTCTCGAGAAGATCAAAAAGATTTTTATAATATGATTGATAAATTGTAATTAACTTATTGCAATATAAAAACATCCCAACTCAGTTGGGATGTTTTGTTTTATGAGGTTTCTTTGTTATGTAGATAATTTTTTACGCAATATATTTTCTACTATTTGTGGATTTGCCGTTCCTTCTGTAGCTTTCATAGCCATTCCTATGAGGAATTTTATTATAGGATCTTTTCCTGTTTTAAATGCTTCTACTTGCTTTGGGTAGTTTACTATGACATCATCTACTATTGCTTCTATGGTAGATGTATCACTTACTTGGCCATATCCTTTTTCTTCCATGAGATGGCTTGGGTCCATATCTGTCCCAGCGTCCATCATATCTGCAAGTAATTTCTGGGCATTCGTTGAATTTATTTTATCTGTATATACTAGAGAAATAAGCTCTGCAAAATTTTCTGGACTTATTTTTAAGTCTATAATTTTTTCTCCACGTTCATTGAGTTGACCTACTAATTTAGTCGTAAGCCATCCACCTGCTAGACGTGCAATTTTTTGTTTTTTATTTTCAGCAATATCATCACTAGATCCTTTTACTTCTGGGAGGGAATAGAGCCAATCAATTAATTCTGTCATGACACGTTCAGAAAAATCAGCCCATGGTTTTATTTCTGTAAGAAATAATGCATCTGCATAAGAAAAACCATATTCTTCATGAAAACGTATTCGCTTTGCTTGAGGAAGTTCTGGAATAGAAATATTATTTTTGTGCACACCAAGTGGGTGAAATGGTGGAATATCTGGTTCTGGGAAATACCTATAATCTGCTGCATTTTCTTTTACACGTTGGAGTACTGTTTCTCCTTTTTTTTCATCCCAACCCCGCGTCTCTTGTCCCCATGTTTCTCCTTGCTCCAAGAGTTCTGTTTGGCGTTTTATTTCATAAAGGATGCCTCTTTCTACTGCACGAAAAGAATTAAGATTTTTTAATTCAATTTTATTATGTAATATATAGTCTCCATGTGGGCGAACAATGCCATCTACAATCTCAAAACTGCCTGCTTCTTGCATGGAAATATTTGCTTCACAACGCATGTGTCCTTTTTCCATTTGAGCATCACTTACTCCCAGGTAGCGGAAGATGCGTTGGAGCTCTTGGCAATAGAGTTTTGCTTCTGTAGCACTTTCTATATCTGGATCAGAAACGATTTCTACAAGGGGAGTACTACTTCTGTTAAAATCTACCAAAGTATCACCATCGTTATCATGAAGTAATTTCGCAGTGTCTTCTTCTAGATGTACTCGTGTGACGCCTATAATAGCCTGTTCTCGGTGATTTTCTTCTAATACTATACGTAGCTTCATTTCACCATGTTCTGCTATAGGTTCGTCAAATTGAGAGATCTGGTATCCTTTTGGGAGATCTGGATAAAAGTAGTGTTTTCTATCAAATTTAGATATTTCTCTTATATCACAACCAAGCGCTTTTCCTATAAGCACTGTCCATTCTATTGCTTGTGTGTTTGGAACAGGAAGTGTCCCAGGGTGCCCTGTACAAATGGGACATATGTTTGTATTTGCAGTTTGTTCGTCTGGATTATTTTTACAGGAACAAAACATCTTGCTTTTTGTCTTCAATTCAACATGAATCTCCATGCCAATAATAGGGACGTATTGTTTCATAAAAAGTCGTTAATCATTAAGTTTTCGTTAGGCTTTTTGAAAGATGTGTATAGAAGATTACCATATATACCGTAATAATTACAGTGGTAAATGCAGAAAAGAGTATAAATGGTAAGGTAATAGTAAGGAGAGCAAGACTAATATGTGTGGTTAATGGAAAAATAACAGAAAAATAAAATGTTTTTATTACCCATTCTAATACATATGCAACGACAATTACCAGTGATAATATTGCAATAATTTTAGAAAACACTTGCCACCATCTTCCAGAGACTAAGGATTTACTATGTTTGAGTGCTTCTATGGTGGTTTTATTATCTAGGATTACGGCATATAATATAAATGCAAACCAGACAGTAAAAATAATTCCTGGGATAATAAATACGAAAAATCCTAATAGAATAAGAAGTCCGCCTAATAGTGAGGTTAGAAGAACAGGAAGAAAAAGATGAAAGGATGTTTTTAGTTCAGAAGATAGGGAGGTAGGTGTTCCTTTTCGGAGGTCTGCTATACGTTTTGTCAGTGCGGTTGTTATAAATATACTGACGAGAAATGAAGGAATAATAATTATTATTGAATACAAGAATGGAGGAATAAATAGTGGAAGTAATGAGAGGAGTATCTGTAGTATTATAGGAATAGTCATTATTCCTGTGTATGTTAGGAGTGTTTTTGGGTGTGTTTTACAGAAGTCAAATGTTTGTGTGAGCAGCTGTTTTGTAGAAAGAAACATATATTTTAGTTATGAAGCAAGCAGGGTATGAAGTAAGTCATTCCCTTGTTCTTTCATTATAGCAAGTTTTGGGCTACAATCCAAGACATGAATATGAGTTCCTTGTTTTGTAAAATATGATTGGAACGTTTTATCTAGGAATTGTGCTTGTGCTTTTTTCAAGAAAGTTTCTTTTTCAAATATAGCGTTATCATCTTTTTCTATACGTCCAGATAATCTTGTCATTGCAATTTCTGGGTCTACATCTGCTATTACTAAGTGATCTGGTGCGTGTTTTAGTGCAAATACATTTCCGTTTAGTGAAGCGATATCTTCCATAGAAATAGTATCGCTTGCGAGTGGTTGATAACAAAGAGATGTGCTGACACTTCTATCTTGTAAAATTATTTTCCCGGCGTCACGAAGTGGGTTGAGTAGTCGTTTATATAGTATGAGTCGGTCAAGTGCATAGGCGCTGGCGATGTCTTCCATTGCGTAGTCATTTCCTTTTTGGATCATTTCTTCTCGTATTGCTTTTCCTACCCATGCGTGAGTTGGTTCTGCAGATATGATGACGTCGTAGTCCATGAGTTCTTCTAGTGTTGGGTGTGCTAAATGTTTTTGCCAATATTTTTTTAGGTGGAATACTTTTTTTCCTTTTGTGTTTAGTTCATTAGCCCATGAGTCTAGTATTGTACTTTTTCCAGAGCCGTCTATGCCGTCTATGATAATAAACATATTTATTTTTTCTTATAAATAACAAAAGAAAATCCATCATGATCTTCACGCCATGTTTCTTTCCAAATGTGTGCATTTATTTCTGGGAAGAAGGTGTCGCCATCGAATGTTTCGTGGACGTGAGTGATGTATAGGGTGTCTACTAGGTCTATTGTTTGTTTATAAATACTTGCTCCGCCTCCAAAGAAAACTTTTTCATCTTTGTGTGCTGCAATTGCTTTTTCTATGGAGTCATATACTTCTACTCCTTCTGGTGGGGAAAAGTTTGGGTCACGGCTTAATACTACATTTGTTCTATTTGGGAGTGGTTTCCCAATGTATCCTAAGATGGATTCAAAAGTGTTTTGACCCATGATTACTACATTTCCTGTAGTTGTTTTTTTAAAGTATTTGAAGTCTTCTGAAATATGCCAGGGTATTTTATTATCTTTCCCAATACATAAATTTTCTGCAACTGCAGCGATAATGGCGATCATATATAATTTCATTTAAGAATCATTTTATACAGCAATATCAAATTTGATACGTGGATAGCTTTCATATCCTACCACTTTTGAATCGGTGTATGTCCAGTCAAAGATAGAAGTGAAGTTTTCTGTTTCTAGTTTTGGAAGTTTGTATTTATTTGGGTCTCGTGAGAGTTGCTCTTTTAGCCCTTCTTCATGATTGCTATAAAAATGTGTATCTCCTAAAAATCCTACAAGCAGCCCTTCTTCTAATCCAGCTTCTTTTGCAAGCAAGTGAAGCATGGTTGCATAGCTAGCAATATTGAATGGAAGACCAAGGGCAATGTCTACAGATCTCTGGTTCCACATAAGATTTAGTTTTCCGTCTAGGACTGTTACTTGAAATCCATAGTGACAAAATGGTGGCACTACTATGTTTGCGTGTTTTGGGCTCCATGCGATTAAAACATTTTGGCGGCTATAGGGTGTTTTTTTTAGCATGTCTACCACGCGTTTTAGTTGGTCAAATCCTTTTCCTGTATAGTCTGTATCATAGTCTTTATAGTCAGCCCCATAATGACGCCATTGCCATCCATAGATAGGACCTAGGTCTCTTTCTTCCATCATTTTTTTCTTTGTTGCTTCATCATGACCGTAGGGGACTTTTTCTGTAGAGCACCATTCATCCCAGATATGATTATTTCTATCAATGAGCCATTGTTTATCTGTAAGTCCTTTTATGAAAAATTCTAATTCACTAGCCACCAGACGATATGGTACCTTTTTTGTCGTAAGAAGTGGGAAACCATCTGCCATATTATGTTTAAACATGGCACCAGCTACCGCAGTAGTTCCAGTTCCCGTGCGATCTTCTTTTTTTATTCCGTTTTCAAAAACGTAGTTCACGATGTCGAGATATGATTTCATATGTCTTTGTGTTAATGAATAGAAACTATCTTGATTTTAAAATTTTCCAGTACTTCCAAATCGTCCATCACCACGATCGCTGTCTGATAATTCAGTGACTTCTTCTAACTCTGCAATAATAACAGGGTAGATAAGTATTTGGGCGATTTTCTGATTTTTTTCTATAGTAACTTCTTTATCGCTTAGATTAACAAGTTGGACATTATATTCACCGCGATATCCTGCATCGTATATTCCTCCCATAGTGTGTAATCCATAATGATTGGGTACTGAACTTCTATCACACACACGTGCTACATATCCTGGTTCAAATTTTAGAGAAAATCCTACAAAAAAAACTTTTCTCTCTCCTGGTTGTAATGTGTAATCTTCTTCACGATTGTATACATCTAGACCTACATCTCCCGGATGAGCATACTTTGGGAGTATGGCATCATCATGCATTTGTTTTATTTTTACTTTCATAAAATTAGTGCGTCTAGTTGAGTATATAGCTCTTCTATAGTTCCATCATTATTTATTGTCTTTGTAGCATGTCCCATCACTTCTGGAATAGTCATTTCAGTTGGGTGTTTATGGTCGGCTAGGAATTCTTCATATGTTTTTGTATTGTCATCACTATTTTCTCCACGTTTTATAATCCGTTCATACCTATGTTCTGGAGTAGCTTCTATTTTTACCAATATAAAATTTGGAAGTTTTTTTAGATATTCAATATCTGCCATGCGTCGTATTCCGTCTACCACAATAATATCGTTCTTGTCATTTTCTACATCTGCTGCCATTGTCTTTGCCATGGTGTCTTCTCCATAAGTATTTCTTACATATTCAGAAAGATTTACTAGATTCTCTCTGGTATGTGGTAGGTGAAATCTGTCTAGGACATCACGGAGCATGGTAGAAAATCTATATGTGCTTGCGTTATGTTTTTTTTCTAGATAGCTTGCTATTGTCCCTTTTCCGCAGGCAATAGGCCCTGTGAAACCCAATATTATTTTTTTATTGGTTGGCATATTGTTCTAATTCTTCATTAATAAATTCTAATACAATTCCTGTTTTTCTAAACATCTCTTCACTTTCTTCACCCGCATGATATCTTTTTGCACACACGACACGTTTTATTCCTGCATTAATAACCATACGTGCGCAAGTAGCACAAGGAGTCATTCCTAGATAGAGGGTCGCATCTTTTATAGAGATACCTACTTTTGCTGCTTGGATAATTGCATTTTGTTCTGCATGCGCTGTACGTACGCAGTGATTTGATTCCCGCCCATCTTCGTGAGTAACTTTTTTTATTTGATGTCCAACTTCATCACAATGCGCAAGACCGCTCGCTGCTCCAGAATATCCAGTAACGAGTATTTGGTGGTCTTTTACAATGACACAACCAAGTCTTCCTCTGTCACAGGTTGATCGCTCTCCCACGACTTTTGTTATTTTCATAAAGTATTCATCCCAAGTAGGTCGTATATAGGTGTCAGACATAGAGAAAATTTAAAAATGATAGCTATCTTTTTTCAGTGTATCAAAATTGCCCTATCTGATCAAGTGAACTATTTAAATAACATAGTGTACAATAAAAAAAACCGGAATAACCGGTTTTTTTTATGTATGTTATACGTATTAACTTACAGAAATTTTTATGCTTGGTCCCATAGTGCTCGTAAGAAATGCACCTCTTATGTATGTTCCCTTTGAAGATACTGGTTTTATTTTTTTGATAGTGTCTATAAACATTTCAACATTTTCTTTTAGCTGTTCATCAGAAAAACTTACTTTTCCTACTGCTTGGTGAATGTTTCCTGTATCATCATTTCTAAATGCTGCTTTTCCTTTTTTCAAGTCACCAATCATTTTATCTAAATCTTTTCCAACTGTATCAGTCTTTGGCGTAGGCATAAGTCCACGTGGTCCAAGGATTCTGGCAGCTGAAGCTAATTTAGGCATCATATCTGGAGTAGCTACTGCTACATCAAAATCAATTTTTCCTGTATCTTTAATTTTTTTAATTTCTTCTTCACCGAGTACTAGATCAGCACCAGCTGCTTTTGCTGCAGCTTCATTATCTGGGCTTACAAATGCTGCAATGCGTTTTGTTTTTCCAGTTCCATGTGGAAGTACTACAGTTGTACGGATTTGTTGATCACTCTTTTTTGGGTTGATTCCCAAACGAAGATGCATTTCCACAGTAGCGTCAAATTTGACATTACTCATTTTCTTTACCAATGCGACTGCTTCTTCAATGCTATACACGTTTGTTTTATCGACCTGTGTACGTAGGTCATCCATGCGTTTTCCCATAGAGAAATATGTTATCGTGGTCAAACCCTCTATTTTTTAGAGGTTCCACAATGAATAATGGGCTTAGTGTAGCCCATTATCTGTTTTTTGTCAAGGCAAATATATCAATATCGTTCCCAAACTTTCTGACATCCTGCTATTCCTGTCTTTTTTAATTCATTAGGACAAGATCTTTCAAAGTCATTATTTGGGTAGCAGACAACGGTTCCTTCATCGTCATAGAGCATGTCTAGGGCATATGTACTATCTTCTTTTTGATAATAGTATATTTCGTTCCCAAATTGACAACGAGAAATAGTGACTTGATGTCTGGTCTGTTGTTCTTCCAGCAGTCCTATAGGAATATCTAACCATGCAGGTGCTTTTTCTATATAATTACTTTGTGTTGGAGGTGTTGTGATTGGAGTTTTTTCATATATAGGCACAGGTGTTTTTGTGCCCGCAGAAATAGGGGAGAGGGGAATGTTTGATGGAGTTTCTGGTGGTTTACAAGGCCCTTCATAGGCGACCGTAATACCATATTGTGATGCTATACAAGCATTTGTATATGTTCTGGAATTTTCTCCACAAATTGGCTCTGCGATTGGTTCACAAAATCGTGGTCGTTCTTCTAATATCTCTTGAATTACAGCTGTGAGATAGGGATCTTCTTCTTGTATTTCTGGTGGCTCTCCACATTCATCTAAAAGGAAATCACTAGCAGGACATATCCATTCTGGATCTTCTTCTAATACACAATAGATCATTTGTCTATTTGCAAGGTAATTAAAGCGAATAGAAACATTGTACCCTGCTTGTACGCAAGTTACATAAGATTTTTGTTCCAATGTAGATTCTACAACTTTTTCATTATCTTCTACAGACACTTCAATTGTTTGCTTTACCTCTTCTTTTCCGCATCCAGTCATGATAACGAGAAGAGAAAGAAGCAATAATGGCAAATATGATTTTTTCATATTATTTTTTCTTTTTTTTGGCAGTAACATCATTAAGAGATTCTCCACGGCTAAATGCTATAATATTTTCTATACTTGTATCAATAATTCTTTTTACAGCTTCTGTAGTATTAAATGCAAGATGCGGTGTTACTATTGTCTTTTTATGATCGATCAATACATTATTCATAAGACTAGTGCGAGTGTCTTTTACTGTGCAAGTGGTAGAAAGTAATTTGTGTGGGTCTTCTAGTAAATCTTCTCCTTCTAGTACATCTAGTCCTGCTCCACCAACTATTCCTTCTTCCAATCCCCAGACCAATGCTTCTGAATCAATAAGCCCACCACGTGCTGTGTTTATAATATAGACTCCTTTTTTCATTTTCTTTATCGCTTTTTTATCTATCATGTGGTATGTACTATCAAATAGTGGAACATGAAGAGAAATAATATCGGATGTTTTTAGTAATTCTGGGAGGGGAACATATGTAAAATCATTTTCTTTTTCTAATGTTTTATTTGGGTATGCATCGTAGGCAATGATATTTGTTTCAAATCCTTTTAGCATAGAAATCAAGTGCATGCCAATACGTCCTGTACCTATAATACCAATGGTCTTTCCTTTCAAATCAAAACCACGGAGTCCATGATAATCAAATTCTCCTTCTTTTACTCGTTTAACTCCCAGAAATAATTGTCTAGTAAGTGAGAGCATAAGCCCAAAAGAAAATTCGGCAACCGTATTTTCTCCGTAGCTAGGTACATTGCACACTGGTATTTTTTTTCTTTTTGCGGCCTTTAGGTCTATAGTATTATATCCTGTTGAAAATGCAACAATTTGTTTTAATTTTGGTAGAGAGTCAATTATTTTTTTTGTTACTTTTGAATCCACAAATACTCCAAGTACTTCTGTCTTTGGGTCAAGATTATCTAAAGAGAGGACATCATCAATAATATGGAGTTTATGACCACGAAGTTTTTTCTTTACATGTGCTTTCATATCTGGCGTAAGTGTCAGATAGCAGGTGCAGTATAATTTTTTTGATTTCGTGGGCATAATGGGTAGATTTAGTATTTTTTGATTTTTAATCATGATCAGTGAAGAGTATACTTATTTAATTTCTCATAAACTCCCGTAGCTTTGCTCGGTCGGCCTAAAGCGGCAGCAGCTCAAAATTAAATAAGTATACTCTTCACTTTAATTTGTGAGAAATTGGTTGAATTATATTATATGCTGTTAGTATACCAGAAAATGATCTGTGGGTACAATGACATTATTGAAATAAAAAAAGAACGATCAATTATGATCGTTCTTTTATATATTATATTTTTTTACGCTTCAATTTGAATTCCCATTTGTCTTGCTGTTCCTGCGATGATTTTCATTGCAGCATCTATATCATTTGCATTCAAATCTGGCATTTTTTTCTCAGCGATTTCTTTTAGTTGCGCTTGTGTGATTTTTCCGATTTTATCTTTCAAAGGATTTCCTGATCCTTTTTTTATTCCAGCTGCTTTTTTTATAAGTGCGCTTGCTGGAGCAACTTTTGTGATAAAATCAAATGTTCTATCTTCATATACAGTAATGATCACTGGAACTACTTCACCTTTTTTATCCGCAGTTGCATTATTAAATTGTGTACAGAAGTCTTGGATATTTAATCCGTGTTGACCAAGTGCTGGTCCTACTGGAGGAGCTGGATTAGCAGCGCCACCTTTGATCTGTAATTTGATTTGTGTTGTTACTTTTTTAGCCATACTATATTATGTTATATGTCCTCAGCATTGAGAAGCATTCCTTTTAAGCATATTCTTTGAGGAATCAATCTGGGATGTTTATTATATTTTCTTTACTTGTAGTGCATCTATTTCAACTGGAGTTTCACGTCCAAACATGCTTACTAATACTTTTACTTTTCCGCGAGTATCGTCTACTTCACTTACTTTTCCTTCAAATTCTTTAAATGGTCCATCTACAATTTGTACTGTATCTTCTGGAGCCAAGTCAATCTTGTGTGTAGGTTCTTCTATTCCCATACGTTTTTGGAGGGAATCTACTTCTGATTGATCAATAGGGGTAGGAGTAGTTCCAGATCCTACAAATCCAGTAACATTTGGTGTATTTCTCACCACGTACCATGAGTCATCTGTTACAATCATTTCCACAAGAACATATCCTGGAAAAATCTTTTCTTCAATCACATTTCTTTTTCCATTTTTGATTTTAATTTTCTTTTCTTTTGGGACAAGTACTGCAAAGATTTTATCTTGCATGTCAAATGTATCTAGTCGTTGCTCTAAGTTTCGTTTTACATTTTCTTCGTACCCACTATATGTATGAAGAACGTACCAACGGCGTCCTAGGTCGAGTGTTTGTTTAGCCATAGTAAAAATTTATGAAGAGTATGAGTTTTTAGATAATTGCTTCTAGACCGATGTTAAGTACATAATCGATAACACCAAAGAAAAGCGCGACACTAATACTCATTGCAATAACAAAAATGGTGTAATTTTTTGTTTGTTTCTTTGTTGGCCAGGTTACTTTTTTTGTTTCGTGCACTGAAGAGACTAGGTAGTCTTTCAATTGAAGTAAATATTTCATAATTTCAAGTATTTAAAAATGGCCTAGGGCCATGTTTTTGTGCTTAGTATATGGAAGAATTGGTTTTTTGTCAAGTGAAAAATACAATAAACAGGGGATATATTGTATTTGCTATGGGTAAAATAAAGCCTTGAAATTTATTTCAAAGCTTTATTTACTGTTTTTTAGGCTATATATCTAGGTTTTTCACACTTTTAGCATGAGTTTGGATAAACTTTTTACGTGGGGCTACTTCTGCTCCCATAAGGATATCAAAGATTTCACTTGCTTTTTCTGCATCTGCTACTGCTACTTGCTTCATTCGTCTACTTTCTGGGTTCATAGTGGTATTCCAGAGTTGTTCTGGATTCATTTCTCCTAAACCTTTATATCGTTGGATATTGATTTTTGGTGATTTTTGGGCACCTTCTTCATCCTCTGTTATTTCTTCATTTTCTTTTATTCCATGTTTTTTCTTGTAGGCGGTT
>JABIGQ010000017.1 GCA_018650085.1 Candidatus Magasanikiibacteriota bacterium | reverse complement strand
TTTACAGATGCACAAATAGTTGAAGGAAATTTAGGATCTCTTCTTGAAGAACGATACCCCTTGAACGCCGGTCTTCCACCCGCTTCTAGAATCAATCGCTCCGCCTCCATATCAATTTCAAAAGCAGAAATTCCAGGACGAGCCATATCACTTATTTTCTCAAGAATTTCACCAAGAATCTTTCCACCATCAATAATACGCTGTATTGCATTATCACTTTTTATATATGCCATATATTTATCAATCTTATACACCTAATAATTTACGAACGTCATTATCCACATCATCAATTGACTGCTCACCATCCACTTGCTCTAAAACACCCTGCTCTTTATAGTATGCCACAATTGGAGCTAAAGCACTATTCCCTTGTTCTTCTAAACGCTTTTTTATAACCTCTGGCGTATCATCATTACGCACCACAAGATTCCCATCACATGCAGGACATAATTTCTTTTTCTCATTATCTGGAGAATACGGTAATATATACCCACATTTATCACATACCTTTCTCTTTGTTAATCTTTTCCACGCAGTTTCATCAGATAAAGTCATCTCAATAGTAACCACTTCCAAATCAACACCTTGTTTTTTAAAAAATTCTTGATACGCTTCTGCCTGAGCTGTATTACGAATTGCACCATCCAATACAACACCAGTACCCTCTGCTAAATATTTTTTTATTTCTTGAAACGCCAATTTATAAATCAACGTATCTGCTACCAAATTTCCAGATTTCATATCCGCAAGCATTTGCTTATCTTCTACATCAGCATCTTCATCCGCGTCCAATGCACGCAATAAATCACCCGTAGAAATTTGCCCATAATGAAAATCTTGAACAAGACGACGAGCCTGTGTTCCCTTTCCACTACCTGGGATACCTAGAAGAATAATTATTTTTTTCATAACATTAACAAATTAAAAAATAGATATACTGTACGAATAAACTTAGCATAATAATATAAGATAAAACAATCCCGTTTACCGGGATATGTTTTATTATATATTATGTACAAACATATTTGCCTACTGACAAATTCACATCTTTACGCCTTATCATATTCATGTAAAGTCATCTTCGCTTCAATTTGTTTTGTAATATCAATAGCAACACTCACCACAATAAGCAAACTCGTTCCACCCATTGCAAGCGCCTGCGTTCCAGTAAATGCCTGTAAGATAAATGGAAGTACTGCAATAAGCGCAAGAAATGTAGCGCCAGTAAATACTAAACGAGACATGACACGACCAAGATATTTTTCCGTTTCTTTTCCTGGACGAATACCTGGAATAAATCCACCTTGTCGTTGTAAATTCTCTGCCATTTTCTGTGGCTTGAATACCACCGCAGTATAAAAGTATGTAAATCCAAATACAAATACAAAGTAAACAATACTATAAAATGTTTGATTTTGAAACATTTGAACAATACCACGAGCGACTGAACCCAGCAACCCTGTATTATTTACAAAAAATTGTGCAATCATTGATGGAAATAATACAATAGAAATTGCAAAGATAATTGGGATCACACCAGCAGTATTTACACGTAATGGTAAATAACTCGTGCTTCCACCAAATGTCTTTGTTCCTATCAAACGCTTTGCATAATTTACAGGAATATTTCTCTGCCCTTCATTAATCACCACAACTCCTATTACCGTAGCAATAGAAATAGCAATAAATAACATGTATGTATATAAATCAGACGGATTGTAATTAAGCGCTGCAGTCTGTACTGCCTGTGGTAATGCAGAAATAATACCAGCAAAAATAAGTAAAGAAATACCATTTCCCACTCGTTTTTCTGTAATCAACTCACCAATCCACATAAGGAACACCGTCCCAGCAGTAGTAGTAAGCATGATAGTTATATAAGTCCACATCGTTACATCCGGTAAAATATTTGCCTGTGATTGACGAAGTAACTGAATCAACCCAAATGATTGAAGCAATGCCAATGGCACTGTTGATAGTCGTGTATACATTTGAATCTTTTGCTGCCCTGACTCACCTTCATTTGCCAGCTCCTCTAGTTGAGGAACCACCATTTGCAATAACTGAAAGATAATAGAAGCAGTAATATATGGCGCAACTCCAAGCATAACCACTGAAAAATTTTCAAGTGTTCCACCAGAGAAAATATTTAATAATCCAAGTATCTCATTTCCAGCTAAAAATTGCTGTAATGCAGCTGAATTTACTCCAGGAACTGGAATATGTGCTGCTACACGAAATAACACTAACATGGCAAGCACAAAGAGAATACTACTTCGAAGATCTTTAATATGCCAAATACGCTGTATTTTTTCCCACATAGTATTAGAAAATTAAATAGATGACAAATGCCAAATACGGAATAAAAAAAGAAGCGTGGTTTAGAAAACCAACGTTCCGCCAACCGCTTCTATTTTTTCAAGAGCCCCTTTTGAGGCAAGACAATCTTTTATTGTCAATTTCTTTTCAAGGATACCCGTTGAAACAATTTTTACTCCTTTTTTAGGATGATCTACCACACCTTTATTATGTAAAAATGCTGGAGTCACCACATCGTTATCTACACAGATACGATTAAGAGTAACAAGTGTCACAACTTCTTTTCGATCAGCACGGCTTTTGAAACCACGCAATTTAGGAATTTTTTGTAACATTTGTTTAAATCCACGTCTTTGCGTTCCACCTTTTCCACCAGATCGAGACTTTTGTCCCTTTAATCCACGAGCTGAATAAGTCCCTTTTCCAGAACCATTTCCACGTCCTAAACGTTTGCTTGTTCTACGTGTTCCTTTACTTGATTGAATTGTATGTGCTCCAAATGTCATACACTATACTAATTTATGATTTTTTTTCTTCTGCTTTAGTAGCAGTTTTTTTAACAACTGATTTTTTTATTACTGTTTTTTTAACAACTGGTTTTGTTTTTACTTCTCCAGTAGTTTTTTCTTCCTTTTTTACTACAGTAACCGGCTTTATATTTTTTTTACGATCCTGTGCTTCACGTTCTTTTGCTTCTGTCACAGCCTTTGGTAAAAATAATTCTAATGCCTTGAATGTTGCAAGCACGTTTGTCAATTTATTAGTTGTTTTTCCTAACATCTTTGAAGATGCATTTGGTAATCCAGCCAATTCTAGAATCATACGTGTTGCACCACCAGCAATGATACCAGATCCTTTTGGTGCTGGTTTAATCATAACCTTTGCTGCTTTAAACTTCGCTTCCACACGATGTGGAATAGTTTCATTTACTAATGGAATAGTAATGATATTCTTTTTTGCTTGACGTACTGCTTTTTCTACAGCAAGTTGTACATCTTTTCCTTTTGCTACTCCATAGCCTACACGGCCTTTTCTATTACCAATAATAATACAGACACGGAAACTCAATTGCTTTCCACCTTCTGTAACACGAGTAACACGAGCAAGATCTACAATTTGTTGATCAAACTCTGGTTTTTCTCTTTTTTGTTTAAATTTTCCTCGTCCTTTCGCCATAGGATAATAACTTATTATTGGTTAAAATGTAAGACCACCATCACGTGCACCATCAGCGACAGCTTTTACACGTCCAGCAAAGAGGCATCCACCGCGGTCAAATACCACAGTAGTAATACCAGCATCTTTTGCTTTTTGTGCAATTGCCTTACCAACAGTGTATGCTACTGCAACTTTTCCTTTTCTTTCTCCTACATCAGTAGCATCTACAGTCTTGCTATGAACAGCGACAAGTGTTTTTCCTTCTACATCATCAATTAACTGTGCATATATTGATGCCAATGTTCGATGAATGTTTAGTCGTGGTCGTGCAGCAGTCCCAGAGACTTTTGCACGTACACGCGCTTGTCTACGTTTTCTTTGTTGTTGTTTTGTAATATTAGCCATATGTGTTTATCAGATTAAGCGGCTGCTTTTGCAGCTTTACCCGCTTTACGACGAATAACTTCCTCAACATATTTAATTCCTTTTCCTTTATATGGTTCAGGTTTTCGTATTGCACGAATTTCTGCTGCCACACGTCCTAATAATTCTTTATTAGCACTTTCTAAAGTAATAAGATTTTTTTCTGCTGAAGCTTTTACACCTTCTGCGACAATATAGACTACTGGGTGAGAATATCCAACCTCAATTTTCAAATCTTTCCCTTGCATTGCAACACGGTATCCAACTCCATTAATTTCTAGTTGTTTTTTGAAACCGTCTTGCACACCAATAACCATATTTTTTACATGTGCTGCGAATGTCCCCCACAATGCTCGTTCTTTTTTGTTTTCCTTATTGACAACGTCAACAGTAACAATGTTATCAGCAATGTTTATCGTAACGACTGGATGAACTATACGAGATAATTCTCCTTTTGGTCCTTTTACTGACAAAACGTTATTTTCAATAGAAACGTTTACGCCCTGTGGGATCTCAATTGTTTGTTTTCCAATACGAGACATATTATTATAATCTTTTTATAATGTATTTTGGGGTTAATCAACTTCGTAGCATCATGTTTAGAGTTCTATGTGTATGATGAAATATATTTTATCATACACAATGAACCCCAAACAACGAATTTAATCAACGATTAATAGACAGAACAAATGACTTCTCCACCAATGCCTTTTTCTCTAGCATTTTTGTTTGTCATAAGTCCTTGTGATGTTGAAACTATAGCGATACCGTAGCCATTTAAAATATGAGGTAACTCTTCAGCTTTTCTATATTTTCTATGTCCTGGTTTACTTTCACGAACAATAGATTGAATTGCTGGACGTTTTTCATCATATACTAGCTCGATTGATAGCATCAAAGGTATTCCTTCTTGTACTGAGATAGCTTGAACGTATCCTTCTGCTTGAAGAATCTCTGCAATACTTTTTTTAACTTTTGATGCAGGGACCAATACTGATCGCTTTTTTGCCATATACGCATTTCTAATACGTGTAAGCATGTCTGCAATTGGATCTGTATACATATCAAACTTAATTCGATTACTAATTGAATAATAAATTACCAACTTGATTTACGCACTCCTGGTAAAAAACCTTTATTTGCTAATTCTCTAAAACAGATACGGCACAATTTAAATTTCCCAAGGAAACCTCTACGACGACCACAACGAAAACATCGTTTTACTTGTCGTGTGCTGTATTTTTGTTTTTTATTTGATTTTGCTATTTGAGCTTTTGTTGCCATAATTTTTTAATATTATGCATCTTGAAATGGGAAACCCATTTTCTTCAATAGTGCAAGACCTTGTTGTTTATTATCTGCAGTGATACTAATAATTACCTGTAATCCATGAATCTTATCTATTTGCTCTACATCTACTTCCGGAAAAGCAATACTTTCTTTCAATCCAAACGTATAATTTCCTTTTCTATCAAACCCTTTTATAGAGATACCACGGAAATCACGCACACGTGGGAAAGACAAATTGATTAATTTATAGAGAAATTCATACATTTGTTTTCCACGAAGTGTCGCAGACATTCCTACATCAGCACCTTCACGAATTTTGAAATTTGATATAGATTTTTTTGCGAGATTATGTACTGGTTTTTGACCAGTAATCGCACAAAGGGTTTTTTCTACATTTTCAATAAAACTTTTATCCTTTGTGTGACGACCATACCCTACATTTATTACAACCTTATCTACCTTTGGAACATCCATAATATTGGTTATTTCCAATTCTTTTTGTAATGCTGGGGCAATCTCTTTTTTATATTGTGTATATAATACTGATTCCATACTGTAAAACTATGATAAGTGAATTAATCAATAAACTCACCACTAACTTTAGCAACACGTTTTTTGTCGTTTCCCTCTTTTTTATACCCGACACGTGTTGGTTTCCCTGACTTAGGATCAACAAGCATAACATTGCTTATTTGGATTGGACCGGGAAGTTCAATCACTTGCCCTTCGCCGCGCCGACCTGAACGAATATGCTTTTTTCGCATATTTACGCCATCAATCACGACATAGTGGGCATTTTTTCGTGGATGTAACATGACTTGGACAACTTTTCCAGTCTTTCCTTTACTTTTTCCACTAATTATTTTTACATTGTCACCTGTTTTTATCTTCATATCTTATATCGATTAAAGAACTTCTGGTGCAAGAGACACGATTTTTTGGTATCCTCTCATACGCAATTCTCTTGCCACAGGTCCAAAAATACGTGTTCCTTTTGGTTCTTTTGATGTTTTATCAATAATAACTGCAGAATTTTCGTCAAAACGGATATATGTTCCGTCTTTTCTTCGCATTTCTTTTCTTTGTCTTACGATAACTGCATGGATTACTTCACCTTTTTTTACTAAACCACGTGGTGTGGCTTCTTTCACAGTACAAGTGATAATATCACCAAGTGTTGCAAACCGTTTCTTATATCCACCAAGAACACGAATACACATTAATTTTTTTGCGCCGCTATTATCTGCGACTTTTAGCATGGATCTATGTTGAATCATATTTCAAAATTTACTCTGCACTTTCTAAAACATCGACCAAAGACCATCTTTTTGTCTTACTAAGTGGTCTACATTCTTGGAATGACACAACATCATCCATATGCGCTACATTCTTTTCATCATGTACTGCATATTTTTTTGTGCTCCAATATTGCTTACGATATTTCTTATGCATTTTTTTGGTCTTTACACGAACATTAATCGTCTTATCTGAACCTTTACTAATAACAGTACCGGTAAATTGACGTTTCATTGTTTTTTGTGAATTGTCTGGAGTTGTATTAGCCATATATATACTTATACTTTAGTCGTTTTTGTATCATCAGACGCTAATTGCTTTTGGGCAATAGCTGTACGTATTTGCGCAATTGTTTTTTTCATCAAAGAAATTGCATGCACGGTCTTTAGCTGTCGTTCACTTACTTTAAAAAGTAGGACACGCAACTCATCACGTTTTTCCTGCAATAATTCTTGCAATTCATTCACTGATTTTTGTTTTATATCCGCAAATTCCATATGTATGATTATACTTTTTTAACAAAACGAGCTTTAAGTGGTAATTTATGCGCAGCCAATATTAACGCTTTTTTGGCCACTTCTTCTGGGATACCTTCCATTTCAAATAATACTGTTCCTGGTTTCACTGTGGTGACATAATAATCTGGCGCACCTTTTCCTCCACCCATAGGAACTTCTGATCCTTTTTTTGTTACAGGTCTATCTGGGAAAATACGAATCCACATTCTTCCAGAACGACGAATATAACGAGTTAAGACACGACGAGCAGCTTCAATTTGTCTTGAGCTTACCCATGAGTGACTCATACTTGCTAAGCCATAACTTCCAAAGTCCACCGTATTTATACGGGTAGCAACACCTTTGTTGCGTCTTCGCAATTTATGCCATTTTCTGTGTTTTACTTTTTTTGGTAATAACATATTTAAACGTTACTTTCGTATTTTTCTCGCTGGTCGTCTTCTTTGACGATTGCCAGCCTCTTTTGTTTCTTCAAATTTATCTTTTCGTCCAAATATTTCTCCACGACAAATCCATACTTTTACACCAATCTTTCCATAAATAGTATGAGCTTCTACTAAAGCATAGTCTACATCACTACGTATAGTAATCAATGGAACAGTTCCTCTTGATATTGTTTCTGTACGTGCAATTTCAACTCCATTTAAACGACCTGATAATTTTATTTTCACTCCCTTAGCATTTGCTTTCATCACTCTTTCAATAGACTGCTTCATCACACGACGAAATGGAACACGACGTTCTACATCTGATACGATGTGTTGTGCCACAATTTCAGCTGATAATGAAGGGTTGCTCACTTCTCTTACTTGCAATTTCACTTTTGATTGCATCTTCAAGATTTTACGCTCAATGTGTTTTCTAATTGTGTCTAAACCTTGTCCACTTCGTCCAATAATATATCCAGGTTTTGCAGCAAGAATAGTTACAGTAACATTTTTTGGTCCTCGTTCCACACTTATAGCATCAATCCGTGCGTCACGACATTGTTTTTGTAAATATTCACGGATTGCCAAATCAACTTGAACATATTGTCCGTAGTCTTTTTTTGCAAACCAACGTGAATCCCATGTGTATATTACTGGTGTGCGGTGAATTTTTGGATGAACTTTATGTCCCATAGTATTATGGTTTCCAATTATTTCTTAGTAGTTTCTTCTTTTTCTACTTTTGCTTTTTTAGCAGTAGTAGATGTTTTTTTTGTTTCAACCTTTTTTTCTGTTGTTGTTTTCTTTTTTTCTTCCAATACGGGTTCTTTCACTTCTCCTGTCAAAACAATCGTAATATGGGATGTTCTTTTTCTAATAACGAACGCACGCCCAAATGCACGTGGTTGCCATCTTTTTTGTGTAGGTCCTTCATTTACAAATGCAGATGAGATCACTAAACTTTCTTTATCCATTTTATGATTATGGATAGCATTTGCTACTGCTGATTCAATTAATTTTCTTACAGGTTTCGCTGCAGATTTTTTTGAAAACTGCAATTGCACCAATGCGTCTTCTACCTTTTTACCACGAACCATATCAACAAGCAAGCGTACCTTTCTTGGTGCGGTGCGAAAATATTTTAATGTGGCTGTTGTTTGCATAGTAGTCATATTTCATCAATCAATTATTTGCCTTGTGTTTTTGCCATTTTACCACCATGGCTTATAAATTTCTTTGTTGGAGAAAACTCACCGAGTTTATGGCCCACCATGTTTTCATTGACAATTACTTCTAAAAACTGTTTTCCATTATGCACTAAGAACGTCATACCTACCATATCTGGTGTAATTGTTGATGCGCGAGCCCATGTTTTTATAGGACTGTTTTTATCAGATGCTTTCATCTTTGTTACTTTTTTTTCAAGTTTCGCATCTATAAATGGCCCTTTTTTTAAACTTCGTGACATATAATGGTTAATTATTTCTTACGCTTTTTTCTAGATTGAATAATCAATTTGTCGCTTGCTTTTGCTTTTCTTGTCTTTAGACCCATCGCTTTTTTACCCCATGGTGTTTTTGGTCCACCTTTGTGACCAACAGGACTATGTCCTTCACCACCACCATGTGGATGATCTACTGGGTTCATGTTCTTTCCTTTTACCGTAGGTCTCCATCCTTTATGTCTTTTTCTTCCAGCTTTTCCTAGACGAACAAGTCGATAATCAGAATTTCCTACACGTCCTATCGTTGCTAAACAAGTTTTTAATACTAATCTCATTTCTCCTGACGGAAGTTTGATTTGTGCATGCTTTCCTTCTACTGCTTGCACTTGTGCTGCAAGACCTGCACCACGAACCATTTTTCCACCAGATCCTGGAGACATTTCAATATTATATACGAACATTCCTGAAGGAATATGTTCCAGTGGCATACGACTTCCAGGGATTACTTCGATATACTTTTTAGAAGACATAACTTTATCTCCTACTTTTCCACCTTCATAACCAATGATATATGCTTTTTTTCCATCACTATATTCTACAAGGAATATACGAGGACCACGATTTGGATCATATTCAACTGCAACGACTGTTCCTTCGATATCAAAGTTTAATCGTGCAAAATCAACAATACGATATAATCGTTTCGCTCCACCACCACGATGACGAATAGTAATACGTCCAGTATTATTACGTCCTGAATGACGTTTTAATCTTTTTACCAATGATTTTTCTGGTGTCTTTTTTGTGATATCAGAAAAATCCTGTACGCTTGCTTTACGCCTTCCTGGAGTTGTTGGTTTGTAGACTTTTACTGCCATACTTATATATTTCGTAAATTCGTATGTGCTTACACACCTTCATGAATATCAATACGTTTTCCCTTTGGTAAGGAAACAATTGCCTTTTTATAATCACTTCTTCGTCCTGTAAATTTACCAGATTGTTTTCTTTTTCCTTCAACCCAGATCATATTTACCTTTGCTGGACGAACACCGTATACTTGTTCTATTGCTTTTTTTACTTCTATTTTATTTGCATCCTTATCTACAATAAATGTATATTGTCCACCTGATTCTTGTGATGTTGTTTTTTCACTCAATACAGGTTTTTTCAAGATACGAAGTGCATTTACAGAAAGCTTCCCACTTTTTTTCTTTGGGGCAGCTTGCTTTTTTACGGCAGTCTTTTTCTTTGCATCAGTATTCTCTACTGCTACTTCTTCTTTTTTTGTTTTCTTTTTATTTAACAATCCCATATAATTTATGCTAATTGTTTTTCAATTGCTGCAGCACCTTCTTTTGTCATAATGACATACTGGTGATGAAGCAAGTCAACAACATTCACGTCTTGTATACGTTGTAAATGAAGACGTGGAATGTTTCTTGTTGCTAAAAATAATGCATCACTTGGATTATTCACTAACATAATCGTTGTTTTTCCTGCTCCTGGCAATGCATTGCGAAGTGTATCCATTTCTTTTGTTTTTCCGGCACTTGCCAATTCATCCAGCATAATCATTTTTTCTGATTTTACTTTTGCAGATAAACAAACACGAATGGCTTGACGACGCATTTTTTTGTTAATTTTTTGTTTATAATTACGTACATTTCTTGGCCCAAAAGTGACACCACCACCAGACCATAATGGAGAACGGATAGAACCGTGTCTCGCACGACCTGTTCCTTTTTGTTTCCATGGTTTTTTTCCACCACCACGAACTTCACTTCTATCTTTACTATGTGCCCATGGCTCACGCGCATTTGCTTCTAGTGCAAGATAAACTTGATGAACAAGTGTTGAATTACTACGTAAACCAAATACAGACTCAGATAATGTCATGTCATCTTGTTTTTGTCCTTGTTGATTGTATACTGCTACTGTAGGCATACGTCTTATTCGTTATCTTTTTTTTCATCATCAGAAGGTTTTTCTTCTGCTGCGTCTACTTTTGGCGCTTGTACTGCTTCTTCTTTTTTTTCAGCTTCTACTTCAGGAGTTTCTTTTTCTTCAATAGCGATCTCGATTTTTCCTTCTTGTGTTGAAATAACGAGAAGACCATTTCTTGCTCCTGGTACAGCACCTTTAATTAATAATTCACTTTTTTCTTTATCAATACCAAGTATCTCTAAATTTACTACAGTTACTTGATCAACCCCCATATGCCCCCCCATACGCGTACCCTTGAAGACACGAGCTGGACCTGTAGCACCAATACTACCAGGCATACGCAATTGATCTTTGTGACCATGAGACGCAGGACTTCCTTTAAAGCCATGACGTTTTACCACCCCTTGGAACCCTTTTCCTTTTGAGGTACCGGTAACCTGTACTTTTTCTCCTTTTTCAAAGACTGAAACAGTAAAGGTATCTCCACGTGTTAGTCCATGATCTACATCATTTGTCGCGATATCACGCATATATCGCACTGTTGCCAATCCTTTTAGATGGCCTTGTTGTGCTCGAGTCAATCTAAATGCTTTTTGCTCTCCAGAACCAATCTGAACAGCATTCACACGATCACCCGCTTTTTTGGTTTTGATTTGTGTAACAACACAAGGTCCTGCATGTACGCGAGTAACAGGAACAACAGTTCCATCCTCACGAAAGACCTGTGTCATACCAATTTTTGTTCCGAGAATAAATTTCATAAAAAAACCAACCTGATCAATCGAATATAAAAAACTAGAAGTACTTCTCAATGAATATGCACGTGGCATATATTTAAGAGCGTTCTTCTAGCTTTCTAGACACGGATGTAAATATCTATTTGTGTTTAATAGAATTGTTCACCAATTTTTTTCTTCTCACACAGTGCTGCGTTTCAGATGTTTTTTTCTCTGTGTGACAGAGTAAATCTTATCTGCTGAACAAATCTGTGTGTCTAGTACAATGGCGATATATTACTATAATATATCCCATGTGTCAAGCTAACGCTCTTAATGTTATCCACATGATATAAACAAAGTTACATCATTTTAATTGCAATGTCCACACCACTTGGTAAATTCAAGTTCATAAGTGCATCTGTAGCCTTTGGAGTGATATTTAAAATATCTACCAATCGTTTATGGATACGTATCTCATACTGTTCTGAAGAGGTCTTGTGCACAAAAGTTGAACGAGCAACACTAATTTTACTAATCTGTGTTGGCAATGGTACTGGACCGACAACTTTTGCATTATTTCTCTCTGCAGTGTCAATAATAATCTTCGTAGCACTATCGATAATTTTATTATCGTATGCTCGAATTTTAATACGAATCTTTGGGCCTGCTACTTTAGTAGCTTCTTTCTTTTCTACCTTTGTTTGTGTCATATAGATAACAATATTAAAGAACAATTAAATAATGGGAAAATATAAGAAAAGGAGGAGATCATTTTTGACCTCCCCCATATTCTTAAATTTAGTTACTAATTTTTGTTACAGAACCTGCTCCAACTGTTCTTCCACCCTCACGGATAGCAAAACGCATTGTTTCTTCCATAGCTACAGGAACAATCAATTTAATCTTCACATTTACTGTATCACCTGGCATCACCATTTCAGTACCTTCTGGTAATGTTACTTCACCAGTAACATCAGTTGTACTAATATAAAATTGTGGTTTATATCCATTGAAAAATGGTTTGTGTCGTCCACCTTCTTCTTTTGTTAACACATATACTTGTGCTTCAAATTCAGTATGTGGCTTGATAGTCCCTGGTTTTGATAGAACTTGTCCACGTTGTACATCTTCTTTTTTTGTACCACGAAGAAGGATTCCAGCATTATCTCCAGCTTGTCCTTGATCAAGAGATTTGTTAAACATCTCTACACCAGTAACAATAGTTTTAGAAGTTTCAGCTCCCATTCCTACAATTTCAATTTCTTCACCAACTTTAACAATACCACGGTCAATACGACCAGTTACTACTGTTCCACGTCCTTCAATTGAGAAAACATCTTCTATTGGCATTAAGAAATCTTTATCTAGATCTCTCTCTGGTTCAGGGATATAATCATCAAGTGATTTCAATAGGTCCATGATTGGTTGTGAAGCTGCTTCATCATCTGGGTTTTCTAGCGCTTTTAAGGCAGAACCACGTATGATAGGAGTTTCATCTCCTGGGAATTCATATTTCTTTAGAAGATCACGAATTTCTTCTTCTACTAAGTCAATAAGTTCTGGATCAGTTACTTGGTCAACTTTATTCAAGAAAACCACGATAAAAGGAACACCAACTTGACGTGCAAGCAAAATATGCTCACGAGTCTGTGGCATAGGACCATCTGCTGCAGAAACAACTAAGATAGCACCATCCATTTGTGCAGCACCTGTGATCATGTTTTTTACATAATCAGCATGTCCTGGACAATCTACATGTGCATAATGACGTGCTTCTGTCTCATATTCAACATGAGCAGTTGCAATAGTAATACCACGTGCTTTTTCTTCTGGTGCCGCATCGATCTCACCAACATCTTTCGTTTGTGCTGTAAGTCCTCTTGCTGCTGCAACTTTTAAGATTGCTGCAGTTGTTGTTGTTTTACCATGATCAACATGACCAATGGTTCCAACGTTCACGTGTGGTTTAGTACGTGCAAATGTATCTGCCATACTGTTATAAACATTGACCGCACTACTATCGAGTGGTCGAAGTAGTTTTGTAATCCAGCGGAACTATATACAACAATTTTTTAATATAAATTATTAAAAAAATCTTGTATAAATAAAATAAAAAGCGAAAATGAATACTATTTTTACGCGAGGGAATTATAACCTAAAAAAAAAGATCCGTCAAGTGGCGAACCCATTTTTTATACAAGAGTTTATTCACTTGTCCACAGATACACCATATATGAACACTACAGTGGTTCTTCAAAAAATACTGGCGCATCTGCTACCAATGCTTCTGAAATACCAAATGAGTCAGTATTTTGTTTTTTTTCTTCTATAGGAGTATGCATAGGGGTGTGAAATTGCTGTGTCAATGGTTGATACATATTTGAAATAGCAGGCTCTTCAATAGGAATTTCATATTGTAGATCTTCTGTATTTTCCTCTACAGCTTCTTGTTCTTTTGTTGGTAATGGATCTACATGAATCGCCTTACTCTTCTCATTTTCATCTTCTGTCTCTGGCGTAAATGATATTTCTTCTATAAATTCCTCTGAAATAGATTCAGGTTCTTCATATAGCATTTCATTTATACCTTCCAATGGGTCTTCTTCTTGAAATAATTCTTCTTCTAAATCTGTAAAAGGAACACACTCATCATGAGAACAAACCTCGTGTTCACATTCTTCTTCTGATTCTATTTCATCAAACCACGCTTCATGAGGATCATATGTGTATTCATCTCCATCAAGTAATGCTTCATATTGATCTACATTCATAATAACAACATCACGTCCTGTTTGTGAATCCACAATGATAAGACGATCCCCTGTTCTTTTTGCTAAATCAATATATCGTTCAAAATCGTAACACATAGAGGAATCATTTAAAAAAATATATAATAAATCTATTTGAATTATATCTTGTTGAGGTGCTATTCGTCAACAGACAAAAAAATTATTCAACAAAATTACAACAAATTAAATAAAAAAACATGGGCAAACAAAAAAACCGGAACCCCGGTTTTTTTGTGTATTAGATTTGTTATGCCATTTTCAGATAATCTCTCCCCAAAAGTCGCAGGAAATTTTAATTTAGACGCAGTTCTAAAAAATAAAGCGATACTATCGTATCGTTGCTTTTTTAGAGCAAGTATAAATTGAAATTAACAAGACTTGGTGGGGTAGTGATTATTTGGGAATGGCATTATGATGACAAATCCAATTCACACTATAAAAGTGATAAAAACAATCCAAAAGGAATACTAATTTGATCAATTCTTAATCCCGAATCAGAATGATTCGAAATCCGCTTGCGTACTTAGCAAGCTCGACTTGGAGAACATACTTGCGTATGCTTCACTCCAGAAAGGAGGTGATCCATCCACAGCTTCCGCTACGGATGCCTTGTTACGACTTTACCCTGATCACTGATCTTACCTTCGTCCCCATACAGGGCCTTCGGGCACTACCAACTTTCGTGGTATGACGGGCGGTGAGTACAAGACCCGAGAACGTATTCATCGCGCCGTGGCTGATGCGCGATTACTAGCGATTCCAACTTCATGCGGGCGAATTGCAGCCCGCAATCTGAACTGGGACCAGCTTTGTGGGATTAGCTCCACCTTACGGTTTGGCAACCCTTTGTACTGGCCATTGTATCATGCGTGTAGCCCTGGACGTAAGAGCCATGCTGATTTGACGTCGTCCCCACCTTCCTCCCCGTTGGCCGAGGCAGTTTCCTGATAAAGTATAAATCAGGATAGGGGTTGCGCTCGTTATCGGACTTAACCGTACATCTCACGACACGAGCTGACGGCAACCATGCAACACCTGTCATTCTGTTCCTTACGGCACTACTCCCTTTCGGGTGTATTCAGAAGATGTCAAGCCTAGGTAAGGTTCCCCGCTTATTATCGAATTAAACCACACGCTCCACCGCTTGTGCGAGTCCCCGTCAATTCCTTTGAGTTTTAGCCTTGCGGCCGTACTCCCCAGGCGGGATACTTAACGCGTTAGCTTTTGTAAACGACACTGAGAGGGTCGATACTCCCAATGTCTAGTATCCATCGTT
>JABIGQ010000016.1 GCA_018650085.1 Candidatus Magasanikiibacteriota bacterium | reverse complement strand
GATTAGTCTGTCGTTCCATGTTTCTTTTTCTAGCATTTTTGGGTCTAGGGCGTCTTCTACACTATATTCTCCAATACTTGTTCTTCTTAACTCTTCACAATACCCCCCAACACCAAGCACTTGCCCAATATCGTGGGAAAGCGTGCGGATGTATGTTCCTGTAGATACACGACATGTTATTTCAAGCAGTTGTTTCTCTTCATCCCAATTAATAAAATCAATAGCGTATATAGTAATATCGTTTGGTTCTCGTTCAATAACTTTTCCTTGCCTAGCTAGTTCGTATAATTTCTTTCCTTTTACTTTTTACTTTTTTTGCAGAATACATGGGCGGGGTTTGTTTTTGTTCTCCCACAAATGTTTCTAGTGTTTGTATAATTTTTTCTCTTGTAATCACGGGCGTATCCTTTTGTTTTTCTGTGAGGGTGATTGTTCCTGTACGGTCTTGGGTATCGCTTATTCCACCCAATTTTATGGTTGCGGTATACACTTTTTCCATTCCTTTGAATTCATCCAATCTTTTCGTTGCTGCTCTTCCAACTCCTACAATGAGTAATCCAGTAGCAAATGGGTCTAGTGTGCCTGCATGACCGATTTTTCTTATTCCTGTGACACCACGAAGATAACCTACTACATCGTGGCTTGTCCAATCTTGTTGTTTATCTATAAGAAGAAATCCTGATTCCATATACCATATTAAAACATGGAAGTAGTGGGTGTGTCAAAGTGGGGGAGATATAAATTTTATGAATTCGTTTTTATAACTAGTAATTTGGCTTATTTTATCTAAAAATAGTGCGGTACTCAGTAGTATACTTGACATGTTCTCGTTTTTGTTCTATTATGCATTGTCCTTTGGACCATACGTCATTGGCGTATGAACAGATAGACCTAGGAGTTCTTGATGAAGATTGAGTTTCGAGTCAATAGCGAGTATATAGTTAGATGTGGGGTGCGAAGTAATGAAGTTCATTTTGATTTCTGCTGCATTGAGTATAAGATGTTGTTGTGGGATTTCCCCGTTCCGTTTATCGGTGATCTGATTAATTTCGGAGATGAAAGAGGGGGCATTGATCTAGTAGTTGAGTCGCGCAAATTTTTGCCATCTCTAAATGAGGTCGTCGTAGTACTTAGTATTCTTGAGGAAAGAGAAGATTATTTTTTGGAGGATTGGAATAGCGTAGGGATAGAGGGCTATAGGCAGGGGATTCTGCGCTGCTTCGAGTTCACTGAGAAGGTTATATTAGCTAGAGCTGAGGATTAGGAGGAGACTAAAAAAACCGCTCGTGTTTGTTCTAAAAGAACAGTGAGTAAACACGGGTAGGTAAATATGTTTATTGCGCCACGCCTACACCAATTCCGCCTTATTCGATTTTCGAGTAGGGCGTTTATTTTTTCTATTTTAAACATTTTTGCAAATGTGCCAAATATTTATTATTAATTTTTTATATCTACAAAACCTCCCATATACTTTGCTTTGTAAATTTCTTTCCCATTTTCTGTTATAGATTCTTCTCCAAAGAAATTATCAATTTCTCCAGTAGAATTATTTTCGTATGATAAATTACCACTATTATATTTTTTAGGGCCACGGTAAGGATTATCTGCGGAGATTAGTTTTAATGCATCCATTAAAATACCATAAACCTTATTAATATCAGACACAGAATCATCGACTTGACCATAATAAGTCATAATATAAATAGGCTCACCTTTAAAAAAGACAACCTCTCTACCACCATAAGGCTCCCCACCAAAATAGTTGTCGTGATACTTCCAATCTCCATTTTTAAAAATTAAAGTAGTAGATTTATCATCGTTAATAATTTTTTGTGCCGAGTCACCAGCTGCATAAGTAGATTTTTTTGCTTCTACAAGAAATTTACAAAGCTCTTTTTTATCAAATATCATATTTTTTATAGATAGTTATTTTATTTTTTTGTTGGATAGATTCTATACTCTAATAAATGTAAATCTTTATTATTCATACTTTTTTGGTCATATTCTCTAAAAATCTCTCCTCCTAATAATTCGGGGATTCTTTTACTGGCATAATTTGCTTTATCAACTGGGTAAAGAATGTAATCATAATCTAAATTATCGTCAATCCATTCTTTAAATGCAATCATCGCTTCTTTCCCATAAGCATTTCCATGGGCGGATTTTTTTATCCAAATTCCAAATTCTGGAGTTTTTGTATTAATATTATGAATTCCAGCATTACCCAAATATTCTTTTGTGGTTTTATCTAGAATAACTACTTGAAAATCAATTCCTGTTTCATTCTTTTTTATGGCAGTTTTTATAAATTCTATTGTTTCCTCAATTTTATCAGGAGATTTTGGAAACATGTAGGTAGTGATCTCTGGAGTAAATTCTTTAAAAATTTCTTCTGCATAGTCTAGTGTTATTGGTTGCAATAAAAGATTTTTAGTTTGTATGATTAGGTTTGTTGTTTTCTGTCTTTTTATAATCATATATTGTTCCACTTTTTGAATAAAGAAGTTAGGGGGCAAAACTTAATTGTGTATAACGTTTGCATACCACTGTTAGTTATTGTAATAATTTAAAATTTACAATAATGCAGTCTTCTAATTCAATAATTATCCCTTTGTTTCTTTTTATTCTTAATAGGTTAATAAAATTATCTTCGTCTGGGACTATGCCTGTAAATTCAATTTCATACGGGAAATCAACTGTTAAGAATCTTTGGCTTTCTTTTTTTGTGAATTCACATTGAATTATAGGGCTTATGTAATTGTTATTTTTATCTTTATCTAAATTTTGTATAATCTTTGCAGTGAGAGAATCCTTAGATAAAGAATTATGTTTTATCTCGATATCGAGAACAATACCTTGGTCTTTAACAGGTGTATTGTAGTAATTACTTAGTTTGTTTTGCTTGGCAAGTGATGACTTTTCGGATGAAATTTGTCCTATCAAATCAAATATTGATATATAGTTTTTCTTATTTTCGTAAGGTAATCTCCAAGCTGTTATTCCGATGATTAAAGATATTAATATTCCAATAGATGTTTTATAGGTGTGATTTTAGAACCATTTTAATATATTCATTTCTTTAAATTTAAAAATTATTATTAGTATATACCCTTTAATAAAAATTTTACTAAAACCTACCCACAGTATACCCCTAAATTCACTCAATCTGCAAATATACCTCTAAAATAAGCTATGGATTGACTTTTTCATCAATATTTAGTATACTTTTCCCAAATCATAGGTCTAAGATCATAAGCTATATTATGCTCTAAGATTTATCATTTATCTCGAATTCCCATGAATGTAACAGAACTTGCACGTAGATTACGTGTCCACCCAAAAGAATTGCTCCGCATTTTGCCAGAGTATGGTTTTGACGTGGGAATGAAAGCAGTGAAAATAGATAATAAAGTTGCACAGCAAATCATGCGCTCTTGGGCAAAGATAAAAAGAGATATAGAACGAAAGAAGAAATTGGAACAAGAAGAGAAACGAAAAGAAGAAAAAGAATTAAGAAAAGAGAGCGGAGAAGTAGTAGTTCTTCCTGCATTGATTACTGTACGTGAATTTGCAGAAAAATTAGAATTACCTATAAACCAAATCATTACAGAGCTCATGAGAAATGGAATTCTTGCAAATCAAAATCAAAATATTGATTATGATACTGCAGGAGTAATGGCAGAAGAATTAGGATTTTCTGTAGAAAGAGAAAATGAAAATGAAGTAGATATAGAAAAAGAAGTAGGAAGAGCTTCAGAAGTAGAAGAAGCACTGGCAAATAATAAAAATGCAAAAAAACGTGATCCTGTAATTGTTGTTATGGGACATGTAGATCATGGAAAAACAAAATTACTTGATACTATTCGTGAAGAGAATATTGCAGACACAGAATCTGGTGGAATTACTCAGCATATAGGGGCATACCAAACTATGTGGAAAGACCCAAAGACAAAAGACACCAGAGCGCTTACATTTATTGATACACCAGGACATGAAGCCTTTACTGTAATGAGAAGTCGTGGTGCAAAGGTTGCAGACATTGGTATTTTAGTAGTGGCAGCAGATGACGGAGTAAAACCACAAACAAAAGAAGTAATCCAAATTTTAAAAGCTGCAAAGCTTCCATTTGTGGTTGCCATAAATAAAATAGATAGAGAATCAGCAGATATCCAAAGAACAAAAACAGAATTAGCTCAGCACGGTGTGAACCCAGAAGACTGGGGTGGAGACGTGCCTATGGTAGAGATTTCTGCAAAAGAAAAATTGAATATAGATAAATTGCTCGATGTATTACTTCTAGTAGCAGATGTGAATGAGGATAATATGAAAGCAGATCCAGACATGCCTGCTATTGGAACAATTATTGAATCACATGTAGATAAAAATACTGGACCAGTAGCTACATTGCTTATCCAAGGTGGAACATTACGAAAAAATGATCCATTGGTTGTGTACAATGAAATTTACGGAAAAGTACGTGCAATGAAAAATTATACAGGAAAAGCTATTGAGAGTGCAGGTCCTTCTGTCCCAGTACAAATTATTGGGTTTAAAGTACCACCAGAAGTAGGAGATGTATTAAATGTAGGAGATCTAAAAACAGCAAAGAAAATTGATGTAAAACAAAAACGTACTAGGCAAACTGGTGCCCAAAAACAATTGGCAGTATTCCGTGAAAACACAGGTGGTGATGAAGATGTAAAGAAAAAGACTCTTAACCTGGTTATAAAAACAGATGTGCTGGGGTCATTAGAAGCGATCATTGGGTCACTAGAAAAAATCCAACATGAAGAAGTTGGAATTAAGATTATAGGAAAAGGATTAGGGAATATTACAGAAGATGATGTAGCAAAGGTAGAATCTGGAAATGGGCATTTGATTGCTTTCAATGTAAAACCATCATTTAGTGCAGAAGAAATTTTACGAGAAAAACGTATTCCATTTCATAGATTTGAAGTGATTTATGCATTGATTGATTGGGTAAATGAAGAATTAGAAAAATTATTAGATGTAGAAATTGTTATCACAGAACTTGGGAAGTTAAAAGTAAAAGCAATCTTTAGAACAGAGAAAAAACAAATGATTGTAGGTGGAGTAGTCATAGACGGAAAAATTCATAGAAATACCCTTGCTAGAGTTATCCGAGACGGAGAGCATATTGCAGATGGGAAAATTATTTCTTGTCAAATAGGACAACAGGAAGAAAAGAAAGTTCCAGAAGGTTCTGAATGTGGTATAAGGTTCGAAGGAAAAGAGAAATTATTAGAAGACGATATTATAGAATCGTATAAAGAAGAAAAGAAGATTAGGACTCTGGATTCAGACTCATAATATAAATATTTAATAATACACATAATATGGCAGAAGTAACATTTAATGACAGTAATTTTGATGTAGAAGTTTTACAATCAAGTTCTCCAGTATTGGTAGATTTCTGGGCACCATGGTGTGGGCCTTGTCAGATGATAGGACCTATCATAGAAGAACTTGCAAATGAATATGATGCTGCTACAGTAAAAATTGGAAAAGTAAATGTAGATGAAAACCAAGTCACTGCAGGAAAATATCAAGTAATGAGTATCCCAACATTTCTAATGTTCAAGGGTGGGGAAGTTGTAGATACGCTTGTAGGTGGTGTAGGAAAAGATGCACTAAAAGCATTTATTGAAAAGAATAAGTAAATTTTAGAAAAAGTTTTTTATTAAAATCCTCCGTAATGGAGGGTTTTATGTTATAATAAATATATAATTTATTTAATAATAAGCACTATGGAGAAAAAAAATAAAATATGGATAGGAATAATAGGTATAATATTATTTATATTAATAGTATCTTTCGTTACATTCCAACGATCTGATAGAATGTCTTTTCAGTCCGCTTCTGTAGGTGGATATGGAGCTGTGCCCCCAATGCAAATGGAAAAAGGTATGGGACTTTTAAATGAAAGTGTCTCTGCGCAAAAAGTATCACGAGATATGGTAGAAGATTCTAATATTGTCGTGGATCGTCTTATTATAAAAACAGCAGAGCTTTCTGTGGTGGTATCAGATGTTCGTTTAGCAGTAAGTCAAGTGACTGCATTTGCAGAAAATAATGGTGGATTTATTGTAGAGAGTACTATTTATGAAAGAGGGCTTTCCCCAAATGCAACAGTAAAAATAAAAGTTCCAGTAAAAGAATTTGATGGAAGTATAAAAGGTATTACAGATTTAGGAGAGGTGAAATCAGAAAATATAACAGGAATAGATGTGACAGAAGAATTTGTAGATTTAGATGCACAGTTGGGGAATTTACGTGCTGCAGAAACACAATTTTTAGGTATCATGAAGACTGCTGTGAAGATTGAAGATATATTAGCAGTACAGCGTGAACTTACAAATGTACGAAGAGATATTGAACGGATAGAAGGAAAAATGAAATATCTTCGTCAAAGTGCTGATTTATCTACTATTACAGTGCATCTTGCTACAGATCCAAGTGTGTTACCTGTGGTAGATGAAGATGATAGTTGGAAACCAATTGCTATTGTGAAAGATGCGTTAAGAAGTTTACGTGGCGTAGGAGTAGGTTTCTTAAATATAATTATTTGGTTCTTGGTTTTTTCTCCTGTATGGGTTGTTATTTCCTTGCTTGTTTGGTGGGGAGTACGAAAGATACGGGCTTAAGTTTTATTTGCATATAAAATTAAACAACTCCTAGAGGGGGTTGTTTTTTATTTATATTGTGCTAGGGTATAGGTGGCATGACGTAACAAAAAGGAGGATTAGTCATGATGGATTGGATTGGTGTCTTCTTTGTTTTTATAGTATGGGCAATCGTTGGCCTTGCCTGTACGGGAGTTATTGTTTTTCCCATCGTTGTGATGTGCAATGAGGGATTTAACATTCAGTTTCTTTTGCCGGTATTTTTTGGGATAGGAGTTCTTATTTTTTTTGTGCGAGCATCTTTTAAGCACATTTTAAATAATAAGGACCCTTCTCTGTGGGAACAGTTGATCATGGGGGGGCCCTTTGTTATCATAGAGAGCATTTTCTGCTATAGTGTATTTTGTTGATCTTTTCGTGTGCTGTTTTAGACCATATACTGACTGGGTGGGGTGTTTTGTCAGTGTATGGTTTTTTTATTTGTATCTTGGTATGCTAAATATAGCCTGATATAACAAAAAGGAAGCACCATAGGAAAAACAATCTCTATTTTTTAGGGATTGTTTTTTTAGGGTTACCCACACCTTGACCAATATTTTTTCCAGAGTTACACTGTATATATACCTTAATTCTAATTTCAAAATAATATGAACCCATTTAAAAACGCAATGAAACAACTAGACAATGCTGCAGGTATTATGAATTTAGATTCAAATACACATGAAGTATTAAAATATCCCCAGAGAGTCCTAGAAGTCGCAATTCCAGTTAGTATGGATAATGGCACCACAAAAGTATTTACAGGGTATAGAAGCCAATATGACGACACATTAGGGCCATATAAAGGTGGTATCCGCTATCATCCTGGTGTAACAAAGGATGAAGTAAAGGCACTTTCTTTCTGGATGATGATAAAATGTGCTACTGTAAATATTCCTATGGGCGGTGGAAAAGGGGGAGTGATTGTAAACCCAAAGGAATTATCAGAAGGAGAACTGGAACGATTATCACGTGGATATGTGCAGAAGCTTTGGCGTAATATTGGTTCAGATAAAGATGTCCCAGCACCAGATGTATATACCACACCACAGATCATGGGATGGATGCGAGATGAGTATGAGCGTATAGTAGGACATTCTGATCCGGGAGTTATTACTGGAAAAGCAATAAAAGATGGTGGATCTGAAGGAAGAAGTTATGCTACTGCACAGGGTGGAGTATATTGTACAATAGAGATTGCAAAGAAAATAAATCTTACACCAGAAAGTACGACAGTAGCTATCCAAGGATTTGGAAATGCAGGAAGTCATATGGCTCGTATTTTATCTGGGTTAGGGTATAAAATCGTGGCAGTATCTGATTCACGTGGTGGTATTGTAAACATGGAAGGATTAGACATTGACCAGGTAAGTGAACATAAAAAAAATACCAGAAGCGTTTCTGATTTTTCTAATGCAAAAAATATTTCCAATGAAGAAATTTTAGAATTAGGCGTAGACATATTAGTACCAGCTGCACTAGAGAATGTAATTACAAAAGAAAATGCAGGGCAGATAAAAGCAAAAGCAATTGTAGAGTTAGCAAATGGCCCAACAACTCCAGATGCAGATGAAATATTGAATGCGAATGGCGTTATTGTTATTCCAGATGTACTGGCAAATGCTGGGGGAGTGACGGTAAGTTATTTTGAATGGGACCAAAATGTAAAAGGCGAGCATTGGAGTGAGGAAGTGGTGATAGAAAAATTAGAAAAAATCATGGTGCATGCGTTTCAGGGGGTGTGGACTGTGAAAGAAAAATTTAATATAGATATGAGGACAGCTGCTTTTGTGAGTGCTATTGAGCGGGTTACTTCCAAGGGCTTGTAGATTTTATTTTATATATTAATTTAAAAAATATGGCAATAAGAGAAATTGGTGGTGGAGGATATCCTCGTGGAGCAGGTGAAGTACCTAAGCCAGAAAAAGTAAGTAAACAAGTTGGGGAAAATCCTGTTGTTGGATCAATGGTAGCAGCAGAAGTAGATATTAGTGATGAAGCTTTTAAAGCAGGTGCTAGACGAGCTGCCGAACGGGCAAGAAGTGAAGAAATAGACGAAGAATTAGCTGAAGAGGCTATAGGAGTTCCAGACGCAAAAGAAGGAAGTGGTTCTGGATATGAAGGTGGTAAGAAAAAAGGAGGAGAAAGAGGAAGAATAATTTCTACAGAAGCATAATTTTATATATATGGAAGACTTTTTGAAACGTATCATTAAAGAAGCTGGCATATTATCAAAAGAATATTTTGATAAGGGAGTAACATTCCAAACAAAAACTCACTTGGGAGATTTACTTACAGAAGCAGATCTGGCAGTAAATGATTTTTTACTTGAAGAAATAAAAAAAGAATATCCTGATCATAAAATAACAAGTGAAGAACGAGATCAAGTTGGGGCAGATGATGCACAGTATGAATGGGTTATTGATCCAATTGACGGGACAAGAAATTTTGCAAAAGGAATTTCAATGTGGTGCAATATTATTGCTGTGCTAAAAGATGGAGAACCATACTTAGCGGCAGTATATAATCCTGTAGGAAATGAATTGTTTTTTGCAAAAAAGGATCATGGCGCTACATTAAATGGTATGCCAATTTCTGTCTGTGATAAACAAGATTTTGATTTTGGGGCTGGAAGTATATCTTGTATGAGAGAGGAAACAGAACTGTATGGAAGATACACAGAACGTTTTACCAAATTTTGGAAACGGTTTTTAGATGAAACAAACACATGGCATCAGCATCTGGGAAATATGTTAGGACTTTGTTTTACTGCTAGTGGTGGTTTTGATTTCTTTATCCAAAATGCAGGCCTTGATCATGATTTTATCGCTCCAGTTCTTATTGCTAGGGAAGCAGGGGCTATTGCGACAGATAGTGATGGGAATGAATGGAAAAGAGGACGGCAAGATATTATAGTTGCAAATCCAGTACTTCACCCAAAGATCATGGCTTTTTTCCCTAAAAATTAGATGACTGCATAATATAATCTATATGTGTGGCAGTATCTGTGGTTGCAGGAAGATTTATATATGGAATATTATGTTTTTCTAGTAAGTTGATAATAAGCCAGTCTATATTATCTCTAAATTCATAATCAGTAGAGCGTACTTTATCTTTTTTTGCGTCAATCTCTAATTTTTGTGTTTTATAAATAAAGTCATAACTAGCCATATGTTCTACGGCTTGTTTTTCATATTTATGTGGTAGAGATTCACCTATGGCACGGTACATATAGGCGAAATTATCTATAGATGATCTATCTGAGATTAATAGACCATTACTGTGATCTATGGCTTGTTCTTTTTTTATTTGATTATCGAGTATCCATGCTTGTGCCGTAAGCGTGGTATTTTCATTTATAGGAAATGGGCATTCTCGGGATAATTCTTTTAGAATAGTGACAGTTTTTTTTGTTTTTAGTAGATATTCTTGCATAGTATTTATTATGGTCGTTTTTCCTGTAGAGTGTGTCCCAATGATGGTTATTTTCATAAATGATATTAGTGTTTGTGTTATTGTATCATACGTGGGGGAATTGTGCATGAGATGTCTCTTTTTGTTGACAATTAAGCGAAATTATGAGAATATTGTCTTATTAAACAATAAGCTTTATTATGGCAGAAAACGTAATTTTAAGATTTGATAATACTACATTTGAATATGAAAAAAGAAAACCTATCCTAGACGAGGTGTCTTTTAGTGTACATGAAGGTTCAAAGATAACCTTGATGGGACAAAATGGCGCTGGAAAAAGCACTCTTTTAAAATTAATAAAAGGAGAATTGAAACCTACGAGTGGAAATGTATTTATTACAAATGAGGCTACTATAGCTACTGCATTGCAAGTGGTTGCAAAAGAAGATGCAGGTTTGACTCTAGAAGAATATTTTTTAAAAGCATTTGAGGTGGTTCCTGTAGGTATAAATAGTCAAATAGGGAAGGTAATGAATGCGGTAAATTTGACAGTTCCTTTGGATAGAAAAGTGGGGGATTTATCTGGTGGACAACAAGCAAGAATTTTACTTGCATTTGCTCTTATACAAAAACCAGATATCTTACTTTTAGATGAGCCTACAAATAATTTGGATAAGGCTGGAATAGATAGTTTGATAGAATTTTTAGTCATGTATGAAAAAACAGTGATTGTTATTTCTCATGATGCGGATTTTTTAAATTGTTTTACAGAAGGTGTGATTTACCTAGATGTGTTTACAAAGAAAGCAGAAACATATGTGGGGGATTATTATTCTGTAGTGGAAGAAATCAATAATAGAATTGAGCGAGAAAAAAAGAAAAATGCTCAGTTGAAGAAAAAGATACAAGATAATAAAGATAAGGCGAACTTCTTTTCACACAAGGGTGGAAAAATGCGTAAGTTAGCAAAAAAATTAAAAGATGATATTGCAGAGATGGAAGAAGATACTGTGGATGTAAGACGTGAAGATAAAACGATTAAAAACTTTACTATTCCTGCGCAGACATTGGTAGGCGATATTGTAAAGATTGATTCTGTAAAAGTGATTAAAAATCATGAACCAGAGACAAAAGAGGTAAACATTCTTTTAAGACAAAAAGATAGATTGTTAATTTCTGGACCAAATGGTATTGGGAAAAGTACGCTTCTTCGGTCTATATTACATGGGACAAGTGAGGGATCTACTATTTTACCAGATACAAAGATTGGGTATTATAGTCAAGATTTTGCTACGCTAGATTATGATCAAACTGTATTTGATTCTTTGGAAAGTAGCTTGGGAGATGGATTTGATCTTCAGGATATGCGAGCTATTGCAAGTGGGTTTCTACTTACTGGTGCGCTTATGGGGACGAGAGTTGCTCATTTATCTGAGGGGCAAAAGGGATTGTTATCTTTTGCTCGTTTGGTGTTAATGAGACCTGGGCTTCTTATTTTAGACGAGCCGACAAATCATATTAATTTCCGTCATATTCCTGTTATTGCGCGTGCGGTAAATAGTTATGAAGGTGCGATTATTCTTATTAGCCATATGTCGGAGTTTGTAGGTGAGATTGAGTGTAATAATGAATTGGATTTGGGTAGGTTATAAAGATTTATATATTTGTGATTTTTAAAAAATAGTTTCGTACAGTATATCTATTTTTTCTCTGCATGATTGCTTCTTAAAACGTTCTTTTTACGGAAATAAACATATCCGTTCAAAAATAAATATACTGTACTCTCTTAAATTTGTGTATAATTTTTTTAATATAAAAACATAGCTTTAGATCAGCTATGTTTTTTCTTGCAATTTAGTCTAAAATTAGGTAAGATATTAGAAATAGGAAATTTAATAATTAGAGTAAGTATGACTACATATAACGATTTTTTAGCAAAAAAAGGAGAAAAGAAATGGCAAGAGAAATGGGAAGATAATAAAATATACGAGGTGACAGAAGATAAGGATAAAGAAAAGTTTCTGGGGCTTATTGAATTTCCGTATCCATCTGGGGCTGGGCTTCATGTGGGGCATCCTAGGCCGTTTACTGCTATGGATGTTATTTGTAGAAAAAAGAGAATGGAAGGAAAAAATGTATTATATCCAATTGGGTTTGATGCTTTTGGCTTGCCAACAGAGAATTTTGCTATAAAAACAGGGAGACAACCAGCAGAGGTTACAAAAGAAAATATTGAAAATTTCACTCGTCAGCTAAAGATGCTTGGCTATTCTTTTGATTGGTCAAGAGCTGTAGATACGACTGATCCAAAGTATTTCAAATGGACACAATGGATTTTTCTTCAATTTGTAAAGCATGGGCTGGCGTATAAGAAGAATGTTCCGATTAATTGGTGTCTTTCTTGTAAAATTGGTTTGGCAAATGAGGAGATAGTAAATGGGGCATGTGAGAGATGTGGAGGAGAAGTGGAAAAAAGGAATAAGGCGCAGTGGATGCTTTCTATTACGAAGTATGCAGATAAATTGCTAAAAGGCTTAGATGATGTAGATTTTGTAGAGAGAGCAAAAACACAGCAAAGAAATTGGATAGGGAAGAGTGAAGGTGCTGAGTTGGATTTTTCTATAGAAGGGCATGAAGAAAAAATTTCTGTATATACAACAAGAATTGACACTGTCTTTTCAGGAACTTTTATTATTCTTGCACCGGAGCATCCACTGGTTAAAAAGATTACTTTATCTGAACAAAAAAATGAAATTGATCTATATATTAAAAAGGCAAGTACCAAGTCTGATCTTGAACGTACAGAACTTCAAAAGGAAAAAACAGCGGCTTTTACAGGTAGTTATGCTATAAATCCTGCAACAGGGGATAGAATGCCTATTTGGATTGCTGATTTTGTTCTTGCGCATTATGGGACAGGAGCTGTATTTGCAGATGCTCATGATGAAAGAGATTTTGAACTTGCTAAGATATATAATATTCCACTTAAACTTTCTGTGAGACCAAAAGATGATGTACTTTGGGGGCAAGTGAAAAATTTTGAAGTATGTTATCCTGAAAAAGGTATTTTAATCAATTCTCTACAGTTTGATGGATTGTCTTCTGATGAAGCAATGCCTAAAATTATTGATTGGTTAGCAGAAAAAGGTGTTGCAAAAAAACAAGTAAATTTTCGTCTTCGAGATTGGGTGTTTTCTCGCCAAAGATATTGGGGAGAACCTATTCCACTTGTATGGTGTGATGCGTGTAATGAGTGGGTAGCTGTTCCAGATGAGGAATTACCACTAGAGTTACCAAAAGTAGAAAAATATGAGCCTACAGACACAGGAGAGTCTCCACTTGCTGCAATGACGGATTGGGTGAATACAAAATGTCCGAAATGTGGGGGAGCGGGAAAGCGTGAAACAGATACCATGCCAAATTGGGCAGGGTCAAGTTGGTATTGGTTACGGTATATGGATCCACACAATGATGAGGCCTTTGCTTCAAAAGAGGCACTTAATTATTGGGGGCAGGTGGATTGGTATAATGGTGGAATGGAACATACTGTTCTTCATCTTCTTTATTCTCGTTTTTGGAATCAATTTTTACATAAGATTGGAGAGGTTCCACATAGCGAACCATACAAGAAAAGAACAAGTCATGGCATGATCCTAGCAGAAGGTGGAGAAAAAATGAGTAAGTCAAAAGGAAATGTAGTAAATCCAGATGATATGGTGGCTGAGTTTGGGGCAGACGCTCTTCGGACATATATTATGTTTATGGGGCCTTTTGATCAGGACGCAGAATGGAATACAAAAGGGTTGGTAGGAGTAAAAAGATTTCTAGATCGCATTTGGAACCTAAAAACAGTCGTCTGTAGTGAACAGGCCTGCCTGTTCAATGAAAAAGTAGAATCAGAATTACACAAAACAATCAAAAAAGTTACAGAAGATATAGAAGATCTAGGATTCAATACCGCTATTGCTCGGATGATGGAGTTTGTAAATTTTGTGCAGAAAAATGGAATTACAAAAGATCAATATGAAATACTTTTAAAATTACTTTCTCCATTTGCTCCACATATGACAGAGGATATTTGGGCGAGTTTAGGTTATGATACTTCTATTACTCTAGAATCATGGCCAAAATATGATGAGAAATTTCTTGTAGAGGATACTATTACTCTTGCGGTGCAGGTAAATGGAAAACTTCGTGCTACTATTGAGGTTGCGGCAGATATTTCTGAGGATGATGTGAAGGAATTAGCTTTGGGACATGAGAATGTTTTGAAGTGGGTGGAGGGGAAAGATGTGAAGAAGGTTATTTATGTGAAGGGGAGGTTGGTTAGTGTTGTTGTATAGGGGGTAATGATAAAAGTTAAATAAGTAGTAATTAAATTTTATAAGCAATAATATATGGAAAGTAATATTGTAGATATACAATTAGCATTAATGTATCAGACGATATTTGCTGGTTCATTTGACGATATTTTATTTAAATATAAGGAAAAATATCCAGATATTTCAAATGTTTTGATATCACTTCCTGATAATTTTCCTGAGGATACTGTCCCAAGGTTAGAGGTGAACCATATTAATAAATCTATTAAGTTACAATTTTCGAAAAGTCGTGCAGATATTTTTTTTAATTCTAATGTTGTAGATGAAAATATTTTAAATGATTTTATTACTTTAATTATCAATTTAGGAATTGTTGTTGGGCGTATTGGATATGTACAAAAAACTATTTTTTCAAATATAGATATGAATTTTGTTAAAGAAAAATTACCAATGTGTGAGTATATTATTAAAGAAAAAGAGGATGATCTTCTTATTGAGGCAACACAAAGAATTAATAAGAGAATAAGTGTTTTTCATGAAGAGGAACATATAGAGTGTAATAATATTGCAGTTCTTACTTTTGGAAAACAAGATAGTGAGCTTGCTCTTCTTTTGGGAAGAGATGTTAATACTATGCAAAATAAAAATCTTACACTTAGAGATGTTGAAAATACAAGGAGTATTATTAATTTACTTAAGGAGGAAACAAATAAAACTCTTTTTAATATGTAGATTATGTTATCTGATTTTTTTGTAGAAAACACAAGTACTTCAATTCCCAATGAACCAGAAACACCTAAATTTGGTGAAGGTTTTGATGTTGATAGTCGGATAACTGCAAGAAAAGTAGCTAATGAATCGGAACGGGTTTTTAAATATTATGAAGAAAGATTTAAACAATATGATCCAAAAATAGATGGACTTTTTGATAAAATAAATGAACTTTCTGATAAAGTAAACATACAAGGGGAAGAATTGAAAAACGCGAGAGCCGATAATACAAAGTCACTGGCTGTGTTTGTAGCATTCTTCACTTTTGTTTCTATTTCCTTTACTATTTTACCGAGAGTATCACAACCACTTGTTTTACTAGGAATTATACTTGTATTATTGGCATCTTTAACTTTTTTTGTTCTTCTTCTTGTTTGGGCGTTAGCAGATGAAAAAGAACAAAAAATTACTTGGAAACAAAAAAGTATTTTTCTCTTATTCATTGTTTTGTTAGTGATAGGTTTAATTTCTTCTTATGTAGGGTATCAAGATATGAAAAACGATAAGAATGAAGAAAATAATAATTACTATACACAAAATGAAGTAGATGATTTATTAGGTGAGCAGAAAAAATTATTGAAAAGTGAATTACAGAAAATTCTAAGTACTGATAATACACTATTACAATTTAAAGTTTGTATAGCGACTCAGGGGCTTTGGTCATGTTTGAGTGAATAATCAAAAAATTTATGGGGAGGAAAATTAAAAAAATAATAAATTTTGTGTATAGTAATTTCTTATGAACCTAACCAAAACAAAAACTCTCCCAGAAATAGGAACATCCCACAACAAAAACATAAAGAAAAAAGTAATTATAGAAAAAGGAAAAATCCCAAATCTCACTACATTTTCTACAGCAACATTTAAACCCGGACAATCAGTAGAAACACATACACATGAAACAATGTACGAGGTGTTTTATATAGAAAGCGGAAGAGCAAAATTTGTGGTGGATGATGAAAAGTTTGAAGGGAAATTATAAAATTAAAATAATCTATCTTTTATGAAAATAAATAATGCCATTACCGTCAAAGGAAAAAAAATCGTTTTATTTCAACAAAATGACGAAGATTATATTTCCTTGACAGATATCGCGAAATTTAAAAACTCAGAAGATCCTCGATTTGCCATTCAGAACTGGATGAAAACTCGATATACTGTTGAGTTTATGGGGATATGGGAAAAAATGAATAATCAAAACTTTAACCGTGTCGAATTCGATACCTTTAAAAATGAAAGTGGTTCAAATTCCTTTATTCTTACTCCTAAGAAATGGATAGAAACTACGAACGCCATTGGTATTCGTTCGAAGTCTGGACGATATGGAGGTACTTTTGCTCATACTGACATTGCTTTTGAGTTTGCAAGTTGGATTTCTCCAGAATTTAAACTCTACCTAATTAAAGAATTTCAACGACTAAAAAAAGAAGAAACAGAAAAGAAATTTTTAGGCTGGGATGCCAAACGAACTTTGGCGAAAGTAAATTACATTGTGCATACAGATGCAGTAAAAGAATATTTAATTCCTCAAAACATTTCAAAAGTTCAAATGGGGAATATTTATGCAAATGAAGCTGATGTTTTAAATATTGCTCTTTTTGGAGAAACCGCCAAAGAGTGGAAAGAAGAAAATGAAGATAAAGATGGAAATATGCGGGATTATGCTGATGTCTCACAACTTGTTTGCTTGGCAGGACTTGAAAGCCTTAATGCAGAATTTATAAGGCAAAAATTAGAACAAAAAGAAAGACTTAAAAGATTAAATGAAATAGCTATTATTCAAATGAAATCACTTTTACAGAGTAATATTATTAAAAAATTAAAATAAGATTAGCAAGAAAATTTTCAGATATTTTTAATATTCCAATCATTTAATTAAAAATTATGAACCTAACCCAAACAAAAACCCTCCCAGAAATAGGAACATCCCACAACAAAAACATAAAGAAAAAAATAATTATAGAAAAAGGAAAAATCCCAAATCTTACCACATTTGCTACAGCCACATTTAAATCCGGACAATCAGTAGAAACACATACACACGAAACAATGTACGAAGTGTTTTATATAGAAAGCGGAAAAGCAGAATTTGTGGTGGATGATAAAAGATTTGAAGTAACAGCAGGGGATTGTATAACGATTGAACCCGGAGAAAAGCATTCACAGAGTAATCCATATGATGAAGATGTGGTTTGGATTTATTTTGGGGTGGCGGTTGAGTAAATAATTATTTTTTCTCTTCCAATTGTTTTATAGTACGCCTCAATTTCATTATTTCTGACTCTTTTTCCTGAATAGATGTATTCATCTGTTCTACTGTTTGTTGGTGTTTTTTATCTTTTTCTTCCCAAGCTTTAGAAGCAGTAATATCTTTGTGTTGTACTACTGCGTTTGTAATTTCTCCATCTTTATTTTTTATTGGAAAAATAGTTACGTCCAGAAGAGTTGCTGTAGCCTCAGGTATATTTACGTGCTTTACTTCATCAAAATGATAGTCAATGGTGAAATTTATAATTTTTCCTTCTTCAAATACAGTTTTTACAAGAGGGATTAATTTTTTTTCTATAAGAATATCATCTTTAAAAATATTATACTTTCCAATAATTGCATAATCATCTTTTACTCCAAACAATTTTTTACATGCAGTATTAATTTTGATAGTGGTTCCTTTGTCATCGGAAATCCAAGTACTAAAAGGACTTTGTGTTATAATATTATTTAAAAATAATTCATTTTGTTTTAATTTTTCGGATTGTATTTTTAGCTTTTCTTCATATTTTTTTCGTTCGGTAAGATCAATATGAGTTCCTACCATACGGATAGGCTTTCCTTTTTTATCCTTTATCATAAATGCTCGTGCCAAAATGGGAATAGAATTTCCATCTTTATGAATCATATCAAATTCAATTTCAAAATGCATGTTTCCTGAACTATTTATATATTTTTGTATATATTGCATGCATTTTTCTTTGTCTTTTGGGTGTAGACGATTTTGCCATTCAGAAAAGACATCTTTGATTTCATCAGGATTATATCCTATCATGCTTTTCCATTTATCGGAAAAATAAGTTTTATTATTTATAATATCCCAATCCCAAAGACCGTCAGAGGTTCCTTGTAAAGCGAGTGAATGCCTTTCTTCAATTTCTTTTATTTCTTGTTCATCTTTTTTTTCTTTTGTCTTATCTATATAAATAGAGATAATGTTGTTATCAAATGTTTTATGAACATGATTTTGTCTCCATCCGTGTAATTTTTTGTCTTCATAAAAAGCAGTAGGAAAAAATTCAGGTTCTCCAGTTTTATAAACTTTTTTCAAGATATCAAAAAGCCCCATTTTTTTTACTCCAGGAAAAACATCAGTTACTTTTTTCCCAATTAGATTCTTTTTTAAAGTTTTATCCATTTTTTCTGCAGATTTATTAAATTCAATAAATATGAAATTTTTTCCATCTTTAATTGGTTCATAAATCGCAATCCCATGGGGGCTGTTTTTCAAAAGGTCATTATAAAGTCTTTTGTAATTTTTTTCTTTTTCCATAAATCATTCTTAAAGAGAATCTATAAAAAGTGCCATTCCTCCTTTATAGAGTATAGCTTGGTTTGATATTTTTGTACATAATATTGAAGAGTATATAGTTTTTATGCTATCATAAGTAAAAGTATAATTAATCTATTTTTTATAGTCTATGATAAATAATCAGATAGTTCAGATAAAAAAAGAATTTGAAGAAAAAATGATAGAAATAAAGAAGGAAAGGTTAAAAATATTAAAAAAACATGAAGAAAAGGGAAAGAAACAAGCTGTTTCTGCTGTGAAGAAGCAAATTTTAGATATTTAATTTTTTATATGACAAGAACAAAAGGAGAAAAATTAGAAAATAGTAGTATAGAAGATAAACCTATCGAGATAAAAGGTAGAGAAACTGTAGATCCTGAAAATGTAAGTGCAGAAATAGCAAATCATGCGGATGCTTGGTGGGAGATTTTAAATGATGATTTAACAGATATCTTTGGTACAGAAGAAAATGGGGAAGCAATAAAAGAATTAGAAGGTTTAAAAAAAGAAGTAGAAGAATTGAGAAGAGGGACTCTTTCTCAAATTACAAAAGCTATTAAAAATCCTAGAGGAGTATTGGCTGGTTGGAAAGAAAAGCGTGAAGAAGCAAAAATAGAAAAAGAAAAAAGAGCGTTTTTAACGAAACGTATGAAAGATGAAGGTGTTGAGTTAGATGGAAAAGATGAGTTTGAATTGGAAAATCTTATTTTAGAGGAGGAAGAAAAGTATAGAAGTATATTAATGAGTGGAGAAAACAAATACGGTTCTGTAGAGTTAACTAAGTGGAATTTAGATCTTTTGAGAGAGTGGTTGAGTGATGATGAAATCATAGTGGCTGGGAAAAATAAAATGATAGATGCAATTGATAATAAAGATCTTAGTAGAATAAAAGAGGCCTTGAAAACTGATATAATAGATAGTGTAATAGATGCAGAAGTGGTGTCATTGGTAAAAGAAGAAGTATTAGAAATGTTAAGAAACAAAAGAAATTATGATTTTGTTTCAGGTGTCTTTGATATCTCAGCTTTTAATTTTGTGGGAGATGTAGAAATACAAAAAAATATTACAGAGATTGTAATAGAAAAATTAGAAGGTAGTGATATCACTGATTTAGAAGAAATATTTTCTATTGAAAAGTTAGGAATTGTTGTGGATGACAAAATGAGAAATATTGCTATAAATAAAATAAAAGATGAAATGAGACATATTTCTTGTAAGTCTGATTTAGTTGATAGGATAATAGGGATAGAACAGTTGAATATTGAAGTAGATGTGGATATTTATGGCATCGCTATTGATATTATAAAAGAAGAAGAATCTAAAAAGTCTCTTAGTGGAATAGCACATATAATTAAGAATATTAAAGCTACTGGACTTTCTATAGACACAAAAATGAATGATATTATAAATAGAATGTCCATACATGCGTTAGAAAGGGGGGAGTTTTATTATGTTGGAACTATTTTAGAAATAGATGATTTAGATTTTTCAGTCAATGATATAGAAAAATATATTATTGATAATTCAGATCATATTGACTTTGATAGAATTTTAAGGATGATGTTTGAATTTAAAATGTCATTGTCAGATGGCATAAACGATTTGATTTTAAAGGAGTTTAAGGTAGAATTATTTCCTATAAATATTTCAAATGAGACTTTTAATAGTTTTATTAAAAAATTTGATTTTGGGAAAAATGGGGAGTTAAGAAAAATTTTAAATGATTATTTGTCTGGAGGTTTGAATGAAAAGAATAAATCTGTTTATGCAGAAGTAAGTGAAATTGCAAATTTTATAAAATTAGGAAAAATAGAAGTGGATGAAAGTCTGCAGGAGTTATTAATAGAGTATTTTGCTCATTATACTTTAGCACTTGGATATATTGTCGGTTTTCTTAAAAAAATTGGGAAATCTGATTTGGTTTCTCATTTTAGTAGAAAAATAGTTTTAGAATCTATAGAAAAGGGATATGATACAGAAGGTGCACTTTTTGATATATATAGAGAAGATATAGAAGATGTTTTTTCTCTAGAAGAAGTGGAAAAGTTAAGAAGAAAAGATTTTTTAAACTCATTTGGATCTGGTGATAAATATTTTTTAAATTCAAAATATGTTGAGGAACATAAATTTGAATTTACTGAAGAAGAAATAAATGATGCAACGAAAAGAAAAATGATTATTATTTTAAAAAATGAAGATATAGTAACTTGTGTGCATAATTTTTTTAATATAAGGGAAAAGTATGGGAGTGATATTGAAATGGATGAAGAAATGAAGACAGCTGTTAAGGTAGCAATAAGGAGGAGTTTGTTGAAAGGGTATACTGAAGATATTCCTAGATTTTTTAATGATGAAGAACTTGGAGTTGGGGTAGACTCTGAAATAGAAAGTTTTGCTATGGAAGCTATTTTGAATGGGTTGTCGTTGTGGAAAGATGGTGTGCAGATTATAGTAAATATATTAAAAATGAAAGAATTTAATATAACAGTAGAGGAAATAAAAAAAATGGTGGGTTTGCAAATTCCAAAAGAATTAGAAGACGGAGATATATATAAGGTGAAAAATATTTTACAAAAAAGAGATTTTAGTAGATTTTATAGAAATGAAGATAGTAGTATCGTAGATAAGTTGAAAGCCTTGGAAGAACTAGATCATCTTATTGATGAAGAAATGTGTAGTCTCGCAAATATTAGAATAAAAAAAGAAATAAAGAAAAAAAATATATATAAAATAGGAATATTATTAGAAATAGAAAAATTTAACATTCAAATAGATGAAGAGATAGAAAGTGGAGTAAAAAAAATGTTAAAAACAGAGTCAGATAATGGAGGATTTGCAGTAATATCAAGTTTTGCAAAAATAGAAAAATTTGAAAAAATTATAATTGAATTTTTAGAAGAACTTGATTTTTCATCTGTGATGCATTATTTACTAAATATAGAAATATGGGGTGTAGAAATTAATGAAAATATAAAAGAAATTTTTAGAAGAACGTTTATTGAACTTTTAAAAAAAGGATATTCTCCTGATATAGTAAGCATGTTAAATAAAAATATTTTAGAGATAGATGATGAGATAAAAGAAATAGCAATAAAAAGATTTAGAAAAGAGTTAAATAGCGGTTATTTGGCTACTGCATTTAATTTTTTAAAAATAATGGAATTAGATTTAAAAATAGGTGGATTAAATGTGATTGTAATAGATTATTTTGACTCTATTGTAAAAAATAAAAAGATAAAAAATATAGATTTTATGCTAAGGGATAATTATATAAAAGAAATTCTTTTAGCTAGTGAAGAATTAAAAGATTTCATAGCAATATATGATAAGATATCTCAAAGTCCATCACAAGAAATACAAAGAATAAGATTTCAATTATTAGAGCAAATAATATTTTTAGAAAATCCAGAAGAAGAATATGAAAAAGTTGAAGATATATTTATAAAAAATAATATTCCATTGGCTGGAAAAGTGTATAAAATCTTTGAGATATTATACCCAAATGATAATATAAAAAAAATAACAAAGAATAATAATAAACTTAGTCCACGTTTAACCGAGGCAAGTAAACTAATAAGAAAATATACAATATATAATGATCTATTAAAAGTACATATAAATTCAGGAAATAGAAATTTGCGATCATATATAGAAGCATTTGCTAGTGGAGAAGAAGTTTTAAATAAAATGAAAAATAAAGGAATAGAGGAATTGCCAGAGAAAGAACAAGAAGAATTAAGTTTTTTCTTACGTAGACTTAAAGTTCTTTTTGATAATTCACAATTAGGAGAATTTAAAGAAAGTGAAGTAGATCCAGAATTAAGTTTATCTGATTTAGAAAAAAGATATACAGATTTAAAAGAAAATTTAGGAGTAAAAGAAGGTCAAAGTGTTTCAGAGAGAATTGTGGAAATGTATTTACGTCCACTTGGATATAAAACAATGGATGAAATACTTGAAAAAATGGATGGTGAAAGAGAGAAATCACATAATCGTGGTATTGAAATTGCCAAACATATTAAAAATGGTAAATTTAATATAGAGTTGCATGATATATTAAAAAGTGTAAATGCAGAATATGTTTCTAATATTTTACAAAATGGATCTGTTTCAAAAGAATTTCTTGGAAGTAGCTCAGATTCAGATATGACTCCATTTGATACAGACGTATTTAGGGTTCAAGAAGAATCTGGGGTTAATGATAAAAGTTTTGCAGAGGTATTAGATAGTCGTGGACTTTTTTCATTTGGTGGTGTTGCATTTATAATAAAAGATAGGGGGCAATTTCAAGACACGACTAGTTTTCGTGGTGTAGATAGGAAAGAAAGAAAATATGATAAAGATAAATATGAAATATTTCATACAGGTGTTTGGGGTAAGGAACATTATGGTATTCGGACAGGTTTTCCTAGTACAGAGATAGATTGTATGGTGTTTAGTAATAGTATAGATGATAGGAAAAGAGAGGATGTCTTTATAGAAATAGCACAAAATAATTTTTATATCCCAGTGGTGGATGAAAAAGGAAATTTAATTTTTACACCAGAAATGTATGAAGAATATAGATATTTTTATAAAGGTGTGGATGAGTATAATGGGGATGCTTTTGAATTTGAAGGATCAATAAATAATACGAGACATGCAGAAAATATAAAAGATCTGGTACAAGAAATGAAAGAACAAACAGAAAAAACTGAACTATTAAATATACAAATACAGACGGAAATAATGAAAGTCTTAGAAAAAAATGGAATACAAATAAGAGGAGATTTTGATACTGGACTTCTAGGTGCACAAATATATAATATAGGGTCAACTGACCGTGGGACATTTGATCCTACTGGAGTAGCTGATTTTGATTATACTGTTCGGGTAGATAATCTGGATGCTTTAAAAATATATGATGGGATTGTCCCAAATCTTCGAGAAAGTTTTCCTGGGATAGATAATGATTCTAATTCATCTGGTGGTATCTTTCAATTGAGATTGAAAGATGTATTTGCATTTGGACAAAAAGATTTAGATATAGATATTGGTTTTGTATTGAAATCTGAATTAGAAGTGTATTCTTCAGACAATGCACTTAAAGATAGATTGGAATGGATACAAGAAAATATTGGTCAAAATGAGTATGAACAAGTGATCGCAAATATTGTTCTTACAAAACGTATTTTAAAAGCTGGGCATGCATATAAAAAGGTAGAACATGGAGGTTTTGGTGGAATTGGAGTAGAAAATTGGATTTTAGCACATAGAGGAAATATGTTAGAGGCTTTTACTTCATTTTTAGATGCAGCAACAGAAAAGGGAGCAATAATTTCATTAGATAAATTTCAAAAAAAATACAAATTGATAGACCCAGGCTTAAATTTACAAGGAAATTTTCATGATAATTTTATTATGAAATTGAAAGATAATGGATATATGTCTATGGTTGAATGTATACGGGGATATTTAAAATAATTAATTAAAAAACAAGCTCTTCCCAAGCTTGTTTTTTAATTCTAATACTGAAGTTTAGAGAGACTGCTATCTTCTGTTAAAAAGTAAATCATCTCTTCCTTTTGATTCACCATTACATCTGTGACAGACTCCACAGAAAGCAACTCTTGTAATGTGTAATACCAGGGATTAGGATTGAATGCAGCTAGACGTTTATCTGTAGCAACGAGAAGTAATCCCTCTTTATACAGTAAATCAACATCACGAATATATTCACTTGTTCTCATACTAAGCTTTGCAGAACCTTTTTCTGGTAATATCCATAACTCCCACGGAGACCAAGTCAACCACTCATCACGAGAGGGAATATATTTTAGATTATGAGTTATTATAGATTGTTTAAGAGGATCATCTTTCATGTATTCATGAAGTATTATTGTTTTTTCCCCATATTTAGCAATGATACGAGTATTATTTATATCTATTATATCAGTAAGGGTGTCGTATTTTTGGGGCTGTAAAATAAGTTCATCCTCTATTAATACATTCTTTTCTTCATCATATTCCCAAAGATTATTATTTCCATCCACATACCAAATACTACTACTTGTATTACTAAAGACTTCTTTTTCACGAGTATTTAGGGTCATGATTGTGTGACCTTCCTCTATAAAAAGCTCGGGTGTGTTTGATCCCTTTACCCATTGTAATCTTTCTATAGTATCTATATCAAATGTTTTTACATCTTTTATAGATGCTGGGTTTAGAAGTGTAAAAGTGCTGGTAGTATAGTGTATGAAAAAATCATCATAAGGAGACCATTCCATCATCATAGATGAAGTAGCTGTATATAGTGGGTCTAGAGGAGTTTCTATATTTGAAATATGTAGTATGTCATCTTTTACGTAGGCAATATATTGTCCAGTAGGCGATATTTGTGGTTGTTCTATATCTGTTAATAATGTTTCTGGATCATGACGTTCTGGCAATGTCATCTCACTAACATATGTGGTTTGATTGTCTAGCACAGTCATGTCTTTTTCCCATGTATGATAGCCTTCTTTTTCTATTCGAACATTATATATACCTTTTTTTAAACTCGTTAGGCGTACTGGTGCTTCTATCTTTTTCAAATGAGTAAGACTAATCTGAGTTTTCCGTTCCATTAATACATCATTTATATATATCTTGGCATCTACAGGCTCTATATCTACACTGAGTACTCCTGTAGTAATAATTTTCCCTGTATCCCAATCATAATTATATCCTGCTACATAAAAAATCGTTAATGGAGAGATAATAAAAAAAGCACTAATAAGTAAAATCATAATACCAATTCGTGTGCGTCTAGAGATGTAATAAGGAGGATATTTCATAGGTTGCTTTTTTATGCTATTTTGTGTACAATAATACCATAAATACATTAAAAAATCAATAATAATTTTTGCATAATATGGCTAAATTTATCATAAATGGAGGTAAAAAATTATCAGGGAAAATCTTTGTAAGCCCTGCAAAAAATGCTGCCATGGGGATACTTTGTGCTAGTGTCATGGTAAGAGGAAAAATCACTCTACATAATATGCCACAAATCCAAGAAGTAGATCGCATGCTTGAATTATTTGCAAGTATTGGTGTATCTCACCGTTGGCAAGCAAATAACATATTGGAAATAGATAGCTCAAAACAATTACGACTGGCAAACATGGACGAAGCAGCCGCACAGAAAGTTCGTTCATCCCTTATGTTACTTGGGGCATTATCTACACAAGTAAAGAAATATAAATTATATAAGAGTGGTGGATGTAAATTGGGAGAAAGAACAGTACGCCCTCATTTATATGCATTAAATAAATTTGGGGTATCCGTAGAATCAAAGCAACGGTATTATGAAGTAAAAAATAAAAATATTACTTCAGTCCCAGATTTGGTTATGTATGAATCAGGAGACACCCCTACAGAAAATGCAATCATGGCAGCAGTGCTTGCATCTGGAAAAACAGTAATAAAATTTGCTTCATCTAACTATATGGTGCAAGATCTTTGTTATTTTCTTCAGGCCGCAGGAGCAAAGATAACAGGAATTGGAACAACCACTTTGACTATTACAGGAGTAAAAAAATTAAAATCTGTAGAGTACCATATCATGCCAGATCCTATAGTAGCTATGACATGGTTATCCCTAGGAATTACTACGAAATCTGCTATAACAGTAAAAGAATGTCCACTCGATTTTCTTGAACTAGAATTAGAAAAATTAGCAGTCATGGGACAAAAATTTGAACTAAAGAAAAAAAGAAAATCTGCAAGTGGTAATTTTACTGTCGTAGATATAGTATTAACACCGTCTGCATTGACGGCTCTTCCAGATAAGATTTATGGGCGACCATTCCCAGGATTAAATATTGATAATTTACCATTCTTTATTCCAATACTTACCCAAGCAAAAGGAAGAACACTCGTACACGATTGGGTATATGAAAATAGAGCAATTTATTATTTAGAATTACAAAAACTAGGAGCAAAGATTTTCTTGGTAGATCCGCATCGTGTATTTGTAGAAGGAAAAACAACACTCTGCCCAAATGAACTCATGTGTCCATCTGCTATTCGACCAGCTATGGCAGTACTCATTGCAATGATTGCAGCAAAAGGAGAATCTGTATTACGAAATTGTTATACTATTGAGCGTGGGTATGAGCATGTTGTAGAGTACTTGCAAGCAGTTGGCGTTGATATTCAACGTATTGAATCATAATTACTATATATTTTATGACAATAGTCCCACAAAAAAGAAAAAGTATTTTATTTTTTTCATTGTTAATGGCAGTGTTTGCTTTTGGTGGTGGATATTTATTTGGGTCAGCAAATGGACTGCATAGTGAGTTAGTAAATGCACAAGGACAAGTAGAAATTGCAAAGGTTGTAAATTTTTATGGAAATACACGTTCAGAAGAAGTAGAATTTGATCAATTTTGGGAAGTCTGGGACATGGTAAAAGATAAACATGTAAATCAACCAGTAGATGATACTGCATTATTTTATGGTGCCATGGAGGGACTTGTCGCTGGATTGGATGACCCATATTCAGTATACTTTCCGCCCACTGACGCAAAAGAATTTACAGAAAGTCTTAGTGGAGAATTTGAAGGAATTGGAGCGCAAATTGGGCTAAAAGATAATCAACTTGTGGTTATTGCTCCATTGGAAAAGTCTCCAGCAATGCTCGCCGGAATAAAAACAAATGATAAAATAATGACTATAGATAGTGAAGCGACTTATGGAATCACTGTAGAAGAAGCAGTAACACGTATTCGTGGCCCACAGGGGACAGATGTAATTCTAGGAGTATCACGAGAGTCAGAAGAAGGAATCTTGGATATTACTATTACTCGTGATACTATAAATATTCCTACAATAAATTGGGAAATGAAAGAATCAAATCTTGCATATCTTCGCATTAGTCATTTCAATGAAGATACATTAGATGAATTTTATGAAGCAGTTGGAAATATCATGATAGAAGAGCCTCGGGGTCTTATATTGGACTTAAGAAGTAACCCAGGTGGATTTTTAGAAACTTCTGTTATTGTGGCGAGTGAATGGGTAGAAGATGGAGCAGTGGTATTGGAAGAGTTCAAAGATGGAAATAGAGAATCCTATATGAGAAAAGGAACGAAACGTTTTGTAGATATGCCCACAATTGTATTGGTAGATGGAGGAACTGCTTCTGGATCAGAAATTGTAGCCGGTGCGTTGCAAGACTATGGAAAAGCAACAGTAGTTGGGACACAAACATTTGGAAAAGGATCTGTACAGGAATTTGAAATCCTTCCAGATGGTTCTGCGATTAAAATCACTATTGCAAAATGGTTAACACCAGATGCGCGGGCTATAGATGGAGTAGGAATTACACCAGATATTGTATTAGAAGAAATGATTGAAATAAATGAAGATCTTCCAGAAGATCACAAAGAGTATATTATAGATCTAGGGTTGAAAAAAGCTATTGAATTATTAGAATAATATTATGCTAAAAGGACGGGTTATTTCTGGTGACAAAATAGGACGAACGCTTGGTTTCCCCACAGCAAATATTAATATTTCCCCAGAGGATACCGGATTGGCACAAGGAGTGTATGCGGCAACGGTTCTTGTCAGAGACGTAAGTCATTATGGGGCGCTTGTTATCAATACTCGTCATAATAAAGTAGAAGTATTTATTATAGGGTTTGGGGAAACTATTTATGATGAAAAGATTAGTATTGACCCAAAGAAAAAAGTAAGTGATTTGATTTCATATAGTTCAGCAAAAGAAATTAAACAAAAAATTAGAAATGATATAGAAAAAGTAAAAGATTTTTTTAAGATATAATATGTTTACTGGAATTGTTCGAGGGTATGTGCCTGTGCAGAAAATAGAAAAGAAAGAGGGAATGAATACAATTACTCTTTTATTTGAGCCTGATTTTTTAGATGGGATTATTACTGGGTCAAGTATAGCACTAGATGGCGTATGTATGACGGTAATTGCTGTGAATGATAGTGAAGCTTCTTTTGATATTATGGAAGAATCATTACGTGTCACTACATTGGGTGGCTTGCAAGTAGGTGATCATGTCAATGTAGAGCGTGCTGCAAAAATGGGAGATGAAATTGGTGGGCATGTGGTGTCTGGACATGTTTCAGCAAAAGCAGAAATTACAGATATACAGAAGGTCAGCCATGATGTATCTATGACTTTTTCTATGGTAAATAAATGGATGAAATATATTATTCATAAAGGATTTATTTCTGTAGATGGCGTGAGTCTCACTGTGGTAGAACCTAAAGATGACACATTTCGTGTACATCTTATTCCAGAAACTTTAGAGAACACAAGTTTAGGTCATAAAAAAGTAGGAGAGTTGGTAAATATTGAAATAGATCCCATGACCCAAGCTATTGTAGATACGACAGAACGAATTTTGGCAGAGAAAATATAATTGTTATATAAAAAAAATTACGTCATTGCGAGGAGGAACGACGAAGCAATCCCAGAGTTCAGCGCACTGAAGTATGGGATTGCCGCATTGTCCTATCGGCAATTCGCAATGACGTATGTAATATATTTTATTATGAATAGAAATAAAACATCCGTATTATTTGAAGGATTAGAGGGAAAAGGATTACGAATCGGGATTGTAAAATCTCGGTGGAATAGTAAGTATACTGATTCTATTGCCCAAGGGGTGTTACAGGCATGTCATGATCACGGAGTAGAAGCAGAAGATGTTGTAGAGTTAGATGTCCCAGGTGCATATGAAGTTATGTATGGTGCAAAACATCTTATTGATACAGATCAGGTAGACGCAGTCGTTTGTATTGGTGTATTGATAAAAGGAGCTACCATGCATTTTGAATATATTTCAGAGGCAGTATCACAGGGTATAAAAGATTTAAATATTATAACAGGTGTTCCCGTAGTATTTGGTGTGCTCACTTGTTTAGATGAAAAACAAGCGAATGTTCGTTCATTTGGTGAGCATAATCATGGATATCCATGGGGACAAACAGCCATAGAAATGGCAATGTTAAAGAAAAAAAATAGCCTGTAAAAGGCTATTTTTTTATTGTATCTAATTTAGTATCCCAGTACTTTTTTTACAGCTCCTTTTACTTTATCAGAAAAAGTTCCATTTAAAATCCATTCTAGATATTTGGGATCATTTAGTGCTAAATCTTTAAGTTCTTTTCCCTTATTTTTTCCAAAGTTTATGGTGAGTTGTCCATTTTTAAAGAGTAATTTTCCTTCTGCATCAAAGCTATTTGGATTTTTTGGGAAACAATACTCGTGTATTTCTGCTGGAGTAGATGGGACATCACTGTGTGTACTCATTTGTCCATAGAAGACCTCTAGAGAGGCTCTGGTGTCTGCTATGGCATCATGAGCATCTATAAGTTCTTTTCCACAATATTTCTGATAGGCGGCTGTAAGTGTACGTGGTTCTTTTATTTGAAAAATTCTCATTGCATCTACTATAGCAATCTTTTCTGTATCTAGTGAAAGGCCTATGCGTTTAAATTCATTGATAAGCAGTGGAATATCAAAGTTTTTTACATTGTATCCTCCTAGGTCGACATCAAAAAATAATGGTTGTAATTTTTGGATAATATCTCCCAATTTTGGGGCATCTGCTACCATGTCATCAGTAATTCCATGAATTTCACTTGCCCCTCTGGGGATAGAAATACCTGGATTGATAAGCCATTCTTTTTCTATTTTTTTACCATCAGGGAGTAGTTGGATTAAACCTATTTGAACAATACGATCATTGTATGGATCTACACCAGTAGTTTCTAAGTCAAAAAAAGTAAGTGGACGAGTAAGTTTTAGCATAAGTGTTTCGTTAAAAAAATAAAAGTATTATTCAAATTAATATACCACTAGAGCAGTATACCCAAGATAGCCCCAAGTGGCAAGGAAATTTTTTCTAGAATAGTGTCTGATTCCACGCCAGGGGTCATTGGTAATAAGCGTTATGGGATTATCTGCATTTCCTACAAATCCACTGACTATTTCTGAGTGCATTCCCTCATAGCCAATCACTCCAGAGGGCAGTGTAAATGCACCACTGGGGCTATAATTATTATGCCACCATATAATGACAGGATTTCCACGTTCTACTTCATGCGCTAGTTCAGATATATTCCATCCAGTTTTTATAGCTACCTTTCTATATTGTGAAATATATTGTGCAATTGGCCCCCAATGTACACCGTACTCGCTAACCCAATTTTTATTTGGGTCGCCTCCTATGCCAATAGAAGATTTAATATTTGCTTCATTTTGGGTTATTCCTCTGTACTTTAAAATCATGCTTGTTGCAGCGAGATTACAGGTGAAATCTTCTTCTTGATAATACATTGGTATTTTTAGAGTAAAGACTTTGTTTTTAGTAAGAAATGAGTAGGAAAAATCTTCTATAGAGTCTTGGCCATAAAGACTTTTTATGTTTTTATCAAGATGTATTTGGTATTTTTTTGAATAATCTAGTTTTTTTGTAAATGAATAGATCATGGTGTTATTTTCCCAAGAAAAAGTACCGGGGACATTTGGCGAAAGAGAAAAAGATGATTGTGCAGAATCATGGTCTACCCCTTGGTTAAATGTAATAGCAATATGTGGAATATCTAGTTGTATCCCATATGAATTAGATGCAGGAAATGTATTTTTTAAAGCGACAGATCCCAATGTTTTAAAATATAATTCAACATCTTCTTCTGTTTTTCCACCATAGGCAGTAAGCATGTCTTTTTTTACTGTGATAATATATTTCGTGTCTTTTTTTAATTCTTTTGTAGGAGTAAAAACAAATGTTTTTTCATTTTCCCAAGAAATAGTCCCTGTGGTCGTAGGGGATATGATAATATGTTTTTCTACATCTTCTTTATCCATATCCTCATCAAAAACAATTCGTATCTGTGAATTGGAACGGACTTCTTCTCCCTGAGGTGCATGTTCTTCTATAAGAGGAGGGGAGACTGTATGAAATGTCATTGAAAATACATCTTCAGTATCTATTTTTATAGGAGAAAAATCTTTTACATTATATGTTTGTAATGATCTGGAAATAGAAAGTGCATACTGTGTATCTTGAAAAAGTGTCTCCTTTGGTTCTAATAGATATTTTTTATCAGATACTTTATTTATTTGAAATTGAATCTCTGGTTCAAAATGAAATTGCCAATGAGCAAACATTCCAGAAGGATTATCAAATATTATTTCTATATTATCTGCAATATCTACTTTCTCTTGTCCAGAGGCTGGGATAATTTCAGCAATGTTTGGTGTTTTTGGTGAAAAGAATTCAATAGCTTGTTCATGGGCTTTACTTCCAGGAAATAGACTTTGTAGTCCAACTATATATACGACAATTTTTGTATCTGGATAAAAAGATTCTTCTGGATAAAAAATAGCTTGGTGTTTTAGTGATGTGTTTATAGGAAGTATATTTGTAAATTTCCATTCTCCTTTTATTTCTGGAGAGATATGCATTGTCAGGTTATGTGCATCTACCGGGTTATCAAACGTAATCACAATAGGCATATGTGCTTGCAGGAGTTGGCCATCTTCTGTGGGAGTAGCAAGATGCCCATATGGTCTGGGTATGAGGATAGATAAAAGAAATAGAAGAATAACACATCCTAAACCTGCACTAAGCCACATGAAGATATGTCGTCTCTTATGTATTTTTTTTATATACACATGAGAAATAGCCAGAATAATATATATGGCAATGATGATTAATATCAAGGCGAGAAGGATAGCCATTTTTGTGTTAAAATTGTGAATACCAAATGTGAGTATGTTTAAAATTTTATTCATACATTAATTAATTTCCCATATATCATAAATATCATCAAAGTTAATATACAATACAGGACCATTGTCATTGAGATAAAGAAATGTGTCTGTATAATTAAACAAGTCATTCATTTTTGGTTTATCTACGTAAAACCATTCTGGGTGACTGAGTAGTATAAGAATTCTTTTTTCTTTCAGTGGTAACCCTATCTCATTTTTCCAATTTTTTTCAAATCGTTCTTTGATTTGCTGTGTATCATATTTCCATGAGTCACCACCATTATTTGGGAATTCCCATAAATTCATCTGTGGTGCTTCTCTAGAATTTTGGTTATTTCTATTTGGTTTGTATGGTTGCGCAGTTTCAGATAATGTCCAAGGGCCTTCAAGATTATTTGTTCCAAATGTATATGCACTTCTTCCAGAAGTATCTATGAGAAAGCCATTATCTTCAAGTATGTGAAGTGTATCTGTATCTGCAAACCATCCACCTGCCCGAAAGGCCTTTGGTTTAGGGAAATCATTTTTTTCAAATATATCTAGAGAAAATTTCAGTGCTTTATCCATATCTCCATCCTCTAAATTGGAGAGCGTGACATCATATCCGTCTTCTAGATAATATCCCCATTGTTCTGGTGGCGTTGTGGTGGTCATTGTTGTAGTATTTGTCTGAAGTGTTTTTTCTTTTTCTAATGTAATTCCCATATCTTCTGCTAGATCAAAAAACATATGGAGGTGTAAATCAATACTATCCTCTCCACCATTGAGATAATGCTTATCTAGTAGCCAATTTTTTAAATACGTTTTTCTTTCTTCTGAAATAGTGTCTGTGGTAAGTAGACGAGGGTTAAGAAAATGAGACATAGGAATATCATGGTGTTTTTCTGTAATTTCGTCCATGTCATGAAGATGTTGTTCTTTTACATCATAACCTTCCCAGTCAATAGACCATATAAGATAGTAGGGATAAGAAACATGAAATGCTTGTTTGTATTCTTCTGCTATATCTCCACATTTAAATGATGCTGTAATTTTTGTATGATATGATCCTATAGGTAGAGCATTAATGTCTATATCTGTGGTAAAAGAATTGAGAGAAATATTGTCTTTTGTAGATGTAGGGAAGTATCCTTTCATTACGCTATTTGAATTATCTATATCAATTATTTCAAATTGGATGTTTTGTATTTGATTATTTATAGATGTATAGTTTATAGTATTGATTAGGTCTACAGATAGGGTAAGTGTTTTTTCTTTATCTGTAAATTCATCTCCAAGTAAAAGCCATGTTTTATTGGTAGAGAAATCTATAAGCTGTGACGGTCGGTAAGAAAAAGATTCACATACATTTTTATTGTGTATAATGTTTAGGAAGTTTGGCACTTCTGATTTCATTGCCTTTACGACAAAAAGGTATCCACAGGCAGATATAGATATTATACTTATTATTGCTGTGATATATAGAAATAAAGAGTGTATATTTAGTTTTCTAATGCGTATTTTTTTTACTTTTTCATACGATATAACAATCGCTGATATTATTATCAGAAATACAAGGTGTATAAAAAGGAGTCTCTGTGTAGGGTATTTTTCATAATCTACCAGAAATGAAAACCCTAGGATAACGATGATATTGAGTAAAAAAATATGTAATGCATTTTTTCCTAGGTGGATGAAGTATTTGTTTAGGTATGTTATTTTCTTTATGTATGAGTAAGATATCCCAATGAAAAAAGCATAAGATATCCCGTATAAAAGAAAGAGAGTAGACGGTGGCCATCTATACCATACAGATAATCCAGTTACACGTAAAAAGATAAGTGATATGGTAGAAATAGCAAATAAAGAAATGAGAAATTTCTTTTTGTACTTTTTCTTTTTTATTGCTCCAGATAAAAATCCCAATATAAAAATAGGGAAGTAAGATAGCACACCAAATGTGTGATGAGCCTCATGCCCTACAAAAAGATTTTTTAGAGTAATAAGTAATTGCGGACTTGTTTCTATGGTATAAAGCAAAGAGCTAAGTAGATATATTCCTATTGAAAAAAGTAAGAGAGGGATAGGATATTTGATTGCCTTTTTTAATGGTTTTTCTATGAGGATGACGAGAATAATATAGAATACAAAAGCAAGTATAAATTCTGTATATAGTGGAATGTGTTTTAGTATAACGATGTCAAAGATTTCATCTGGGCGTAAGTGTCCGTATAAAAAGAACGCAGCAAAAAATGCAGAGATATAGTAGATGACAAGTATTTGAAGGGCTCTTTTTATTTGTCTTTTTTTATTGAGTGTATGTTTAGATATTTTCAATCCATATATAAACGCAAAACAAAATAAAAATGTACTAAAACAAATTGTTGCGCCAAACCATGTGAGTTTATCTAGGAAAAGGTTATAGTCTTTTAAAAATACCGCATTGATATGGGTAATCAACATAAAAAAGACAGCACTTCCACGAAGAAAATCGAGTGCGTCTATGCGTTTGCATTTTAATAGAGAGGGGAGTTGCATGTATTTTTTTAGTAAATTCTCTCTATCCTATTTTAGCATTTTTTTTGCGTTGGTTCAATCCCTTTTTTTATTATAATTTCCCTTCTTTTATTAACTGTATAGAAGATGGGCCTTTATCTATTTGTAGTATGATATTCTGTTTATCTTTGAAATAATCCTGTATCCGTTTTCGTTGATTTGGTGATGTGTTTTTAGGGATATCTTTTATTGCGAAATATTGTATATCTTTGGCTTCTTCATTGAGTGTACGTTTCCCACTAATAATTTTACATTCAAAGCTAAAAACAATTTCATCTTTATTTGATTTGCTATATACCCCTAAAAGTTTTGTTACTTCTACATGAAAACCTGTTTCTTCTTTTATTTCACGTATTACACCATCCCAGGGACTTTCTCCTGTTTCAAGTCCACCGCCAGGTAGATTCCAGAGATCATAATCATTTCTATGTATGAGTAATACTTGATTTTGTTTATTGGTAATAATTCCAAATACCCCAATGATGAATTTATGTTTCATAATTTACAGTAATTAAGGAACCAAAATCTTGTTTTTCAGTAATATTTTGAACAATAACAGGATAACCAGCTTTTATCAACATTTTCTCTACTTTTTTAGTTAGATCTGTACTATTTGGATTACCAGTTATTCGTATTGTTTCATCTGGATTGAGATTTTTTAGAGCTTCACTAAAAATATGAACAAATGCCTGGATTCTTTTTTGTCCTGAAAAATTGACATTAATAGAAGGATTTTCTGGAAAAATAATTAAATCAAATTTTTCTTCATTATTTAATGTGGGCCATTTCTCTAGCATATTAAATGTTTCTTTTTCAAAGTCGTCAGGTAAGTCTTGTGGATTTATATCGGACAGTGTAATGTTTTCTTTGGGGATGTCTAGAGACACTAATAAACGTTCTAGATATGCAGGGCCAGATCCTATGCTTAATATTTTTTGTTCTGTATTTTTTTTAAAATGTTCTATATCTTCCTCAGTAATAAGCCCTTCTCTAAAATGCCAATTTGGTGCAAAATAAAAGTTATTAGTCTCAGGTGAATCAATACAAAAGTCTTCTGTCTCAAATTCGGGAAAAAGTTCTTGTTCAGCTTTTCGTATGTGTTCCCAATAAGGGGGTTGTTCTTTTTCTATAGGTGGTATATATATTTCAGACATAAAAAAATATTTATATTGTTAAATTATTAATAAATTCATTAACCCATATAAGGGCCAAAAATATTCCCTAGATTTTTTCATTTTTCTTTTTATATGAAGAAAATATTATAAGCCCAAAAAGTATAAAACTAAAAATGGAGGTATAAGACTTGTCAAAAAAATTAGATATGAACATGAATATAAAAAATATAAAAAAAAGTTTCTTAAAACTCTTCATGTACGTTTTAGTTTTAATATCGGTTAAATCTAATATTGTGTTGGTGTCTTTTTTTGTATCGTTTGTATTGCCAGTGTGAAATATGTTAGCAGGTGTTCCACATACATTACAAAAATTCGGATTAGAATTTAATTCTGCACCACATTTTTTACAATTCATATAATTTATTATATTAATCAGCGTATTTTTCTCTTCCTTTCATTTTTTTTAATTCAGGAATGTAGTCTGCTTTTTTAGGAATAATATGCCTTACGCCACCTCTGGGGTTTTCTACGTCACCTACATAGCGGGGGATAATATGTATGTGTAAATGGTGTTGGGTTCTTCCTGCCGCTTCTCCTTCATTAATCCCTATATTATATCCATCTGGATGAAATTCTTCTTCTAGGATTGCTTGTGTTTCTTTGATAAGTGCATAACAAGCAGTAAGTTGCTCTGGTGTTAAATCAAAGAATGATGGGTGATGTTCCTTTGGGATTATTTCACAATGCCCTGGGCTAATAGCAAAATCGTCATAGCGTGCAAAAAAATGTTCATTTTCCATAATGCGCTTGTCATCATCTTTTTGTTCTTGAATGTCACAGAAAAAGCATGGTTTTTTCATATTAAGTATAGATAAGTAATTAAATAGATTTATTTATGTTGTTAAAAAAAATGGCGTATTAAATTAAAAGATGTGTGAATAACATTTAGTCTATAGATATTTTTATCTTTATAGCGTAGATATCCAAATAAAACAAATCCTGTAATATAGAATAATAGAAGAATATTTAAAGGGAAAAAACCAATATGTCCAATAAAAAACATGCACACAGTTAATATTGTAGCATAATATGTATTGATGAGCTTACTCAAGTATGTTTGTAAAATTCCAAAGGTTAAAATATCTTGGGAAAATGAAAGTACAATAAAAGAAAAAGTCTCTTGTAGTATAGTAGACATTGTTTTTTCATTTGTATATACAAATGATAGAAGAAATATTATAAGAGGAATAATGTAGAGTAGTAGTACTTTTTTTGTGTTTAAGTAAAAAAAATCAAATTTTTTAAAAATGATAAACCATAAAAAAAGAATTATACTAGTTATAAATAATAAATAAAATGATTGAAAGAGTAAAAGATATGGATGGTTTGTTATATCAGTGAAAAAATATGAAATGACTTTTTCACCAAATTCAAAATTTAGATGATTCCAAATAATTAACCAAGTAAATAGGCTTGTCAAAATATGTATAGTATTTGTAACAATATTTTTTTGTTTCATACATTATTTTACACCTCCACAATCTTCTGTCCATCTGCAGTATCTTCTACTATATATCCACGAGCAAATAATTCATCACGCAAGCGGTCACTTTCTGCCCAGTCTTTTTCTTCTCTTGATTTTGATCTTTCCTCAAGCATTTGTTTAATATCATCTGGAAGTGGTTTTTCTTTTTTTGGTTGATGTAAATTAAGGCCTAGGACTTTATCAAATTCAATAACCATATTTAAATCAATAGTCCCTTCCTTTAGCGCTTTCCATAACACAGCCAATGCTTCTGCAGTATTTAAATCATCATTTATAGCAGCTGAAAATGCTTCACGAACTTGTGGATCAATATTTGTGCTTGTTTCTAAGCGGGAAACATGCTGACGTAATTTTTTTAATCCCTGTGCAGCACCATTTAGTGCCTCCCATGTAAAGGTGAGTTGTTTTCTATAATGTGCTTGAAGAATAAAATAACGATACGCTAGTGGATCGTAGCCTTTTTCTAAGAGTGTTTGTAGGGTAATAAAATGTTCTCCAGATTTTGACATTTTTCCGCTGCCTAGTAAGAGATGTTCATTATGTAACCAATAGTTTACCCATGGTTTTTTTCCACTGCTTGCTTCACTCTGGGCTATTTCATTTGTGTGATGTACTGGTTTATGGTCAATACCTCCGCAATGAATATCAAACTGGTCGCCCAAATATTTCATACTCATAGCAGAACATTCTATATGCCAACCAGGGAATCCTTTTTTCCAGAAAGCATCCCATTCCATTTGTCTTTTTTCTCCATCTTTCGTAAATTTCCATAATGCAAAATCATGGACATTCTTTTTTTCTCCCATATCTACACGAACGCCAGCTTGTAATTCTTGATCTTTTAAATTGACTAATTTTCCATAGTCTTTTACTTTTGTGGTATCAAAATATATGCCATCACTTGTTTGGTATGCATATTCTTTATCTATGAGTGTTTGTACCATTGCGATTTGCTCATCTATATGATCTGTCGCCTTTGCCCAGATGCTAGGCTCTAAAATGTTTAGTGTGGCTATATCGTGTTTAAATGCATCTGTATAAAACTCAGCAATTTCCCACGCTGTCTTTCCTTCACGACGTGCTCCTTTTTCCATCTTATCTTCTCCTGCGTCTGCATCATCTGTTAGGTGCCCAACGTCTGTGATATTCATGACATGTTTTACGTTGTATCCATTGAAACGTAATACTCGTCTTAAAATATCTTCAAATAAATATGAGCGTAAATTTCCTATGTGTGCATAATTATATACAGTAGGCCCACAAGTATAGAGGCTTACTTCATCTGGATTTATTGGGGTAAACGCTTCTTTTTGTTTTGAAAGTGAGTTGTATAGAGTGATAGCCATAGGAAGTATTGTT
>JABIGQ010000015.1 GCA_018650085.1 Candidatus Magasanikiibacteriota bacterium | reverse complement strand
TCCCGCAAGAGATAAAGGATAAGTATAAAGAAGTATTTGAAATTGATATGCACTGGTTGATTACCATAGCAGCGCATAGAGGAAAGTGGATTGATCAGAGTCAATCATTAAATATTTATTTTCGTGGGACTTCTGGGCGTGAATTGCATGATGTATATATGCATGCATGGAAATCTGGTTTGAAAACAACCTATTATTTACGAACGCTCGGTATTTCTCAAGTAGAAAAGTCTACAGTACAGACACAAAATTTTGGGTCAACGCATCTTCGGCAAGATGCCGCAAAGGTGGCAAATACAGATGTGAAATTGTGTAAGATTGAGGATCCAGATTGTGAAGCATGCCAATAAGCACAAGACACGAGGCACGTAACACGATACAAAAATCTAAATTCATAATTTATAATTAAAAAAGTATGCCAATAAAAAAAACAGAAGATCGGGTTGATATAAATACCAGACGTATTATAAATGGAGAAGATGCAGACGTGATGCAACTGTCTCCTATGAAGCATACCTTTGCGTGGGAAGCGTATTTGGCTGGGAATGCTAACCATTGGTTGCCAACTGAAATTCCTATGCAAAATGATATTGAGCAGTGGAAGTCAAGTACTGTGTTGACAGAGGATGAAAGAAAAGCGTTTAAAACAGTGCTAGGATTTTTTACTACAGCTGATTCTATAGCCGCAAATAATATTGTACTTGCTTCATATAAACATATCACCTCTCCCGAGTGTCGTATGTATATGCTCCGCCAATCATATGAAGAGGCAATACATACACATGCATATCAATATATTGTAGAGAGTCTGGGGTTAGAAGAAGGAGAGATATATAATATGTATAGGGAAGTAGATGCTATTTATGAAAAAGCATCATTTATTCTTACATTTAATGAGGGGGTTTTTGATCCTGATTTTAAGACAGGAACATTTGAAGCAGATCAGAAATTCTTAGAAAATATTGCAGTGTTTGCTCTTATTTTGGAGGGGATTTTCTTTTATAGTGCTTTTGCCGTTATGTTTGGGTTTCAGCGCCAAAATAAGATGGTAGGTTCTGCAGAACAAATTCAATATATTATGCGAGATGAGTCTCAGCATCTCAACTTTGGTATTAATATGATAAATACTATAAAAGCAGAACAACCAGAGCTATGGACTCCTGAATTTCAGCAACGGATTATTGATTTGGTAAAAGAAGGAACGCGGTTAGAATATACATTTGCAAAAGAAGTATTTCCAAAGGGGATTTTTGGGATGAATGCAGATGGATTTAAACAATATATCGAGCACATTGCAGATAGGCGACTTACTCGTGTGGGTCTCCCAGAACAGTTTCATGTTGCAAATCCATTTCCGTGGATGAGTGAAGCGGTGGATTTAAACAAAGAAAAAAACATGTTTGAAACGAGGGTGACAGAGTATCAGGTTGGGGGGACATTGGATTGGTAAATAAATAATGATGAATGATAAATTATGAATTATTAATGATATATAAATAAAAAAGATCCCCCAGATGGGGTTCTTTTTTTATCCTTTCGTCCTGCATATATTCAGTATTTGGACTCATCAGTTTTCATCTCATGAAAAGAGGATTGGTGAGAGTGTCTGGGATGACACTCTCGGGGGTGGGGTGTTTGTTTGGTGGGTTAAATTATCTTTGTGAGAGCCCTGCAGATCGGTGGGGTTGGTTGGTTTGTATTATGGATTTGTGCACACCATCCTAGGAACTTAAGTACATGTCCTGGCGTGAAATTTGTGCGTAAGTGTTTTTCAATCTCTTTGTGGGTTTCAGGACTGATTTCTGTGAGGAGAATTTTTAGTCTCTCCTCATCCGTTTTTGGGTAATCCACTCTTTTGGGAGAACAGACTTTGAGCATCCCTCTCATTTCTTTATTTATGTTAGGGATAGCCGCAGCAAGCTCAGGTTTTTGTTTTAGAACCTGTAATTGCAGCCTTGTATTGTGTAGGAGCTCATCGTAGAGTTCCTTACATACGGGAGACGGGAACCCCCACATTTTCCCTGGAGTTTTTTTATGTTCTTGGAGCTCTTTCTCCAGTTTAGCATTTGCGTCTTTGAGTTGCTCGAGCAACTCAGTTTGTTGGGCGGGCATGCTCGTAGGCTGCGCCCACACTCCAGAACTTACCATCAAAAAGATTGCCGAGAGGAGGAGGTACTTCACGATTTTACTCCATCGTGTCGTGTTAAACATGCTAGAACCCACCGTTCTAGCTTCTTATCCCGAAAAATAGATTGTCTTTTAGGGGATATCATATTAAACTATATTTTTACTGTTTTGTCAAGGGGGGAACCCTTCTATTACTCTTTAATCATCTGATTTGTATGCAGATATGTATCTGTAATATCCACTATATTTGATATGTTTTCTTTATACGTTTCTATATCTGCATCTGTTAAATTTTTTGTATCGAGTGGGTGATACATATTTGTCTCGCTATTCCCTTGTAATACAATATGTTCATCTACATAATCTATCTGTCCTTTACACTTTTGGAGTGTATTGTTTGGGTGATTTGGATCAAATAAACTTGTACCAAGAAATGATTTGTAGGGAGTATAATTTCCACCTTCTAACATATGTAAGAGTGTAGGAGCTATGTCTAGATTACTTGCATAATTGGCAAGTGTGGCACTGGCTCCATTTGGTGTATGCATTACAAATGGGACTTCATTATATCTACCATGAGTTTTTCTATTGAGATCATCACCAAAGGTATAATATTTATGATCTCCATATATAATAACCATAGTATTATCTAGTAATTGTTCTTGCTCCAGTTTTTCAAATAATTCTTTTATCTTGTCATCTACATAAGAGAGGAACCAGAGATATTTTCTTGTTTCTTCTTCTGATAAATCATAATTTTCTAGAAATTCATCTGGGATATTTGCAGTATAATATGGAAGATGCGGGGCATAATCATCATGAAGATAATGGAGGAAATGATCATTATGTGGACCATGAGATGAATAGCCTATGACATAAGAAAACATAGGATCTGGTGATTGCTTTAGTTGTTCTACCAGATCACGTAATACCACACCATCTGAATCACGTCTAAAAAAATACGGAGGAAAAAATAATGTGTCTAATCCCCATTTATTTCCCAATACATCTCTATTATAAAAAGTAGGCTTTCCGGTGTGATGGTAACTTGTTTTATAACCATAAGTGTCTTTTAGAATATGCGGAAGACAATAAAAGTTTTCATTAGAAGATGTGTCTGATACTATCTTTCCTTCTATAGAAAATTGACTACAGAGTGAACTAAATTCAGCATTGATAGTAGAGCAACTATTTGGAATAAAATGATCTACATGATAATTGTCTTTTGTCAGTTGTTCTAAAAAAGGCATTGGATTTTCTTCCAATTCATATACCCAAGAAGGAACCGTTTCTAGCTGGTAGACTATGATATGTGGCGGAGTGTCTGCTGTAAGAGATGGCAGAGGAGTTATGCTTGATTTTTTTTCTGGCGAAAGCTTTCGTAATGCTGTTTGTATATATGTTTTCCAAGGAGTATATTTGTCTCCTTTTTTTATTTTTTCTGTAGAAGTTGTTGTCTGTTGTGCATGCACTACCTTTGGCTGGGTTATTTGTGTATATGCTTTTTTATATACATCATGATACATGTGCCCTACTAAACCAATGTCTGCACTAAAACGAAGAGTATTCCACCAAGTATCTTTTGGGTTATGTGTTATATGGGAAGTAATACCAATTGTTGTTATTTGAAATAAAAGGAAAAAAATTGTTGCCATTTTTATAGATACATGTGACGTAGGATGAATTGTTTTCCCCAAGAAATATGGTCTGGTGCTATGTTTTTTATAAAAAGATATTTCTGTGGCAATGCTTGTTATAATGGAAAATAATGTTAGTGTGTAGATATATATTGGTATCTGGTGAATATAGTCCAGAAAGAAGAATGGAGAGATGTTTGACTCTGTTAGCCAGTGGAAAGAAAGAGGAACAAATGATTGAAAGACAGAAATATATATAATATTTACCAATGAAAATAGTATAAATGCTAGAAAAAACAGTTGAAGGAATACAGAGGAAATTTTATGTTTTTTCTTTATAAGAAGTAATATATATGATGCAGAAAATAATATCCAAAATAATACAGAAAATAATGAAAAATTTCCTTTAGTAATATATGTAAAGGAAATAATATACATGAAAAAAGACAGGGTAAATAGACCTGTCATTATACTAGGTGTATATTGTGAATATCTTGAAAACATGTAAACTAAGGTGATAGACTTGTTGCATAATACGCTTCTGCTGCAATTTCCATATGTTTGGACAGCTTTCATAAAATTTTCCTCTACGTAGCATGGCTATGTATCAAAAAATATTTATAAAATCTGCCTCAAAATATGAAAATTTCGCAACAAAGCTTATTATGCAACAAGTCTAATATATAGTTATCATAGCATAAAAAAGAGAATTTTTAAAGGTCTCTATGGTATTTCTATTTCGTATTTGCCCTTGATTTTATTGTCATTATATGATATATTAATTTCGTTCATTTAGAGATGTTCTAAATATACGCCGTGGTGGTGGAGTTGGTAGACACGAGGGACTTAAAATCCCTTGGTAGAAATACCGCGCGGGTTCAAATCCCGCCCGCGGCACGAATAAAAAAACACGCTCAACTGAGCGTGTTTTTTTATATACAATGATACCTTAATTCCTCTTCAACTCCTTTGTATAATAATGTTCATAAATAGAGAGGACTGCAAGGAAAAGAGAAATAATAACCGGGCCAATAATAAATCCAGAAATGCCAAAGAAAAATATTCCTCCAAGTGTAGAAAATAATACGAGCAAAGGATGCATTTGTGTATCTTTCCCAACCATAATTGGGCGAAGAATATTATCTACATTACTAATGATAATTGCTCCTACCAGAAGTATCGCAATTCCTTGCCAGACAAATCCAAGTGTTAGCATAATAATTCCTGCAGGTAGCCACACTAAAAATGAACCAAATGCTGGGATAATAGATAATACCGTCATGATAACTCCCCAGATAAATGCTCCTTGTACGCCAGTAAGAGCAAAGAGAATTCCACCTAAGATTCCTTGGATTCCTC